>JANMKT010000007.1:0-52405 GCA_031372185.1 Novosphingobium sp.
GTCCAAGCGGATTTGACCAAAATGGCCCATCGCAGCGTTGGATAGGCTTGAAATAGAATAACTATTCCCGCACCTATCCGCCTCGCGCTGGACCATTTTGCTTCAAACCTCGATGGCGCGGTTAACAGGTCCTGACCCTAGTAAACAGCTGACGGGTTGGTGGTGCCGCTCGGGCTTCGGCTTCAACGAGCTGACCAGGCGTTCATGCACAGGGCGGAAATCAGAACGAACGTCGCTGCCGCGAGGCTAGGCTAGTCAGGATTTGGATTTGAGGGTGTTGCTTCAGGCGCTCCATGCTCGTCCCTGCTTGAGCTCACCGCACTAGACATTGGCAAGCCGGAGGGAAGGTAATGAAAATTAGTGGCAAGCACGTGCTGGTGGTCGGCGGCAGTTCGGGCATCGGTGCGGCTGTAGTGCGATTGACCGCCGCTGCAGGTGCCGTGGTGACCACTGCGTCACGGCGGGGCGAGGTTTCAGCCATTTCGGGTGCTCCCCGTCATCTCCAGTTGGACATTTCCGATGAAGCGCAAGTTGGCGCTTCTCTGTCCGGGCAACCACCCTTCGACCACCTTGTCGTCTCGGCCGGGGGGCAGGCCGGGCAAATTCCGTGACCCGGGCAGTGCATCAGCAGCAGCGCAGTCATTCGAAACCAAATTCTGGGGGGCCTGGCGGGTGGCTTCCCTCGCACCGCTGGCTCCGGACGCCTCGATCACTTTCATCTCGGGCGTGTTCGCCGAGCGCCCTGCCCCCGGTCAAGTCGCCGCAAGCTGTGCCAATGCGGCGCTCGAAGCGCTGGCCCGGGCGCTTGCGGTCGAGCTCGGACCGATCCGGGTCAATGCGGTTTCACCGGGCCTGGTCGATACCCCGATGTGGCACGCCATGCCCGAAGAACGGCGCGCCGCCTTTTTTGCCAGCGCCGCCGAAAAACTGCCCGCGCGCCGGATCTGCTCGGACGAAGATGTGGCCGCGCTGGTGCTTGTTTGCATGACCAACCCGGTGCTCACCGGCGCGGTAATCAAGATCGACGGCGGGTACTCGCTGGTCTGATCGTCTATTCCCAGTCGATCAGCGTGAAATCACGCTTTTTCGAGCCACATTCGAGGCATATCCAGGCGCCGGGCACAGGCAGTTGCTTGCCATGAATCGCGCCCTCCTATGTATTAGCGGTGTATTCGGCTCAGCCCATCACATAAATCGACTTGGTATTCTGATAGGCATTGATAGCCTCAGGTCCGAATTCACGTCCTAGGCCACTGGCTTTGACCCCGCCGAACGGCGCGCCAAGCGAGGGCATATAGCCGTTGACTCCGACCGTGCCGCTTTCAACCTTGCGAGCGACTGCGGTGGCGTGGGCGCTGTCCGCGCTCCACACCGATCCGCCCAAGCCGAACTGGCTGTCATTGGCAATCCGCAGCGCATCCTCCTCGCCGTCGTAGGCGATGACTGCCAGCACTGGCCCAAAGATTTCCTCTTGCGCGATCCGGGCTGAATTATCGACATCGGCAAAAACCGTCGGCTCAACGAACCAGCCGCGATTGGTGTGCTTGGGCCGTCCGCCACCTGCAACCAGCCTGGCCTCGCCCTTGCCGATCTCGATATAGCTTTCCACCCGGTCGCGGTGCGCGCTGGACGCCATCGGGCCAACATGGGTGCCAAGATCCATCGCATCGCCCACCGTCAGCGAGGCTGCAAGGCCCGCCAAGGCATCGACCACTTCGCCGTAACGGTTCTTGGGTGCCAGTATGCGCGTACCATTATAGCAAGCCTGACCATTGTTGAGCATCGAGGCCATCGGCACCCCCTGCAGGAAGGTGCCGATATCGGCGTCCTCAAGCAGGATCGCAGCCGATTTTCCGCCCAGTTCCAAAGTGACAGGTCGCAGCAACTCGCCGCAGGTTCGGGCAATCATCCGCCCCGCCCCGGTGGAGCCGGTGAAGGCAACCTTGTCGATCCCGGGATGTCCGACCAGATAGGCGCCAACGTCGCGGTCCGCGGCGATCCAGTTGAGCACGCCGGGGGGGACGCCTGCCTCCAGCGCCGCTTCGGCCAGGATATAGGAATCGAGGATTGTCCCCGGTGACGGTTTGATCACCACAGTGCAGCCCGCCGCCATCGCTGGCGCGATCTTGTTGAGCGCCAGCGTTACCGGGACGTTCCACGGCACGATGGCTGCGACCACCCCGATCGGGGTCCCTTCGACGAGGGTTTCCTTGCCCATCTGCGAGGGACGGATGTCGGGCTGGCCCAGCGTTTTGGCCAGCTCCATATAATACTGCACCACGCCAACCGAGAACTGGCCTTCGAGTTGCTGACTTAGCGCCAGCGGCATGCCGTTCTGCATGCTTACAGCCCGGGCCAGATCAACCCCGCGCGCAGCAATGGCACCCATGAACCGCTCCATCACGGCGGCGCGTTGCGGCGCGGTCAAATCGGACCAGCCTGGCGCGACCCGTGCCGCTTGCGCCGCAGCAACAGCCCGATCAACATCGGCTTCGCACGCTTCGGGTACGGTCCCGATGACCTCCTCGGTCGAAGCATTGATGAGCGTGAAACGACGGTCACTGGCGGGCCGAACCCACTCATTGCCAATAAAAAAACGGTCTCTGCTGGTAGCCATGTCTGCTTTCCTCTTCCTGACCCTAGCTGAACCGGTTGCTTGCATCCGTGAATTTGTCGTTGTGGATATTACCTTGGTGGGAGCCTGCGGCAATAGAGCCCGCGTTCGCTTCGTCTGCAAAAATCATCCTCCAACGGGTTCATCAACGCACCAACCCGCTTCCGCCGCCGATCGCCACGATGGGGCCTGCACTGTCGCGCTTCCAAAAGCGTCCATGCGGCTATCAATCCGAAATGGAACGGACGTCAGAACCTCGTTCGGCATGCACTGCATGAAAGTGGTCAGGCGGGGCTGTCCGCCTTGGGCAGGCGCAGCGCGAAAAAAGCAAAATCGCGGCACCATTGCGCCCCGCCAGGAAACATTCATGTATGGCCCTGCCTGGTAGCAGAGTGGTACATCTGTTTTCCACGTCACCTGCTGAGGATCGCAGATGCGGTTGGTGGTAGCGACAAGCGGCGGACTTGTGCACACCACCAGTGCAGCATCGACACAATCTACCGCACTATCAGGATCCGATTTAGCGACCGCCGGGCGGGCCAGGATAAAGCCGGCCTCAAGCCTTTCCCGACTCGACGTATAACCAATCGATGTTTGGGCATGGACCATGCAAAAATGGATCCGCTTACGGCGGATTCCCGAGGATTCGACGGTGTAATCATACGGATAGGCAGTGGCGGCTTCGAGCGCGCTTTGACCGACCATCCTGTTCTGGCCAACTGTGAACTCAATCTTAGTTCCGAACCGGCGAACCGAGGGAAAATGGCATTCGCCGAACAGGTTCTTCAGCATCCCGGGTCTCCTTCATGCTGCGCAGGTTTCTGTCGGTGGCTGACACCCTCTTGCACATCTTTCGCGGGCAGTTGAATAAGTCGTAAATATGTTTATGTTCAAGTTCCCTGGCCTGGCTTGCGTAGCAAGGTCACGCAAAATTCTTAAAGTGAAATGGGATTTGGTTCACAGAGTGAGGTAACGCCGGAATTTCTGACGCGGGAGCGCCCAAGGTTTCTCATGCGACGGCCCGTTGCCAACCGTCAAAGCCATTGATCCTCATACCGGAGCACTTTCATGCATACCCAAGCTGCCGTTCTGAACCAAGCCAATGGTCCCTTCGCTATCGAGACCGTTCATGTCGGCGAACCGCGGGGCAATGAAGTGCGCGTCGCAATCAAGGCGGTCGGCATTTGCCATACGGACCTGGTAATTGCATCGGGCGCGCTGGGGCTGCAGTTTCCGGCGGTGCTGGGACACGAAGGCGCTGGTATCGTCGACGCGGTCGGACCGGACGTCACTTCGCTCAAGCCTGGCGACAAGGTGCTGCTGACGTTCAACAGCTGCGGGGCATGCCGCCATTGCGATAACGATCACCCGGCTTATTGCCAAAGCTTCGTGCCGCTCAACATGGCCTGCGCGCGAGGCGACGGCTCTACCCGGCTGCACAAGGTCGCTCAGGGTGGCGAGATCGCAGTGGCGGACAATTTCTTCGGCCAGTCCTCCTTCGCCGGGCTGGCGATCGCCAACGAGCGCAATGTGCTGAAACTCGATGACGATGCCGATCTTGCCACCCTCGCCCCGCTCGGCTGCGGGGTGCAGACTGGCGCAGGAGCGGTCATGCGCTCGCTGAATGCCCAGGCCGGTGAGGCACTTGTTGTGCTTGGCGGAGGGGCAGTGGGCCTCAGCGCGCTGCTCGGCGGCAAGATTGCCGGATGCAGCCCGATCATCGTGATCGAGCCGCAGGAAGGCCGCCGCCAGCTCGCACTGGAACTTGGCGCTACGCACGTGATCGATCCCGGTGCTGGCGACCCGGCCGAAGCTGTCCGGGCCATCGTTCCGGCGGGCGCAGACATGGTGGTCGATACCAGTGGCTACCAGCCGATCCTCGAAGCCTCGGTCAATATGGTCGGCAATCTGGGCCGGATCGGCCTGATCGGCGTTCCTAGCTCGCTTGATGCAGTGCTGCCGGTTCCGATCATGCAATGGCTGACCATCGGCGGCACGGTTCGCGGCATTGTCGAAGGGGATAGCGATCCCAAAGTCTTCCTTCCCGAGCTGCTCGCCCACCACAAGGCCGGCCGCCTGCCGATCGAAAAGTTCTCGAAAACCTATCGGCTCGACCAGATCAACCAGGCAATCGACGACGCGCATCACGGCAAGTGCATCAAAGCTGTCTTGCTGATCGACTGAGGATAATAATAGTGTCCTACGCCAGCATGCGGATCGATCGCGATGGCGGCCTTGCCCGCCTGACCTTCATCCAGCCCGAACGGGGCAACCCGATCGACGGCACGTTCTGCGCCGAGTTCTGCGATGTCGCCAACGCGCTTTCATCCGACCCTTCGGTACGCGCGGTGCTGATCTCGGCGGAAGGCAAAGCCTTTAGTTACGGCGGCGACGTTGCGATGTTCCTCAAGACACTCGACACCCTGCCGCTGATGATCAAGCGGTGGACCGCCGATCTGCATGTCGGTATCGCGCGGATGCAGCGGATGGACGCGCCGGTAGTTGTGGCAGTCCACAATATCTGCGCTGGCGGTATGGCAGCGCTGGTCGCGGGGGCGGATATCGTTGTCGCGGAACCGGGCACGCGGTTTGTCGCCGCCTATGCCGGGATCGGCTATTGCAACGATGCCGGCTCGTCGATCATGTATGCCCGCCGGATGGGAATTGCCCGGGCGCGCAAGTTCTTGCTGATGAACGAAATACTGGACGCCGCCGCCGCGCTGGCAATTGGCCTGGCCGATGAGGTGGTGCCAGCCAATCAACTGGCCCAGCGCGCCGAAGCGATCGCCCGCCAGCTCGCCGAAGGGCCAACCAAAGCCTATGGCGAAATGCGGCGCCTGCTTAACAGTGCCGGGGATCAGCCGCTTGAAGCGCAACTCGAACTTGAAGCGCAAGCGCTCGCCCGTGTCGCCGGAACCGCTGATGCGCGCGAGGGGCTGACGGCTTTTGGTGAGAAGCGCAAACCGCAGTTCAAAGGGGCCTGAACCGACCATGTGGTTATACCCTGAAGTGCGCACGCTGGGCGAATTCATCGAGTATCATGCCCGCCACACGCCCGATCGACGGGCATTGGTGTGGCGCGACCGGACCATCTCCTTTGCGCAGTACGACGCGGCGGCCAACCGAATTGCCAACGGTCTGCTGGCTCGCGGAGTGAGCGCTGGTGAGCGAGTCGGCTTTCTCGGCCTCAACAGCCCGGACTTCTACTTGGCGCTGATCGGCACCGCCAAGACGCGTGGCGCCTTCACGGTTTTCAACTGGCGCCTTTCGATCCCCGAACTCGCCCAGTTGATAGCAGACAGCCAAGCACGGATCACAATTGTCGAACGCGGACTGGAGCCGATGTGGACTGCCGCGCTTGCCGTCTCGGGCCGCTCGATCGAGACGATCTGGATCGATGAAGAAGAAACGCTCGAAACACTCTTCGCGTCCCAACCAGACAGTAAACCCGCGCTGTTCATCAGCGAAGAAGACACCGCGATCCAGCTTTACACCTCGGGCTCTACCGGCCTGCCCAAGGGGGTGATGCTCACGCATGGCGGCTTCAACCGGATGCGGCTCTGTGAGCATTTCGAACCCGCCTATTGCTGGGAAGTCGACGACATATTCGTCAACCCGCTGCCCAATTTCCACCTGCTCTCGATCGGCATCGCCTTCCAGTGCCTCTACAATGGCGTAACTGTGGCGATCGTGCGTCAATTCGATCCGGCAACCGTGCTACAGACCATCGAGCGCGATCGGCCAACGCTGCTGACCTTGACTCCGACGATGATCCAGATGCTGCTCGACCATCCCGACGCGGGCGGCACCGACTTTTCCTCTTTGCGGCTTACGCTTTATGCCGGCTCGGCCATTTCGCTAGGGTTGATCAAGCGGGCAATTGCAATGATGCCAGGCCAGTTCATGCAATTCTACGGTGCTACCGAAGGCTGTGGTGCGTTTTCGATCTTGCGCCCTAACGAGCACGATCTTGAAGACGAAGCCAAACTGCAAAGCTGCGGACGACCGCTCCCGTTGATCGAATTCACAATTGTCGATAGCGGCGGAAACGAGGTCCCCGATGGACAGTCAGGCGAACTGCTGATTCGGGCACCAGCGATCACAGCAGGATACTGGCAGCAGCCAGAAGCCACTGCCAAGGTGCTGGTGAACGGCTGGTACCGTTCAGGCGACGTTGCCCGGCGCGATACCGAGGGGCTTTATTACATCGTCGACCGGGTCAAGGACATGATCGTCTCGGGTGGTGAGAACATCTATTCTGCCGAGGTCGAAAACGTCCTCTCGACCCATCCTGAAGTAGGCGCGGTGGCGGTGATCGGTATTCCCGATCCGCGCTGGGGCGAAGCGGTCAAGGCCTGCGTGATCCGCACGTCCGGCGGTTCGGTCGACGAAGCTGCGCTGCTCGCCTATGCCCGCGAAAAACTCGCAGGATACAAGGTTCCCAAAAGCATCGACTTCATGGACAGCTTCCCACTGGTGCCCAGTGGCAAAGTTTCCAAAAAGGATCTGCGCGCGCCCTATTGGGGAAGCGAGGGGCGGGACGTGGCATGACGCAGCCGCCGAATTCAACCGCCTGAAATCGGCTTCACCAGTGGCTTGGCCAGCCGGCGCGCTGTTTTCCGTCTGATGCACTATGATGGGATGAGTCTGGTATGGCGACATCACAAACATGCTGCCGCTGTGGCAAGGCACGCTGATCAACGGGGTCCGTTCGGCAAGTCTTCGCTCCCCTTCAAGGCAAAGCGATGATCCGTTTGCCATTGTTCTCGCCGCGATAGAGCCCTGCCAGGGCATCGGGACAGGCGTCCAGCCCCGCGAGCACGTCTTCCTGATAGCAAAGCTGCCCCGAACGCACCCAATCGGCAAGCGTCGCGACCGATGCCTCGTATTTGTCCATGTGATCGAAAATCACGAAACCCTGCATCCTGGCGCGCTTCACCAGCAAGTGCCGCTCGACGCGCGGGCCGGTCGGCCAGGGATCCCAAGCGGAAATGGAGGCCGTGCCGCAGACCACCACGCGCGCATTCAGGGCAAGGCTTGGATAGACGGCATCGCTGATCCGACCGGCGGTGTTGTCAAAATAGACATCCACCCCGTCGGGGCAAGCCGCTGCAATCGCCGCATCAAGGCCTTCGGAATTATAGTCGAGCGCGGCACCGTAGCCGAACAGGTTCCGGCATTGCGCAGCCTTGTCCGCACTGCCGGTGATGCCGACCGTCCGGCAACCGAGGATCTTCGCGATCTGGCCGACCGCTGAACCGACTGATCCGGCCGCAGTCGAAACCAGCACCGTCTCGCCCGGTTGCGGTTCGCCAATCACGGTCAGAGCAAGGTGCGCTGTCACGCCGTTGATCCCGAGCACACCCAGCGCCAGCGAAGCCGGCAGGTCGCTCTCGCGGACCCGCCGCACAACCGCATCGGCGCCTGCCGTGGCTATTTCCTGCCAGCCGAACCAGCCGCACAAGATCTCACCCACCGCAAAGTCGGCGCAGCGACTCTCTGCCACTTCGCCCACGGCCAGCGCGCGCATCACACCGCCGATTGGCACCGGCGCGGCGTAGTTCCCTGCATCGGCAATCCAGCCGCGCATCGCCGGTTCAACCGAAAGGAAGCGGTTGCGCACCCTGAACTGACCATCGGCCAGTGGTTCAAGCGAGCACGCCTCGATCGCAAAGTTCTCGGCCTGGGCGATACCGGTCGGGCGCGAAACAAGGATCACCTGCCGGTTCATGCGGACATGCCCATCACCGCGCGCGCTGCCGCATAGTCGGTTGCCAGCCGCTCGATGTAGGCGCCAGCCGGTTCGCTTCGTTTGACCGCACCGATACCCTGCCCTGCACTCCAGATTTCTTTCCAGGCCTTCGCATTGTCCCCGCCGCCATCGATGTTGATGCCTTTGCCTTCTGCGCGCCTGAGTTCGCCGGGATCGAGCCCGTGCTCAAGCAGCGAGGGGCGCAGGAAATTGGCATCGACGCCGGTGAAGCAATTGGTGGTGACGATGTCGGCAGCACTGCCTGCAACGATCATCTGCTTGAATCCCGTCTGGGTGTTGGCTTCATTCGAAGCGAGAAATGGTGAGCCTATGTAGGCCAGGTCGGCCCCCAACACTTCGGCGGCGAGAACCGAACGTCCGGTAGCAATGCAGCCTGCGAGCAACAACAGCCCGTCCCACCATTCGCGGATTTCCTGCATCAACGCGAAAGGTGAAAGGTCGCCAGTGTGGCCGCCCGCTCCTGCCCCGACAGCAATGATCCCATCGACGCCAAGCTCAGCGCACTTTTGGGCATGGCGGTTCTTGATCACGTCCTGGAACACTAGGCTGCCATTGGCCTGCAATTGCCGGACCAGATCGCGATTGGCGGCCAGCGCCAGCACTACGATTGGCACCTTGTGCTTGAGGACAACCTCCAGATCGGCCGCAAGCCTAGAGTTGCTGGCATGCGCGACGAGGTTGATGGCATAGGGCAGGTCCCCGACACTCGCGGCAATCCGCGCAACATCCTCGTCCAGAACCTCAGTCGTGCGCGGATTTAGCGCGGGCATCGAACCAATGATCCCGGCGCGGCATTGTGCGATCACCAGATCCGCGGTCGAAGCGATAAACATCGGCCCGGCCATCACAGGGAGGCGCAATTTGGCGCGAAGACTGGCCGCAAGGGTCAAACCGGATCCCAGGTGAAGACGTCGGCCGAGCGGTGCAGCGGATAGAAATCATTGGCGAACTGATCGAACACGCGTTCGGCCACGGCTTCAGGCGTCCAGCCGTCGGCAGTGTGCGCGGTGCGGATCGGTCGCGGCTGCGAAAACAGGAAAATCTCGTTGTTGCGAACCGCAAAAATCTGGCCGGTGACATGCGCGCCCTGATCGCTGCACAACGCTACTACGAACGGTGCGATCTTGTCGGCGTCGAGCTTCTTGAGGCCCTCGACACGCTTTTGCTGCGCGGGCGTATCGGTCGGGATCGAATCGATCATCCGTGTCCATGCGAACGGCGCGACTGCGTTTGAACGGACCTTGAAGCGCTGCATATCGAGTGCGACCGATTTCGACAGGCCGACGATTCCCAGCTTGGCCGCGCTATAATTGGCCTGGCCAAAATTGCCGATCAATCCGCTGCTCGAAGTCATGTGGACATAAGCGCCGCTTTGCTGCTCCTTGAAGTACGGTGCGGCGGCGCGGCTGGTGTTGAAGCTGCCCTGAAGATGGACGTCGATCACCGCGCGGAAATCGTCCGGGCCCATCTTGTGGAAATAGACGTCGCGGAGATTGCCGGCGTTGTTCACCACCGCATCGATCCGCCCGAAATTGTCGACCGCCGCCTTGACCATCGCGCATGCGCCATCCCAATCGGCCACGCTGGCATGGTTGGCGACCGCCTTGCCGCCCAGCGCGCGAATTTCCTCGACAACCTGCTCGGCCGGCGAGGCTTCGTCCTGGCCTTCACCAGTGAGAGAAACACCCAGATCGTTGACCACAACCGACGCCCCTGCCTGAGCCATGGCCAGCGCAATTCCGCGCCCGACCCCCCGTCCGGCACCGGTGACCAGCACGGCCTTGCCTTGCATCATTCCCATCCTTGTTATCCTTCAATAGCTCTTGGGCAGGCCCAGCACCTTCTCGGCGATGAAGCACATGATCAGCTGTTCGGTGATCGGCGCGAGCCGGGTCAGCGCGCTTTCACGGTAGAGCCGCTCAACGTGGTATTCCTTGGCATAACCGAACCCGCCATGGGTCGCGACGGCCTGCCAGGCCGCATCGTGACAGGCGCGCGCGGCAAGGAACTTTGCCGCGTTGGCCTCAGCCCCGCACGGTTCACCACTGTCATAAAGCCGCGCCGCCTTTTCGACCATCAGCCAGGCGCTCTCGAGGTACATCCATCGTTCGGCGAGCGGATGCTGGATGCCCTGGTTCATCCCGATTGGGCGATCGAACACGACCCGTTCCTTGGCATAGGCAGTCGCGCGGCGCAGCGCATCACGGCCGATCCCGATCGCTTCGGCACCGATCAGAATCCGTTCGGGATTGAGGCTGTGCAGGATGTAGCCGAAGCCTTTCCCTTCCTCGCCAATGCGGTCCTCTTCGGGGATAAACAGTCCGTCGATAAAGATCGCATTCGAATCAACCGCTTTGCGCCCCATCTTGGGGATCAGGTGAACGTCGATCCTGCTGCGATCGAGATCGGTGTAGAAGATCGTGATGCCATCGGTGGGCTTGGCACAATCCTCGTATTTGGTGGTGCGCGTCAGCAGCATGATCTTGTTCGCGACCTGTGCGGTCGACGTCCAGACTTTCTGCCCGTGCACGAGATAGCCGCCTGGCACCTTTTCAGCGAAAGTCTTGATTCGTGTGGTGTTGAGCCCGGCATCGGGTTCGGTGAAGCCAAAGCAGCACTGGTCCTCACCTGCGACCAGTCGTGGGACCCAGCGCGCTTTCTGTTCAGCCGTGCCCTTGACCACAATTGGATGCGGGCCGAACAGGTTGATATGAATGGTCGAGGCTGCCGCGAAGCCGCCGCCGCAAGCGGCAACCTCGTGCATCATCGTCATTGCCTCAGTCACGCCGAGACCCGAGCCTCCGAATTTCTCGGGCATGGTGATTCCCAGCCAGCCGCCTTCCGCCATTGCCCGGTGAAACTCGTGCGGGAACTTGCCGTCATCGTCGCGCGCAAGCCAATAGTCGTCGCCAAACTGTGAGCAAGCCGCGCGAACGCCTTCGCGGATCGCCTGCAGATCCTCTTCGCTGGGTAGCGGGCGGGTGACGCTCATGGCTGGTCTCCGGCAGCGGCCAACGTCTTTAGCGCGGCCTTGAGGTGGGGAATGTCATACATCTTGCCGTCGATCCCGATCGTGCCGAGATCGGGCTCAGCGGCAAAAGCAGCGACGATCTTGCGGGCTTCGGCCACATCTTCGTCGGACGGCGAAAAGCAGCGGTTGATGGTTTCGACCTGATCAGGGTGGATCGCAATCCGCCCAAGAAAGCCATCGCGGCGCGCACGGCGGCAATCGGCTTCCAGCCCGGCCGTATCGCGGAAATCGGCATAGAGCGTATCGACCGGAAACACTTCGGCGGCCCCGGCCGCGAACAGGCACTGCGTCCGCGCGACCTGATAGGGGAAGGTCCAGGTCCCGTCGGCTTCCTTGTTGGCAGTCGCGCCCAGCGCTGCGGAAAGATCTTCCGCGCCCCAGGTCATCGCGGCCAGCCGGGGATGCGGCGGGGTGTAGCTGCCAAGGTTGAACATCGCGAGCGGCGTTTCGGTGGCCACCACCATGATCCTGATGCTGCCCGCCGCCATCCCCCTATCGGTTTCGAGGCGGTCCAGCATCGCCGCCAGCTCGGCGACGTCCTGACCACCATTGACCTTGGGGGCAAGGATCCCCGCAAGGCCGGGGCGGACCACGGCAGCAAGATCGCCCTCGGTCAGTCGGCTATCCAGCGGATTAACCCGGACGAACAACTTTGCCGCGACCTCGCCAGCCTGGTCAATCCAGCCCGCCACAATACCGCGCGCCGCCTCTTTCATCGACGGCGCGACGGCATCTTCGAGATCAAGGATCAGCACATCCGCGCCTGCCATGCGGGCCCTGGCGAACTTCTTTTCGCTATCCCCCGGGACAAACAGCAACGAGCGCATGTTCATGGTTGGCAGGCTCATTTTGGGCGCTTCATCATCAGTGCGTTGCGGACCGTCTTGCAGACCACTTCATCGCGCTGGTTGAGCCCGGCATGTTCCATAGTAACGATACCCTGCCCGGGCCGCGATTTGCTTTCGCGCAAGGCCAGGATTGTGGTTTCGGAACGGATCGTGTCGCCGGCGAATACCGGCTTGGGAAACACCGTGTCGGTCATGCCCAGATTGGCCACTGTGGTGCCCAGCGTCGTGTCCTGAACCGACAGACCGATCACCAGTCCCAGTGTGAAGATCGAGTTGACCAGCGGTTTGCCGAATTCGGTTTTCGCGGCATAGTCGTGGTCAATGTGAAGCTGTGCGGGGTTATAGGTCATCGCGCTGAACCACATATTGTCCGCTTCGGTCACCGTCCGACGAATTTCGTGGCGCAGCACCTGCCCGATTGCGAATTCCTCAAACCACAGTCCTGCCATCGTCTTTGCTCCTTCAGTCGAGCCGGCCAAGAATGGCGACCGCCGCGACGCTGTTGAACGGTGAACCGCCAAGGTTATGGGTCAGCCCGAAATCGACCTTGCCGCGCTGGCGCTCGCCGGCCCGGCCCTGCAATTGGTTGTAGACCTCATAGGCCATCCGCAGCCCCGTGGCACCGACTGGATGGCCAAAACACTTGAGCCCGCCATCGAGCTGGCACGGGATCGCACCGTCGCGGTCATAGCGCCCGTCGAGGATATCGGCGGGCGCGCGGCCCTCGTCCGAGAGGCCCAGATCCTCCATGATAACCAGCTCGGTGATCGAGAAGCAATCGTGCACTTCGGTCATGTCGAGCTCGGCGCGAGGATCGCGGATGCCGGCTTCGGCATAGGCGCGCGCGGCGGCGGCGCGGGTGTTGGGGATCGAGGCCCCGTCCCACTCGCCAAACTGCATTTCCCAGCCGTTGCTGGCTGAAAGCTGCACCGCCTTGATCGTCACCGGGTTGCTCCGACCGAGGCCCCGAGCGATTTCCGGGGTGGTGACAATCGCACAAGCAGCGCCATCGGACACGCCGCAGCAATCGAAGATCCCGAGTGGATCGGCGATCATCGGCGCGCCGAGGATCTTCTCCATATCGACCGCGCCGCGCAAATGCGCCTTGGGCGAACGCGCACCGTTCTGATGGCTCTTCCATGAGACATGCGCCATCGCCCGCTTGAGATCTGCGGCAACGATCCCGTGCCTCGCGGCATAGGCCCCCGCGAGCTGGGCAAAGGTCCCCGGTGCCGAGCCGTAGGGCATCCACAAATCGTTCTGCAGCCCCTTGGTGCGCAGCGGCAGGCCGCCGTAGCCGGTGTCCTTGAGCTTCTCGACCCCGATGGCCAGCGCAAAATCGACAGCGCCGGAGGCCACCGCATAAGCCGCGCCGCGCAGCGCTTCGGTCCCGGTTGCGCACATGTTCTCGACTCGCGTCACCGGAATCTTGTCCAGCCGCAGTGTATGCGCGGCAGGCAACGCAGAGTTTCCGACGTTGATATCGTCCAGCGCATTGCCCACCCACACTGCCTCAATCGCCTTGCGCCCAATCGCTGCATCGGCCAGCGCCTCGGCGAAGGCCTCGACCATCAGCCCATCGGCACCGACCTCCCAACGCTCGCCGAAGCGGGTGCAGCCCATCCCGATGATCGCGACCTTGTCTCTGATCCCGCTGGCCATCAGCCGTCTGCCAACTGGCGGCGGGCGAGCGGTGCAGCTTTCCAGCAGTAGGTGCGGAAGCCCAGCCTAGCGTTGTGCGACTTGATCCGCAATCGCATCCGCACCCGGTCACCGACTTTGAAGCCGTCCGCTGGCCGATCGACCATTTCCATCAACACCCGCGCGCCATTGTCGAACTGGACCAGGCCGAAGTCGAACGGCGGATCAGGGGAGAAATTGAGCCGGTCGGCTGTCACCGAAACGATTGTCGCTTCGTTGTCGGCCAACCGCACATCCTCGGGTACTTCCGGCCCCTCGATCGCCGGGTTAACCGGAATCGCACTCTTGGGGAACTGGACATTCCCCGTGCTGTCGCGCCCGCCAATGAACCCGATCGTATCGCGTCCGACCCGTGCGAGCACGGTAGCTTGCGCCTTCTGCTCGAACTCGGCGCGCATTCCCCAGTCCAGATTTATTGCTCCGGTGAGATTGAGAAAACGGGTGAGATCGCGGATCGCCTCGCCCTGCCGGAGCAGTGCAGCCAGCTCCCCCGCACCAGCAACCGCTCCCGTCACTTTGAAGATCAAGGCATCGACGCCGCTGCCGAACCCGACCAAGAGCACATGGTCACCCGGCTTGGCCGCCGCCAACGCCAATCCGAGTGCGAACAGCGGGTGCGCCGCACCCAGATCGCCCGCCGCTTCGCCCAACAGCTCGCAATGATTGAGTGCAGCGCAACCCAGACTTCGCGCCGCCGTCTTCCAGCAATTGCCGACCGGTTCGGCGCAGGCGGCGTGGGCAATTGCCGCCGGCGCGATCCCAGCCGCCGCGCAGGCTGCCTTGATCGCCGGGAGCAGCAGTTCCCTGACCGCGCTGTCGCGAACAAAGCGCTCTTCGAAGGCATAGGGAGTGGGATGTTCGCGCGAGGTATAGCGATCGACAAAATCATGCGTCAGGCAGGCGTGGCCTGCCAGCTGCGCGCCCCCGCCCGGCCCTACGCGCACAGCCGCCGCGCCGTCTCCATAGGTGAACTGCGCCGCACTGCCTGCCTGCGTATCGCGTTTCTCGGCAGCCGCGATCACCTGCGCGGTTCCGCCCAGCAGGGCATCGAGCAGCGCCGATGTGCCACTGCGGCGAGAGTTGGCGATGTCGCTTGTCCTGACGGTAGCCGCCAGGCCCAACGCTTCGAGCATTAGCGCACTTTGCGCGCGGTCGGTGAAATAGGCCGAGGTCGAAGCGAAGCGCAGCGACTCGGGAACCTCGGAGACCAGCCCGCGCGCCGCCTCGACCGCCATCGTCAACGGATCTTCATCCCACCCGGCAACTGCACGATAGCCACTGCGCGGCATAGCAAGGCCCGACCATGCCAGCTCCCTGGCTGCCAGCTTACGGTCAAGCCGGAGGAGCGGGAGATATCCTGCCACTGCGGCAATGCCGATCTGCATTTCGCTCTCCAATACCATTCACGTAATTACCGACATTACGGCAATGATTCGCATACTCCACCTTGACAGCAGCGCATGCTTTCGTAAACACGTTCACTAATAGTTGGCAAGCGGGGTTTCCCGCCAAGGTCAACTCTGGAGGGTGCATGGAAGGCTCAGGCCAGGTTTTTTGCGATGATGCGCTGGCGGGCAAGGTCATTCTTGTCACTGGCGGTGGCGGTGGGCTCGGCAAGGAAATCGCGCAGGCGCTCGCCGCACGTAAAGCCACAGTGCACATCTGCGGGCGGCGGCTGGTGTTGCTTGAGACGACCGCAGCCGAAATATCTGCTGTGACCGGTTCGCGTGTTGTCGCCCACGCCTGCGACATACGCGATGCCGACGCGGTCGATGCGATGATCGAGGCTATTTGGCAGGATGGGCCGCTGACGGGTCTCGTCAACAATGCCGCCGCCAATTTCATCACGCCGACCAAGGACATCTCGGCACGCGGCTTTCGTGCCGTGACCTCGACCGTGATGGACGGGACTTTCCATGTCACGCTGTCCTGCGGCAAGCGTTGGATTCGCGATTCGCTGCCCGGTTCGGTGGTGTCGAACCTGGTGACCTGGGTCTGGACCGGTTCCGCCTTCGTCGTGCCTTCGGCGATGGCCAAAACCGCAATTCACGCGATGACGATGAGCCTGGCGGCCGAATGGGGCCCCTACAACATCCGGCTCAATGCCACCGCCCCCGGCCCCTTCCCCACCGAGGGCGCCTGGGACAAGCTCAATCCGATCCCCGATACGGCCTCGTCGGCAACCAGTATCGCAACTGTGCCAATGCGCCGCTTTGGCCGGATGCCGGAGCTGACCAACCTCGTCACTTTCCTGTTATCCGACGCCTGTGACTACCTGACCGGCCAGACCATCGCGATCGACGGCGGCCAGCATCTGGCCGGGCCGGGAACCTTTGCCGATCTTTCGAAGCTGACGCCCGGTCAATGGCAGGCTGCACGAGAAGCAATTGCCGCCACAGTCGACAAGGAAAAATCGCAGCGAGGCGGAGCGTAATGTCATGATCGAACGCCAGCTGTTCAGCTCCGAACACGACATGTGGCGCGAGAGTGTGCGCCGCTTTGTCGCGCAGGAAATCGTCCCCTTCCACGACCAGTGGGAGAAGGACGGGATCGTTCCGCGTGAACTGTGGTTCAAGGCGGGCGAGGCCGGGATGCTGTGCTGCACCGTCCCCGAGGAATATGGCGGGCTGGGCCTCGACTATCTGTTCGACGTGATCGTATACGAGGAATTGTGGCGGGTCGGCGCAAGCGGGCCCGGCTTCCTGATCCACACCGATCTCGTCGCCACCTATATCCTGACAGCCGGAACAGAGGAGCAGAAGCGCGAGTGGCTGCCCAAAATGGTCAAAGGCGAGGCGATCGGTTCGCTCGGAATGACCGAACCGCACGCTGGCAGCGATCTTAAGGCAATTCGAACCCGCGCCGAACGTGACGGCAATGCGCATTTCATGATCAATGGCCAGAAGGTGTTCATCTCGAACGGCCAGATGTGCGACGTGCTGGTGCTGGCGACCAAAACCGACAGCAGCGCAGGGGCCAAAGGCGTCACTTTGTTTCTGGTCGATACCAGCCTGCCCGGCTTCGCGCGTGGCAAGAACCTAGAAAAGTTGGGAATGAAAGCGCAGGACACGTCCGAGTTGTTCTTTGACAATTTACGGGTGCCCGCCTCGGCGATGCTCGCCGGAGAGGGCGAAGGCTTCAAGTTGATGATGACCAAGCTCTCGCAAGAGCGGCTTGCCCAGGCGATCCGCTCGGCGACGGTGACCGAGACCATCATCGACTGGACAGTCGACTACACCAGCGAACGCCGCGCGTTCGGCCAGAGCATCGCCGATTTCCAGAACACCCAATTCGTCCTGGCCGATCTCAAGGCGCGCAGCGTGATGGCGCGCGTTTTCACCGACAAATGCATCGAGCTGTTCATGGCTGGCGAACTCGATCCAGTCGATGCCGCCATGGCCAAAATGGTAACGTCAGAACTTCATTGCGAAACGGCAGACAAATGCCTGCAATTGTTCGGCGGTTGGGGTTACATGTGGGAATATCCCATTGCCCGCGCCTATGCCGACGCGCGGATCGTCAAGATTGCCGGGGGCTCGATCGAGGTGATGAAGACGATCATCTCGCGAGAGATGTTCAAGGGTCGGCTCGGACGGAGCAAGTGAACGAATTCACCATTCCCCTTGCAGAGACTGCCGGCGGCGATAGTCGGAGCGAACCACCATCCGGAGTCCTGGCCGTGCAGAAAAATCTCGATGCCAATCTTCGTTTCGGCTTCCTGATCCACGATGTCTCGCGCCTGCGCCGCATCGTCGTCGACCGCGCACTCAAGCCGCTCGGTATCACCCGCTCGCAATGGTGGGTACTGGCTTTTCTCTCGCGCCGCGACGGCATGACGCAAACCGCGCTAGCCGCCGACCTCGATCTGACCAAGGTTGCGATCGGCGGCCTGATCGACCGCATGGAAACCGGCGACTTTGTCGAGCGCCGCGCCGATGAACGCGATGCCCGCGCCCGCCGCGTCTTCCTGACCCGCGCCGGGCAGAAGCTGATCGCAACCATTCGCGAGAATGTCGACGCCGTGGAAACCGATATTCTCACTACCGTCACCGAGGACGAACTCGACGCCGCTGCCCGGGCGTTGGTCAAGATCAAAGGGCGGTTGCTCGAAATCGTCGGCGGCGACGCCGAAGGCGGACAGGACACCGAGTCCTGATCGCCTGAATTATCAATGGAGGACTGTGTGAAGGGTTTGGCAGGAAAAGTAGCGATCGTGACCGGCGGCGGACAAGGCATCGGCAGGGCATTGGTGCTGCGCCTTGCCGAAGAGGGCTGCAAGGTCGCAATCTTCGATTTGAGCACCGCTGCGGGCGATGAAACCGCGGCGCTGGCCGGGGAGGCCACAGTCAAGACATGGCAAGTCGATGTCAGCGACTTCGCTGGCGTTGAGGCTGCGGTTGCAGCGGTTGAGGCCGATCTGGGGCCGGTCTGGGTGCTGGTCAACAACGCCGGCTGGGACAAGCCGCAGCCGTTCCTCGAGACCGACCCGGCGTTCTGGGACAAGGTCATCTCGATCAATTTGACCGGCAATCTCAACACCCACTTTGCCGTCGCCGGACGGATGGTGCAGCGCGGCGGCGGACGGATCATCAATATCGCCTCGGATGCAGCCAAGGTCGGCACCAGCAACGAAGCGGTCTACTCGGCCTGCAAGGGCGGGTTGATCAGCTTTACCAAGTCGATCGCCCGCGAGTTGGCACGCAAGAATGTGCTCGCCAACTGCGTCTGCCCGGGGCCGACCAATACCCCGATGATGGCCTCGGTAGTGGGCGAAGGTCCCGACGCCGAAAAATGGAAGGACGCCATGGTGCGCGGAATTCCCCTCAAGCGGATGGGCGAGCCTGAAGACTACGCCGGGATAGTCGCGCTGCTTGCGTCCGACGACGGCGCCTACATCACCGGCCAGGCCATCTCGGTCTCGGGCGGCATGAACATGATTTGAGAGGATTTTTCCAATGTCGCAGCAATTTGAAGACATCATTTACGAGGTGCGCGGCCGCGCCGCCTGGGTGATCATCAACCGACCGACGCTCTACAATGCTTTTCGCGCGCAGACGATCGAGGAACTGATCGCCGCGTTCAAGCTCGCCGCCGATGATCGCGGCGTCTCGAGCGTTGTGCTCACCGGCGCGGGCGATAAGGCCTTCTGCACCGGCGGTGACCAGAGCGCGCACGAAGGCCAGTATGACGGGCGCGGAATCGTCGGTCTGCCGATCGATGAATTCCAGTCGATTATCCGCGATATTCCCAAGGTAGTGATCGCACGGGTCAACGGCTTCGCGATCGGCGGCGGCAATGTTTTCGCGACCCTGTGCGATCTTACCATCGCCTCTGACACCGCCAAGTTCGGGCAGGTCGGGCCCAAGGTCGGATCGGTCGATGGCGGCTGGGGCACCGCGCTGCTCGCCCGCCACATCGGCGACAAGCGCGCCCGCGAAATGTGGTTTCTCAACGAGCAGTACACCGCACAGCAGGCCTATGAAATGGGGCTGGTCAACAGGGTGGTTCCGGCAGCGGAACTGGACGATGCGGTCAACGCCTGGACCGAAACGCTGGGTCAGCGCTCGCCCACCGCGCTGGCGCTCGCCAAGCGTTCGTTCAATGCCGACAGCGAGAGCATTCGCGGCATCTCGATGATGGCGCTCAACGCGGTCAAGCTGTTCTACGATACCGAGGAATCGAAGGAAGGCGTGCGCGCCTTCACCGAGCGCCGCACGCCCGACTTCCATTCCTTTGTGAAGTGAACGGCGGCGGGACGGAGCGATGACCGCGTCCCCGCGCTTGCTGCGTTCCGGCGACCTTGCTGCGGTCTTGCCGCCGGGTGGAATGACATTGGTGTCATCCTGCTCGGCGGAGTCCGACCTGCTTGCGACCGAAGTTGCCGCAGCGGGCGCAGCACTGGGCGACATGGACTTCGCCGGGGTTTTCGTACCCGGGCTCAATCGTTCGGACTGGACGGCTGGACCCGCTTCGCGCGTCACCACTTTCTTCCAGACCCCCGAACTGCGCGCTCGAGGCACAGCGGCGCGGTTCCTGCCGCTATGCTATGAGGATATTCTACGCTTCATCCGACAACAGCGCCCACGCGCAGCGCTGTTCATGTGCGCGCCGCCCGATGCCGACGGGAATTGCAGCTTTGGCACTGAGGTCGCGCTGATTGCCGCCCTGTGGCGCGAGATTCCGGTGCGGATTGCGCATATCAACTCCGCCATGCCGCGCACGCCAGGTGACCCCGGCATTCCGTTCGCCGCGCTGACAGCTTGCTACGAGGGAGAGCAGGCATTGCGCGGCATCGCTGGAGCTTCCGCCGATCCGGTCAGTGCCTGCATCGCCGCCAATGTCGCCGCGCTGATTCCCGATGGTGCGACCTTGCAGACCGGGCTTGGCAAGATTCCCGATGCGGTGCTCGGCGTGCTGTCGAGCCATCGCAATCTCAGGCTCCACACCGGCCTTGCGGGTGATGGCGCGTTGACGCTGGTCCGCTCAGGAGCGATGGCACCAGGCGCTTCGGCTCTAGTTGGTGTCGTGATCGGGAGCCCGGAGCTCTACGCCGGACTTGACAATCCGCACTTCCAGTTTCGCCCGGTTACCGTGACGCATGATCCGGCGACGCTGACCGGGATCGAACGGCTGGTAACGATCAATTCGGCGATGGAAGTCGATTTGTTCGGCCAGGTCTATGCCGAAGCCTCTTCGCGCGGATTCCAGTCGGGCCCGGGCGGGGCAAGCGACTTTGCGCGTGGCGCGCGGGCCAGCACGGGCGGGCTCAGGGTCGTTGCGCTGCCCGCAGCGGCGGGAACCGCCAGTCGCATTGTCGCGCCCGGCCTGGGGCATGGCCCGGTCTCGCTGTCGCGCTTCGATGTTGACGTGATCGTCACGGAACGTGGCACTGCTGACCTGCGTGGCAAGACCTATACGGACCGCGCCACTGCGCTGATCTCCATCGCCGCGCCAGACCATCGCGAAACGCTTGACCGTGCCTGGCACGCGGTTGCCGCGCAGTTCTGACAGGAGAATACCATGGTTTCGAATAAGGTCATCATCAGCTGTGCGATCACGGGTTCTATCCATACCCCGTCGATGTCGCCGCACCTGCCGGTGACGGCCGAGGAAATCGCCGCCAGCGCGCTGGGCGCGGCCGAGGCCGGGGCAGCGATCGTCCACCTCCATGCGCGCAATCCCATCGACGGTCGCCCCGACCAGTCGCCCGAAGCGTTCGAACCGTTTCTGCGCGTCATCAAGCAAAGCAGCGACGTGGTGGTGAACCTCACCACCGGCGGCTCGCCCTATATGTCGGTGGAAGAGCGGGTGCGCCCCGCCGCCCAGTGGAAGCCTGAAGTGGCCAGCCTCAACATGGGCTCGATGAATTTCGGCCTGTTCCCGATGCTCAAGCGCTACAAGGACTTCAAGCACGATTGGGAACAGCCGATGCTCGAAGGCAGTCATGATCTGGTGTTCCGCAACAGTTTCAAGGATATCCGCTATGCGCTCGAAACGCTCAACGCGACTGGCGCACGCTATGAGTTCGAATGCTACGATACTAGCCACCTCTACAATTTGCACTATTTCTGGACCGAGGGACTGGTGAAGGCACCGCTGTTCATCCAGACCTGCTTCGGCCTGCTCGGCGGGATCGGCAGTCACCCCGACGACGTCATGCACATGAAACGCACCGCCGACCGTCTGTTCGGTGACTATTATCGCTGGTCGGTGCTGGCCGCCGGGCAAGCGCAGATGAAAGTTGCGGCGATGGCTGCGAGTATGGGCGGGCATGTCCGCGTAGGCCTTGAAGATTCGCTCTGGCTGGGGCGCGGCGAACTCGCGCCAAGCAATGCCGCGCAAGTGACCCGGGTCCGCCAGATCATCGAAGGGCTCGGACTCGAAGTGGCAAGCCCGCAGGAGGCCCGCGCAATTCTCGAACTGAAAGGCGGCGATGCCGTTGGCTTCTGAGATTTTTCTGGCGCTCGGCGACATTTTCTCGCGCTTCCCGGCGGAGCGCGAGGCGCTTGTCCATGAAGGTGAGCGCTGGAGTTTTGGCATGCTCGACCGGCGTTCGGCGCAGCTTGCCAGATGGCTTCGCGCGGGCGGTGTGGGTGCCGACGAGCTGACTGCCTTCGCGCTACCCAACGGCCCGGATTTCCTCGCCCTCACTTTTGCGATCTACCGTTGCGGGGCGACCCCTGCGCCGCTCTCCCCCAAACTACCCGGCGCAGAGCGCGAGACAATTCTCGCGACCATGGGGCCACGTCGTTTCGTGACAGCGAGCGACTTTCCCGAGCCGGATTCAGCCGAGCTCGAGGGCTTCACGCTGCTGCAGGTCGCAGCATCATGGAAGGCCTGCACCAGCGGCGGCAGTACCGGGCGGCCCAAGGTGATTGTTGATGGCCGCGCGGCGGGCTTTGCCGCAGCCACCGATTTTATCGCGATCCCCCAGCACAGCCGCGTTCTGGTTCCGGGACCACTTTACCACAATGCCTCGTTCAGCGCTGCTGTCTTTGCACTGTGGAAGGGTAACACGGTCTGCACCATGGCGCGGTTCGATGCCGAAGCGGCGCTTGAAATAGTCGCAGCGGAAAGGATCGAATGGGCGCTGATGGTGCCGACCATGATGCACCGGATCATGGCACTCCCTGCGACAGTGCGCGGCTCTTGCAACCTGACAAGCTGGAAGACAGTGGTCCACACCGCAGCCCCGATGGCGCCGTGGCTAAAACGGGCCTGGATCGACTGGCGGGGCGCCGAACACGTCTGGGAGGTCTATGGTGCCACCGAAGGGCTGGTGCGCTGCTGGATCGGCGGGCGTGAATGGCTCGAACGACCTGGATCGGTCGGACGACCGCTCAGTGGAGCGCGGCTGCGGATCACCGGACCCGACGGGACAGCGCTCCCGCCAGGCGAGCTGGGCGAGGTCTTTGCCATGCCCGCCGCCGGACCCGCTACCAGCTATCGCTATATCGGAGCCGAGCGACGCTGCATTGCCGAGGGTTGGGAAAGTGTCGGTGACATCGGCTGGATCGATGCTGAAGGTTATCTGTTTCTGGCCGACCGCAAGGATGATCTGATCATCTCTGGCGGGATCAACGTCTGGCCAGCTGAAGTTGAAGCCGCGCTGATCAACCATCCCAATATTGCCAGCTGTGCAGTCTATGGTCTGCCCGATCCCGATCTGGGCATGATCGTCCATGCTCTGATCGAAAGCGGTGCCGCGCTGACTGTCGAGCAGCTCAGTAGTTTCCTTGGCCCGCATCTCGCCCGCGTCAAACATCCTCGCTCGATCACCCTCACCGCCGAACCTGTGCGCGATGACGCCGGGAAGTTCCGCAAGCCGCAGTTCAAGGAGAAAGCATGACCGACAGCCTCCCGCAGCTCAGCCAGTTTCGCATCGAAGCGCAGGACAACGGGCTGATCCATCTGGTATTCGATTGTCCTGATCGTTCGATGAACGTGTTTTCGAACAAGGCGATCCACGAACTCGGCACTTTCGCCGAATGGCTCCATCGCAGTGCCGTGCGGGGTGTGGTGGTGCGGTCGGGCAAGCCGTCCGGTTTCTGTGCCGGGGCCGATCTTACCGAACTGGGCGTCGCCTACGATATGATTGTTGCTACGCGCCCTGCTGATCGCTTCGATATCGCTTTCAATCACTTCTTCCCCTTGAGCCATGCGATCCGGCGGCTCGAGACCGCAGGCAAGCCGATCGCGGCCGCCATTGCGGGTCTCGCCCTTGGCGGGGGCTGCGAGTTAGCGCTGGGCTGTCACTATCGCGTCCTCACCAGTTCGCCGCGCGCCATGCTAGGCCTACCCGAATGCGGGGTCGGGCTGTTACCCGGTGCCGGCGGCACTCAGCGCATGCCGCGGCTGGTCGGGGTCGATCTGGGCCTCGAAGTCTTGCTGCAGGAGCGCAATCTGGCAGGCCAGGAAGCTCTGGATGCCGGCCTGGTCCATGCCATCGTGCAAGATGGTATGGAGGTGACGAAAGCCGAAGCTTGGCTGCTCTCCGATGCGGCAATTGCGGTCCAGCCTTGGGATCGAGCCGGAAGCACCCTGCCCGCCCATGCGGACTATGCAAAGTCGATCGCCGCTCATCGCACCCGTGAACTGGCTCGGATGCTGGGCCACGAACCCGCCCCGCTTGCGATCCTCGAGTGCGTCGAGCTCGGTCTGATGCAGCCGCTCGATGGTGCGATCCGTTCAGAAATGACGGTTTTCGCCCGGCTTATCCAACGCCCAGAACCGCGCAACATGATCCGGACGATGTTCCTCGGCAAGCAAGCCTTTGACAGGAAAAAGCGCAGCGGCGCGATCGATCCCGCTGTCGATGACGCCAAGATCCGTGTCGAAGCGATAGTGCGTAAGGCGGTGGGCCAAACTCCGGGTCTGCACAACGCCGGCTTTCTGTCCGATAACCATACATTGGCCTCAGGGCAGGACCACGCAGGTGAAAAATTCTGGTTTAGATCAGACGATGCATTAATTGAGACGGTCTTGCGAATTCGCGACGCAACCGCACCCATCATGCTGCGGCTCAATGAGGAACAGTTGTTACTCGTCGATTATCAACTCGCCGCCGATCGTATAATTCCTTCCTACCTAGGCGGGCTTAGTGGGCTTCATGCGGCCTGCGACACCACCGCCTGAAGTCTCGGCTGGGAAAACATACCTACGGACCTTCAAGACAATCAAAATCCGGAGTTGGTTTCATCTGGGCGTCGAGGAGAGCGATCCGATGCGATTCCATGTTGCCTCTGCGGATCGTTCGGCGGTCTTTCGCATGAAATGCTTGAGCGTGATGCGAAAAAGTGGGAACCGGTTTTTCGCAATAAATCACGCGACAACAAAGAATTATAGTACATGATGCGATTGAGCTTGATCGCGTCATGCTCTTGAGCTTTCGACAGGGTTCAGGTCCGGGCGGTTTGAGGGTCGGAAGCGTCTCAGCTTTTCGGAAGAATGTGACTGGTCGCAAATTCGAGGCGGTCGATCCCTGTTCCCGACATAACCAGATTCACGCGCCGCAGGAGCGCTTCTGATTTGATCCACATGCCAATTGCGGCGGCATGATCACGCCGAGCAAGATCTGCCAGTGACGTGATATTTCTGCTGACATGATAGGTCCCCCAGCCTTCAAGCGCGCGTAGATAGGAAATAAGCGGGACGAGCGACCGATCATGGTGCGATAGCAGGCAGACTTGCCCGGTCAGACGGGCAAAGCCAATGTAAAAGCCAGGCGGACGTTCATTTGTTCCGGGCTCCAGCATGTCATCAAGTGTCTCGAGCCACTGATAAATATTCCGCGGCTGTTCGATTGCAGGGCGTTCCGGGTCAAGCTGGCTGGGAATACCATTCACAAGAGCACGCCAAATGGCCCGATTCCTGAAGTTTTTCATATCCTTGAAATGATATGCGATCGCCGAAGTGGACACGCCCAGATTTTCTGCGATCCGCCGCTGGTTAAGCGCGTCCAGTCCTGATTGTTCGATAATCCGTAGCGCTTCTTCAAGCAATTGCTCCTTTACCGGCGCATCGTCCTGATAATCGGACTCGCGCATGGATAAAGGCTGAGTATCTAGATTTAAACTGACATGACTTTGGACCGTTCCCACCGATCCGGCATGAAAGGATACCTCACTAAGGGCGCGACAGGTTTCAGCAAGCAGCATGCCATAGGTCAATTCGCCGTCCAGGGCATAAGCGTAACACTCTTCCATCAGCACGAATTGCGATACCACCTTCGCAAATCCCGGGCGTGCATCGAGTTTTTCGAGTATCTTTTCCCAAAATGCCGTTCTGAGTGCATGCCATTGCTGGAGCAGGCCGTGGCATTGCGAATAGTCATCCAGCGCGATCAGCATTTCGGAGGCGAAGCGGGCATGGGCAAGCGCAGGGCGCATCATCACGTATCGCGCCAGAAAATCTGCAAAACTGATATGTGTGGTCAGAAAGCCGGCAGCCTCTTTCAGCACCTCCTCGTGGAAAGCTGCGTCCCGCGCGATGGCTAATCCCATGGCGTGTTCGAGCAATTCTGCCTTGCCGCTGAAATTCTGGAAGATCGCCGTGGTAGATGATCCGGCTGCACTGGCAAGTCGGCGGAGAGAGAACTGTCCAAGGCCATGCACAGCGACGGCGTCAATTGTCTTGGCAAGCAAGGCTTGTCGCTGTTCTTCAGCCTTCTTCATCGCGCGCCTCTCGCCAGCTAAGTCTGCATTGTCATGCCCTTGGCTCGGTCCAAGCCGATTGCAAAGCACTGGCACGACAATGCATTTATCCCAAATATAACATCATAGACAACGGTTGATCCACACCAATTAATCCGAAAACCCAATATATTCATTGGTTCTTTAGATTCTCTAGTGGATCGAAAAACAGTTGATCTACTTGTAAACAAGTTTACGTTGAACCAACAGTAGTGTTGATTCGTGGCCCGTTGCCCACGCCGAAAAAACAAAGGGAGAGAATGATGAACAAGGCTCTAATGAGCGCACTGGCATCCACTGTCGCCATCAGCTCCATGTCGGTGAGTGGAACGGCCTTTGCTCAAACAGCAAACGATGCAGCGGGCAGCGATGACATTGTGGTTACCGCACAGCGGCGGTCTGAAGCTCTGGAAAAGACGCCAGTCGCCATTGCGGTGGTGAGCAGCGAGACATTGCAGGATCAGGCGATCACCAGCGAACGCGATCTCCAGTTCGCAACACCAGGTCTGACCGTGCGGTCGAGCCAGAACGACAATCAGCTGAACTATTCGCTGCGCGGCCAGACCGTCGATGCTTACACAACTTCGCTGCCATCGGTGCTGCCCTATATCAACGAGGTTCAGGTTGGTGGATCGGGATCGACCGCGTTCTATGATCTCCAGTCGGTGCAGGTTCTCAAAGGACCGCAGGGCACGCTGTTCGGCCGAAACTCTACCGGCGGCGCGGTGCTGTTCACGACGACCAAGCCCGGCGATACGGTTGGCGGCTATATCACCGGGCGCTATGGCCGGTTCAATGAATTCCTGGTTGAAGGGGCAATTGACTTGCCGCTGGCTACCGACAAGGTTTTGCTTCGTGTCGCAGCCAGCCACCGTAAGCGCGATGGCATTCAGCTCAACCTGTTCGATGGCAGCCGTCTGGGCGTGGTCGACCGGAACGGCGTCCGTGCCAGCCTGACGCTGTTCCCGAACGGGCGTTTTACCAACGAGTTGGTGGCGGAGTATTTCCACTCGGGCGGCGCCAGCCTCTCGCCAGTCATCTACTATGTCGTTCCGGTTGCAAACACTGTGCCAGGCAATCCGTATTTGCCAAGTAACCTGATCTTCCCTCTGGTGGCCTACGGCGCCCTTCAGAAACAGCGTGGCCCCTATATCGTGGACGCCGACGGGCTGACAGTTTCCAAAAACAATCGGTGGTTTATCTCCAACATCTCGACGCTGGAACTGTCCGATAACCTGAAACTGAAGAACGTTTTCGGTTTCGTCAGATCGAAATATTTCGAATCGGGCGACATCGAAGGCTCGCCTTTCGCGATTGACAGCCGCGGCGATATTACCACTGGCGCCAAGGGCGGCGACGGGCTTATCAGGCAATATTCCAACGAATTCCAATTGCTGGGCACTGCGTTTGACGACAAGCTCGAATTTGTCACAGGCGTCTATTATTCAAACAACAGCGAGCATGTGATCAATTACAGCTATATTGTGCCGGGCCTTGGCAATCCGCTGCAGATCAATGCAGGCACTCTGAGCAGCAAGTCGATTGCCGGTTACGCTCAGGCAACGCTCGACACCGGCCTCGCCGGCACCAAGCTTACGGCCGGCGTTCGTTACACCTCTGAAAAGGTGAAATTTGTCCGCGACAGTGTCGACGCTTATCGGGCCCCGGCCTTTGATGCCTTCTACGCTGATGGGCGCTTCATCGCGCCGCAACAGGATACGTTCAAAAAGCCGAGCTGGACATTTGGCCTTCAAAACCAGGTTACCGACAGTCTGCTGCTCTACGTCAGCTCGCGGCACAGCTTCCGCAGCGGCGGGTTCAATTTCAACGGCCCGCCAACCCCCGGCTTCGGCAATGTTTCGGGCGGTGAGTTCCGGCCAGAGATCGCGACCGACATCGAAATTGGTGCGAAATTCCGCGGGTTTGCCGGTGATATGCCGGTGCGGTTCAATCTTGCCCTATACAACATGTGGGTGAAGAATGTGCAGCGGGCAAATTATGTCGCAATTTACGGATCGCTGGCCGGGATCACGGTCAATGTCCCCAAGGCCAAGATCTCCGGAGTTGAACTGGACGGCACGATCGAGCCGGCAAAATGGCTGAAGCTGGGCGCCAGCCTTAACTACACCGATGCCCGCTTCACCGACAACGCGGTGCCGGTGCTGGGAACCGGCGGCGGAACGACCATCGCCAATTTTGATACCTATCCTGATACTTCGAAATGGTCCGGCTCGTTCTACGCCGACGTGACGGTGCCGGTAAGCGACGGCTACAATGCAACGCTGCGCGGTGATCTCTATGCCCAGTCTTCCAACTACTTCAGTTCCACGGGCAAATCCCTGAACCCCGGTTCGCAAATTCCAGGCTATGCGCTCGCAAATTTCCGCCTCGGGCTTGAGCAGAGCGATGGAGGGCTGTCGATCGCCGCGCTCGTGAAAAATGCGTTCGATAAGGTTTATTATACCGGCGGCATCGGCTTTGCGAGCCTGTTCGCCTTCAACACTGTGATACCGGGCGAGCCGCGCACCTATATGGTGGAAGCCCGCTACAAGTTCTAAGGTCCGCTGCGGGCCGGGTCACGCAGGTGGTCCGGCTCGCCGTTTACCGCTCCAGCCCGATGGCATGTCACCGATGATCACCGCCGATGATTACAAATTTCACGAACGCGATCCTGCCGACGATACGTGGACGGAAACGGCTTTCCTGATCTTTTCGGTGCCGGAATGCGCGATCAGTGGAAATATCTATATCGTCACCCGACCCAACCTGGGCATCTGCCACAGTTCGATCGAAATCCACCAGGGGATGTGCCTGCATCCCTGGCAACTGCATCACAATGACTCGCAGATGCACATGCGTTGTCCAACCGATTTTTCGGACTTCACGCTCGCCAATGGCCTGACGTTCAAGGCCCATTCCGAGCGCGAGCATGACTGGCGTTATCAATCGCACGATGGCATCTGCTCATTCGAGCTGAGTTATTCGGCAATTTGCGAACCCACCGACGCGCGAGACCCAAGGCAGGTTCCGCAAGCCTTGGACAGCAAGGTTGACGGCTATAGCGGCTGGAACAATGGTCATCTGGAAGGCAAAGGCCGGGTCACCGGGCAATTGCGGCTGCGCGACAAGGCCTACACGGTCGATTGCATTGAGGGCGTCAACAAAAGCTGGGGCCCGCGCAATGACTGGGGCAACAAAGGCGCCAGCTGGATCCATGTCGATCTTGGCCCTGACCTGACCGCGTTTCTCGTCCTCATGCTGGACTTTGAGGGCCGGCAAGTCCGCTATGGCCCGCTCAAATACGGCTATGTGCTGGTGGGTGGCGAGCGGCGGCCGCTGCTCGCGGCAGAAATGACCGCGACCCGAACAGACATGCTGGTGACGAGCGCGAAGGTCAGCTTCACCGACGACCGGGGTGACGTCTATCACGCTTATGGCAAGACAATCGCGGCTGGCCCATGGTATAATTTCAATCCGGCCAGCGCAGCCTATCAGTGCCTTTTGCGTTGGGAATCCGGAGATCGGTCGGGGCACAGCCACATCGCAGACTTTGTCGGCCAGTATTATCTCTCGCTCAACATGGCTGACGAACTCTACGATTAAGCAGGAGTTTGACGATGTCAGGCGAGTATCAGATCGTAGATGAGGCGCAGCGGCAGCGGCCCAGTGATGCGGCCATTGCGCAGATCCGCGCCCGCTACCCGGTAGAGCCAGAGATCGACAATATACTGACGCGCAAGCTGCACCGCAGGCGCGAAGGCCAGGACTATGCGGGTGTCACGCTTGCGCAGCTGGTGGAGGGTGCGCAAAAGCTGATCAACGCGCGGCTGGGTAAACCAGCCACGATTGCCAATGCCCGCTGGCTTTCGGGAGGGGCTTCAAAACTCCAGATGGTGTTCGAATTGGCGTGGCGCGGGCCAGACGGAGGTGATGAGCGCATCGAGCCGATGGTGTTGCGAATGGAACCCGCAGCCTCGATCACTGAATCCAGCCGCGCGCGCGAGTTCGAGGCGATCAAGGCGGTCGAAGGCATCATCCCCGCACCGCGCGCCTATTGGGTCGATCCCGACGGCGATTTCCTGCCCTATCCCGCAATGATCTATGCCTTTTCGCAGGGAACGGCCAAACCCTCGTACGATGCCGGCAAGGTTACCGGGCTGGGACAGAATTACGGCCCCGACTTGCGGGCAAAGCTGGGTCCGCAGTTCGTCGATCTGCTCGCCAGGCTCCACACCATCGATATCGATCAGATGCAGGGGCTGGAGCATTTCGCCCGTGCAGAGGCTGGTTCCAACGCCTCGGTCATCCGCCAGGTCAATGCCATGCGGCGGATCTGGGAAGAAGACCGGGTCGAGGAAGAGCCGATCATGGAAATCGTCTATCGCTGGCTGATCGCCAATGCACCGCTGCTCGATCAAGTGTCCCTGGTGCACGGTGATTATCGCAGCGGCAATTTCCTGTTCGATGAAGAGCGCGGTGAAATCACCGCATGGCTCGATTGGGAAGGCGCCACATTGGGCGATCGTCACCAGGACCTGACCTATGCGGTAATGCCCTCATTCGCGCATATTGCCGAGGACGGGCAAACCCTGCTGGCCTCGGGGATGATGTCGGAACCCGAACTTTATGCAGCTTATGAAAAGGCGTCCGGGCTTCGGGTTGATCCGACACGGATTGCCTATTTCAACATCTACAACCGCTATCTGATCGTGATCCTGACGCTGGGCGCGGCGGCGCGGGCCTCGCGCAGCCGCGGCACGCATCAGGATGTGCTCGTCAATTTCGTCGTCGGAATCGGTTATCCTGCGCTCGCCGACTTGCGCAACTACTATGTGGGAGTTGTCGTGTGATCCAGAGTTTCGACGTCCAGTTGCAGGTCACATTGCGCGCGCTCGAAGAAGTGGTTGCGCCTGCGCTCGGCGGGGCGGAAAAGCACGTCGTCGAGCAGCTCATGCTGTCAATCGCCACCATCGGTTTCGTCAAAACCCGCCTGCCCGAAGCGCGCCGCTTTTACCGCATGGAATTGCGCAGCTGTATCGATCTGGCGAAGCAAGCCGCCCACATCGCAGGCACTGACAGACTCGCCTCCGTGATCGCAGCCGGGGAAAGCGCACTGGCCGATCCAGAGGCGGATATTGCGGATTTTGAAACCGCCAGCCGCCGCTTGCGCGACAGCGTGACCGCTTTGTCGCACGCCTCGGTCGGCCAGCCGCATCAGCCGCAGCTTGATACCGCCGTTCTTGAAAAGAGCGGCGCACTGGTTGCCCAGAACCGACTGTGGTGCGTGCCCTTCGGGTTCGAGCTTCAGCCGGAAAATCTGCCTCAGTCGGACTGGTAATTTCCCCAGTCCAGTTTTTCCTTTCGGGACAGGACAACCGATGATTACCGATGCAGACCTACATTTTCACAACGCCGATTCTCCTGCATTTGATCATGCCGAAACGCTGTTCCTGATCTTTTCGGTGCCAGAAGCGCGGATCAGCGGCAACGCCTACATATTGTGTCGCCCCAATGCGGGGATCTGCCTGTCATCTGTCTATGTCCATCAAGGCATCCACGCCAACGCCTGGACCGCCGATTATTCGGACTCGCAAATGCATGTGAAATGCCCTGACACGATGGCGAATTTCACCCTGTCGAACGGGCTCTCGGTCGAGGGCTCGAACGGCGCGCGGGATTATCGTTTCCGCTACGAAGGGACCGATGGGCTGTGCCGCTTTGCGCTCGATTTCAAGGGGCTGATGGACCCGTTCGATCCGCTTGATCCGGCGCATAATCCAATGCTGGAGGTTTTTGCAGGCGACCTGGAAGCCTCGACCGGTGCAGGCGACAGCTGGACCAAGGGGCATTATGATCTGGTCGGTCGGATCACCGGCGAACTGGAGCTTTATGGCCAGCGGTTCGATGTATCCTGCGTCGATGGTCTTGATCGCAGCTGGGGGCCGCGTGCCGAGTGGAATTCCGCGCCGGTTTCCTGGATGCACCTGACCTTTGGTGATGATCTCGCCTTTCACCTTGTCATCACGCTCGACATTGTGGGCGGACAGCAGGTCTATACCACTTTCCGGTTTGGCTATGCTGTGGTCGACGGCGAATGCTGCGCCGTAACGGCAGCAGAGGTGGAAGCCGAAAGCGTCGGCATGCTTGGCATGCACCGCATCGTGCGCATAACCGATGCCAAGGGGCGCCAGTGGGAAATGGTAGGTGCCGCAATTGCCGCAGCACCATGGCACTCGGCCTATACCAGCTTCATATCCTTTCAGAGCCTCTATCGCTGGACTATGGGCAGCCGCGTGGGATTCAGCAATGTGACCGATGTTATTGGCGTGACCACGCTTTCAAACCGGCTTTCCCGGTTGGCGCGGTCTTGAAAGGTTTATACCCCCATGCCTGAGACCACTGCGGACTTTGCGGCCTTTCCCGATCACCACGCGTTCAAGCACAAGCTTGCCCCGGATGGTCGGGAAGCCCTGGCCCATATGCTGATGTTTCCCGAACAGGGTATCGCAGGGTTCATCTACCCCTCGCTCCATGCCAGCGGGCCGGGCAAGGCCCGCGCCAAATTATTCGGGCCTGGGCTGGAGACACCAGTCGAGGAAGAGATCGATGCTGAATACCCAGCCAGCATGGATTTCGGAGACTGGACCTTGGGGCCACTCCACATGTCCGTCCGCGAACCGCACAAGCGCATCGATCTGGCCTGGGGCGGCGACCGTCTGCAGTTTGAAGGACAGTATGAAGCGCTCCACCCGCCTTACGCCTTCAGCTCGCATCCAGATGGCGTTCCGCCTTATTACGGGGATGATCGCACCGAACAGCATGGACGCCTGTCGGCCAGCGTATCCATCGATGGCCGCAGCTTCAAGCATGATGGCTTCATGGTCTACGATCACAGCTGGGGACCGCGTGTCTGGGGACTGAACCAGCATTACAAATGGGTTCACGCGGTCACCCCCAACACGTCCGTCCATTTCTTCGAAATGCAGTCATTCGGGCGTGTCCATATCCGGGGATTTCTATGGAAAGACGGGATCATGCGACATCTCTCGCACGTGTCCTATGACATCGCCTATGATGAGACCATGTGGCAGAAGGAATTTGATGTGCGCGCGACCGATACCGATGGGCGGTGCGTCACGATCAAGTGCAGGACTTTTGCAAAAACCCAGCTGAACTGGACATCCGGTGTCTATCTGAACGAAGCCGCCGTCACGCTCGAGATGGACGGACAATCCGGGGTAGGCTGGGTCGAATTCTGCTGGAACAGCGACTATTTCGACTTTGCGAAACAGCATGTCGTGCGGTTCGGTGCGTCTTGACTGGCCAATGATTTGGCCAGGTGAATGGATCTTCGCACCGTAATTCTCCATCCCCAGTGTGAGTTTGCGGTCGGCTAGCCCAAAGCCAAGTGTCGGAATGATGCGGGTCGCCAAACAATAGTCCGGCAATCGGGCCCGCAATCAGCAAGATCACGGGCCAGATTACCAAATCAAACATTTACCGGGCGATGGTCAGCCCCGTGATACTGCGGATCAGTTTGCCATTTCGATTTGCGGAGCGGGTGAGAACGCGTTGGGCGCGCTGCGCAGCAATTTGCCGGGTAACACACCAGTTGCGATCCCGTTTTCGAATGTAACTTCTCCGCTCACGATCGTGGCGCGGTAGCCGGTTGCCATCTGAAGCAGGCGCTTTCCGCCAGCGGGCAGATCCGCGACCACGGTCGGACGCGAGCTATTGATTTTTTCGTAGTCGATGATGTTGACATCCGCCTTCATGCCCTTGGCCAGAACGCCGCGATCATTGAGGTTGTAAAGCTTGGCCGTCGCACGGGTCTGCCGTTCGACAATTTTCTCTACCGACACGGTCGGCCCGGCCTTGCGGTCGCGCGTCCAGTGGCTGAGCATGAAGGTTGGCATCGCGGCATCGCAGATCGCCCCGCAATGTGCTCCCGCGTCCGATCCAGCCGAGATCACGGTCGGATTGTCCATCAGCTCATGGATGAAATCGAGATTGTAATCACCATAATTGACAAGGATAACATAGATATAGCCGTGCCCGTCATTCTCCATCATCATGTCATACAAAATGGCTTCTTCGGACACACCGGCGCGCTTGGCCAGTTCCTGAACGCTCGATTCCAACGAGGGTTCATATTCCAGCGAACCATCAGCCTGTTCAAGCCGGAACATCATATCGAAGCGCAGGGTCGTGCCCTCAAAGGGCAGCTTGTCCGATTTCTCGGACAAGATCGCAGCGCGGATTTCCGGCTGCTTCATCTTTTCGACCTGCTCCTCAAAGGAAAGCTCCGCGATCGCGTCATAAGAAGGGCGGCCCATGAACATATGGAAGCTGCTCTGCAAACCCATGACGATCCCTGTCGGCCGCATGCTGACCTGCGGATAGATTTTCGCACCTTCAGCCTGCACCTTGCTGGTCATCTCGATCGTCGAGCGCCACTTGGAGGGGTTGGAAGGGTTCTGGAACAGCAAATAGGTGAATTTCACGTCTTTGCGGAGCGACAGATCGGCCATCCAGTCGATCTCTTCCTGGGCGGTGAGACTGCCGGGAATGCCATCGAAATTGATGTCGGAAACAACCTCGAATACGCCGTGGCCCGCTTTGCTCAGCGCATCACCAAAGCCTTCCATTTCGTCGATGCTGACCTGCGTGCCGGGAACAACCTTGCCATCGGCCGTCCGGTGCGCGGTGATCCGCGACGATGTAAACCCAAAGGCACCGGCGTCCAGCGCTTCACTCACCAACGCTGACATCTCTGCGATTTCTTGCGGCGACGCGGGTTCATTATCGCCGCCCCGTTCGCCCATGACATAGGTGCGGATCGCAGCATGCGGCACTTGTGAACACACATCCATTGCATAGGACTTGGCGGCAAGCGCATCGAGATATTCAGGATAGGTTTCCCATTCCCAGGTGATGCCTTCGGTCAGCGCCGTACCAGGGATATCCTCGACGCCTTCCATGATGTTGATCAGCCGATCGCGGAAATGTGGCTTGACCGGCGCAAAGCCGACACCGCAATTGCCCATCACAACCGTCGTCACCCCGTGCCAGCACGAAGGGGAGAGAAAGGGATCCCAGCTGACCTGACCGTCGTAATGAGTGTGGACATCCACCCAGCCCGGCGTGACCAGATGGCCGGTCGCATCGATTTCCTTGCGACCCTTGCCCGGCACAACGCCGACTGCGGTGATCGTCTCGCCATCAATCGCTACATCGGCCACCCGCCGCGGTGCGCCCGTGCCATCAACCACGGTTCCACCGCGAATAACCAGATCATGCATCATGGTTCTATCCTCTCGTCTGTCGCGCATATTAGCGCCAAATTTTGCGTGCTTTTATCCGGGCACCCCGACTCAAAGGTGCTGCTCGACCAACCATGAAGTTACCGCATCGCCCTTTGCCAGTCAACAAGATCGTTGATAGATTGCAAGGGCGGCACAGCGTTCATTTCGCCGTCAGTCCGCCATCGACAACGAACTCGGCACCAGTGACATATCGCGACTCGTCCGACGCCAGAAAGAGATTCATGCTCGCAATATCGATGGCAGTGCCAAGGTATTTCATCGGCACATTAGCCTCCATTGCGGCAACCATTTCAGGGGCTACGTCACGCGCTCCGGCGATCATGTCCGTATCGAGATGGCCCGGATGTACCGAATTGATCCGGATGCCTTCCGCCGCAACATCGAGCGCGGCGGCCTTGGTCAGCAGACGAACCCCGCCCTTGCTGGCACAATAGGCGGCCAGATTTGAAAAGGCCGAGAGGCCGGCAACCGACGAGATGTTGATGATCGAGCCGCCGCTGCCCTGCGCCCGCATTTGACGTACAGCCATCTGGCAACCGAGGAACACGCTGGTGAGATTGACGGCGATATGCAGGTTCCAGTCTTCAAGCGTCGCCTCGCCAATGCCGCCCGGCAGCACCATGCCGGCGTTGTTGACCAGAACGTCAATCCGGCCAAATTCGGCGAGTGCCAGATCGCGGACCCGGTCCCACTCTGACTGTTCAGTTACATCCTGTGCGGCACCCACAACGGTCAGGCCTTGTTCACGGAGCGATAGAGCGCGTGCGCAAACCGCTTCACCCTTGAGATCGGTAAGGAGAACTCTTGCCCCCTCCCTGGCAAACAGCTGGGCGGTGGCAAAGCCAAACCCCTGGGGCGATGCCGCGCCAGTGACGATCGCTACCTTGCCCGCGAGCCGCGTCATATCAGACGCCTCTCTCGACAAGGTAGAGGTTCGGCGTTGGACGGATAGGAAGCATGCAACGGCTCCTTATGATCGGGCAGAGGAAGATCGTGGCATGGCCTGCAACATCGCCAGCCGCCGCTGGCGCCGGGCCTGGGCTTCTGGCGCGATCATATCGTGATCCCAGTCAAGGCCGGAATCATGGCAGACCGAAACGCCGGTAACGCCTTGCAGCGCGCCGATCTTGGTAATTGCCTCGTTGCGCATATAGCCAATCATTTCGCAAACGGGCGACGTCAGTCGCAGCTCGATTTCAACATGACCGCAGCCAGCAATGTTCACACTTTTCACAATGCCCATCTCGTCGAGACCCATCGGGACCGATGCCGCTACGCTGCACGGATCCTTGATCTCATCCAGTATTGCGCGAATATCGCTCTCTGTCGCTGTCATGCCGAAGCGACCGCATCAAGCTCGGCGGCTCGCTGGCGTTCAATCTCTGGCCAAACCGACGTCGTACTCCAGGCCACGGGCGCTGGATTGTTGAGCCTGGCTTGACTAAACTCGTCATTGGCGATGGCTTTCTTCGTCGCCTCGATATCGATCCCATGCACACGGGCATAATTGTTCGCCAGAATATTGCGCTTGTGATCATCAGTGATCTGCGAGAGCGGGCCGAACAATCCGGCATCCTGCAGCAGATCTTCGGGGATTTCATAGCGGCAAAAGGCCTCGATCGTCGCCCGCGGATGCGCCAACGAGCAGCCGGTCGCCCAGACAAAGCGATCAAGCATGTCCATCCCGCCCACTTTCAGCAAATCCATCAGCATTTTGCTGAAGGTCCGCGGCCGCCGTTCAAGGATGATGTTGGAAACCTCAAGGTTGATGTAGATGTTGGCAAAGCGCGCTATCAACCAACCGGTCTCTTCGCTGAACGCGATGCCGCCGTGGACGATTTCGAAGCCAAGATCGGGAAAGTTGCCCGCCGCGCCTTCCAAGTCGCCAGGGTTGAACGCATCTTCCGCAACAACCGGGCCAAGGGGCACCGCCTTGTGAACGGCGATCACCTTGATGCCGTGCTTCATCGCGCGCTCATACACCGGATAAGCGATTTTCGGATCGTTCATCTTCCATTGCGAAATTGTCGAGCCGTTCCAGCTGGTCGGATATACTTTAAGGCCAATCGGCTTGAACAATTCAACCTGGCGATCTAGCGATTCAGCCCAGTCGCTGCGCAACGGATCGATTGCTGCATAGGCGCGGAACCGATGCGGCCAGCGCTGAACGAATTCGGCCGATTTTTCGATCGAACAGAACCCGTCCTTGAAGCAATAGAGCGGCAAGGTGTGTGACACCGCCATATCGGTCGCTGTCTCCTTGAACAGCACATTGGCGATGTCTTCAGGTTTCCAGTCGTCAAGATAGACATCGTGCGGGACATCATACTGCGGGTCGGGCGAACCCATGCCGCCAATCTGATAGGTCAGCTCTGAAATCGGATGGGCAGAGGCGGGATCCGCATAATTGCTCGGCGAGAGATTGTAGGCGTGGGCAACCGCATCGATGATGAATTCATTATCCGGGTCCAGCATGGCGCATTCCTTGGCCTGGCTCGCCTTGTCCTGGTCAGGCGAGCTTAAACCTCAGGATAGCTAAGCTAGTCGGATAGCAAAAACCGATTTAGCTGATGCATTGACCCGTTTTGCAGAATAATCGGATCAAGTTTCATCCTGCTGATAAGTCGGCAGTCTTCAGGCGGAAGCGCCCGGCGAGGCGGAATTGCTCGCCCGGAAGTGGTCGGTCGCCGCTTCTTCAGCTTGCAACCAGATTTGCCGCGCAATCGGATTGCGGGCTTCTTCGAGGATATGTCCCACCAGACCGACCGCGCGGGCCATGACGCCGATGCCCCGGCAGACGCGCCAGTCGAACCCCATCTCGCAGCACAATGCGCCGAGAATGCCGGTGGCATTGACCGGCAGCGACTTGCCCTTGCCACGCTCGGCGGCTGCGGCGACTTGCTGGATCAGCGCCACGTAAGGCCCGGCGAACCCGGTCTCCTCAGCCAGCTGGACTAGCCGCGGCGTGCGCGGATCAATCGGCTTGTGGAACGGATGGCCGATACCGGGCAGGATCGCGCGCTGCTTTGCGAAGCAGGCTACGATGGTGTTGGCCAGCGCGGCCAGATCGGCTGCGGGTTCGGGCGTGGGCATCACCTCGTAGAGCATCCGCGCGGTGCCCTCGACACTGCCGACGAACACGCTGCCCAGCCCCGACAACCCGGCCGCGACCGCCGCCTGCATCGCTTCGGGCGCGCCAAGATAGGTCAGTCGTGCGGCGATCGTGCTCGGCGTCAGGCCGTGCTCGACCAATGTGACGAGCATCGCGTTGAACATGCGTGACTGGTTTGCCTCCGGGATACGACCGGTGATTTCCAGGAACGCCATGTCGCCGAAGCTGACCTGGCCGAGGATTTCGCTCGGCAGATCGAGCCCGAAGGCGGTGATCGAATCCGGGGTACTCCAAGCGATGTCGGTCCGTATCGAATCCATGCGTCAGCCTTTGCGGGTTATTGCCAGAACAGCCGGTCGGCATTGGCGCACAGGAACTGCTCCAGCCGTTCGGGATCGAGTGTCATCGCCCGGGCGTCGCGCGTCGTGATGGCGAGATCGAGCAACGGAAAATCGGACGCGAAGATCGTCTTGTCGCAGCCGCGCACGCCGTGCCACTTGCCTGCCAGGAACGCCATGAGCGCTGCCGGATAGGCCTTGGGCGACCAGGCCGAGGTGCAGATGTAGAAATTCTCGTGCCGCGCGGCAAGCCGCACTGCCATGTCGGTCCACGGATCGCCGATATGATGCGCGATAATCGTGAGGTCGGGAAAGGCCAATGCGACCTCGTCGAGATGCGCCGGATTGTTCAGGTCCATCGGCCAGAGCGGCCCCGGCGCGCCGACATAGGTGAACACCGGCAGGCCATATTCCACGCATCTGGCATAGAGCGGATAGAACCACCGGTCGCTCGGCAATATGCCCCAGGGCGATGGCGTGATATGCATGCCGCAGAGGCCGGGATCGTCACGGATCGCGTCGATTAGCCGTGTGTTCTGCATGACGTCCCAATAGCTCGATCCGCCCAGTTCGGGCGGGATGGCCGAGGCAATCCATTTCAGCCGTCCGTCGCTCGCCGCGCTCATCGCCGCGAAATCACGGTTGAGCGCCACAACCATATCGGCGGCGGCCGGATAATACACCTTGGTCGCGAGTATCCCGCGCGTCACACCGGCCTGATCCATCGCCTGCAACAGACCGGGCACATCGAGGAACTCGATGCCGTCACCTTCGCGTCCGTCGTGGCGGAAGGTTTTCATCACGCGGCGCAGGCGCCGGTCGCCGAGCCATTCGACCCGGTCGGCGCGGGGCACCGCCGCGGGGGGCGCGCCGATCCACGGGCCGTGCAGAAACGTATCGATGATCGGTCCGTCGTACACTGCAACTCCCTTCAGTCTGTGGCGTTGCCAGCCGCAGCCGGGCCGCCGCAAGCAGCAACAATAGATTCATCGTCAAAGCCGAGCGAGCGTAGCACCGATTCGGTATGCTGACCAAGATCGGGCGCAGGATCGGCGCGAAAGACGCGCGAACCATTGTAGGAGATCGGATGAGCGACCAGCCGGTGATCGGGAATGTCGGGATGGTTGAAGTTGCGGATCAGATCGAGCGCAGCAACCTGGGGATCGTTGACCACCTCGTCGATCGTCTGCAACCGTGAACAGGGCACGCCGTGATCGAGCAGCCGCTGCTCCCAAATCGCGCAATCGTCCTGCTGAAGCTTTTGCTCGATCAGTGCATGTAGTGCGTCGCGATTGGCCAGGCGCTGCGAATTGCTGCTAAAGCGTGGGTCGCTCGCGATTTCCGGCGATTCGATCACCTTGCACAAGGTCAGGAACAGGCTCTGGTTGGGCGCGGCGATGTAGATCAGGCCATCCCGAGTAGCGAAATCCTCGTAGGGTGCCATCACGCTGTGCCGCGTCCCGCTTGGCTTCGCAATCGTGCCGTCAGCGAAATAGCCTGCGGCGAAATACGACATCCAGGCCACGCCGGTTTCGAGCAGGCTGGTTTCGACATGCTGCGCTTCGCCGGTCTGGTCGCGAATCCTGAGCGCCGCGAGGATACCGATCGCCGCCCAATGCGCCGATCCCATGTCGATGATCGAAGGCCCGACCCGCACTGCCGACCTGCCCGGCTCGCCGGTGATGCTCATGATGCCCGAATAAGCCTGGATCAGTGCGTCATAGCCTGGACGGTCACTATGCGGACCGCGCGCACCGAACGCACTGAGCGAACAATAGACCAGGCGCGGATTGAGCAGCTTCAGGTCGTCGAAACCGAAGCCCTTCTTCGCCAGACTGCCGCCGCGGAACGATTCGACGACAATGTCGGCTTTGGCCGCCAGTCGGCGGATCGTCTCGGCACCCGTGGACGTGTCGATGTCGATTGCAATGCTCTCCTTGTTGCGGTTCGTGGCAAGGAACAGCGAACTGTGACCGGCCCAATTGGGCGGCCGCCATTCGCGCGTATCGTCACCGATACCGGGCCGTTCGACCTTGATAACCCGCGCGCCCAGATCCCCCAGGATCATTGTGCAGAACGGGCCCGCAAGATTGCGCGTGAGATCGAGCACGAGCATCCCGTCCAGTGGTGCCGTCATTATTTGCCTCGTATGCCAGTCTTGTAAGGGCGCAGGGATATGAAGGTTTTGGCACCACAACAATCAGACAAATCGACACGACTATTTTGGTTTGCCGATTTATCGCTCGTCCAAAATACCCTGCCACTCATCTGCAAAACGAAACTATCTTTCAAAATTATCTGATTGAGCGTTCATTGCTTGGCCTATACGCCGGATTGCATCGCTTGAATCATGGCCCGGGCGGCGGGTTCGCACCTGACTTTATCGCGAAACCGCGGATGCGCGGCACAGAATGAGGATCAACGGATGGATCGGGTTGCCGGAAAGATTGCGTTGGTCTCGGGCGCTGCGAGCGGGATTGGCGCGGCGTGCGCGCGCTTGCTGGCCGCAGAAGGTGCCAAAGTCATGCTCGTCGACCTGAACGACGATCTTGCGGAGTCAGTGGCGGCCGAGATCAGGTCAGCGGGCGGGACTGCCGAATATGTCCATCTCGACGTGGTTGATGAAGCCGCGTGGATCGCGCTGATGGCGACGATCAAAGCCAGGTTCGGCGGACTCAACATTGCGGTCAATTGTGCCGGCACATCGGTTACGCAGCTGACCTTCCCGACCGATACGACGCTGGAGGAATGGCATCGGATCAACCGGATCAATCTGGACGGGACGTTCCTTGCGACCAAGCACGAACTGGCGCTGATGATGGCTACCAGCCCGGTCAGCGGGTCGATCATCAATATCTCCTCGGTCCTCGGGATCGTCGGCCAGCCCGGGATCGCAGCCTATAATGCATCCAAGGGCGGCGTGCGGCTGTACAGCAAATCGGTGGCGCTATCGTGCGCCAAGGAACGCGTGAAGGTCCGCGTCAACACGATCCACCCCGGCTTCATCCGGACGCCGCTGCTCGAACAATCGATCATCCGTTACGGCGATTTGGAGGAAGGCCGCAAGTTCTACGACAATCTCCAGCCAATCGGCCATTTGGGCGAGGCCGAGGATATTGCGATGGGCGCGCTCTACTTGGCGTCCGACGAAGCGAAATTCGTGACCGGCGCAGAGTTGGTAATCGACGGCGGCTATACTGCGCAATAATTGTATTTCTTTTCAGAAACATATCACGGCTTCATACTGATCACGGCGTCGGGCCTGGCGGAGCGTTTCGAGCGCGAGTCGCTGGATTCTCTCCGCTGCGACTTTCGTCGATACCAACGATACGTTGACCTGGCTGAGCCACGCGATGACAATGAGATAGGTCGCGCTGACGGACGGGCCGACGGGCTGCCTGGGCCCAAGGCGAGGAGAGCCAATGCTATATAATCTAAGAGCCATCCAGATATTCGTCGTCGTCGCCGAGAATAATAGCTTCCGCAAAGCGGCCGAAGTGCTGCACCGATCACAGTCGGCGGTCAGCACCCAGATCAAGCTGCTGGAGGAGCAAATCGGCGTGTCGCTGTTCCACCGCACCACCCGGCGGGTCCAGCTGACGGCCGAAGGGGAGCAGTTGCTGGGCCATGCGCAGCGGGCCGTCGCGTCGCTCGAGCAGGGACTGCGGCAGATCCGCGAGGCGGCCAACGTACAGGTCGGCCATATCGCGATGGGCTGCGTACCGAGCATCGCCGCGACGGTTCTCCCCCCCGTCCTCGCCGAATTCCAGCACAAACGCAGCAGCATTCGCCTCGAGCTGCGCGAGCTTGCCTCGACGCAATTGCTCGAAGCGGTTTCGCGGCAGGAAATCTCGTTCGGCATCGGTCCAGAAGTCGAACAGGCCAGCGACTTCGATTTCGCGCCAATCACCCGCGAACCGATCTACGCCTTGTTGCCGCAGGCCTATTGGATGCCCGATCACACGACGATAACGCTGACCGAGCTGGCACAACTGCCGGTCGTGCTTGCATCCGCATCCGCAGCATTGCGCAATACGCTGAACCAGGAACTCGCGCTGCGCGGGCTGGAAATCACCAATTCGTTCGAGGTGATCCAGGTACAGACGATGGTGGCATTCGCACAGGCCGGCCTTGGCGTTGCGATCCTTCCGCAGATCATGATCCCGAGACCGCTCGACGCTTCGCTTCAGGCCTTGCCGATCGTCGAGCCGGAGATGGCACGCAACTTGTGCTTGATCACGCTGAAGGGCAATTCGCTGTCACCCGCAGCGCTCGAATTGACCAAGCTGATCGTCAACCGGTTCCGCGGCGCGATGGACCACACACCGGACTGATTCCAGCCGGATCAGCCATAGGGCTTGCCAAACGGTGGCGGGGCGGTTTCGTTCAACGAGAACCACACGCTCTTGACCTGCAGATATTCCTTGATCGCATCGACCCCATTCTCACGGCCGATCCCGCTGTGCTTGTAGCCGCCGAACGGCGACATGTAGCTGACCACGCGGTAGGAATTGACATAGACCGACCCCGCTTCGAGCCGGTGCGCAACCCGGATTGCGGTGCGCATGTTCTCGGTCCAAACCCCCGCACCGAGACCGAAATCGCTGTCGTTGGCAATCCGGATCGCCTCTTCCTCATTCTTGAAGCGGATCACGCTCATGATGGGGCCAAAAATCTCTTCGCGGGCGATCCGCATGGAATTGTCGACATCGCCCAGGATCGTAGGCTCGATGAAATAGCCGTCTTCCAGACCGGGTCGCTGCGATGCCCCACCGCCGAGCAACACGCGCGCGCCTTCTTCGTGCGCGAGATCGAGATAGCCCATGACCTTCTCGAAATGCGAGCGGCACCCCATCGGCCCCATCTCGGTGGCGGGATCGGTGGGATCGCCGATCCGCGCCGCTGAGCTATGGGCAATCAGCTTCGCGACGAATTCATCGTAAATGCTGTCCTGCACCAGCACGCGCGAGCACGCGATGCACGCCTGGCCCGAGGTATTGAACATCCCGAGGACGCTGCCCTTGGCGGCATTGTCGAGGTTGGCATCAGCAAACACGATGTTGGGCGATTTTCCGCCGAGTTCGAGCGTGACCGGTTTGAAGTCGCGCGCCGCAGTCTGATAGATCGCACGAGCGGCCAGATCGCCGCCGGTGAAGGCGATCTTGCGCACCATGGGGTGGCTGACAAGCGGCTCGCCGACCTCGGCACCGGTCCCAGTCACGACGTTGACGACCCCCTTGGGAAAGCCGGCCTTAGTGAACAGGGCGGCGAGTTCGAGCGTGCCGACCGAGGCCACCTCATGCGGCTTCAGCACGAAGGTGTTTCCTGCCGCCAGCCCCGGGGCCAGCTTCCACACCACCAGCAGTAGCGGGCTGTTCCACGGGGTAATCGCCGCGACGACACCATAGGGCTCGTGCCGGGTATAGTTGAAATAGTCCGCCTTCTCGAGCGGGGGCACGGCACCCTCGACCTTGTCCGCGAGACCTGCAAAGTAGCGGAAATAATCGGCGAGATAGAGCACGATGCCGCGCATGTCGGAGAGCGTGCGGCCATTGTCGCTGGTTTCGAGCAACGCCAGATGCTCGACATTGTCCTCGAGCAGATCGCCCATCCGCCACAGCAATTTGCCGCGCGCAGATGCGCTCAGCTTGCTCCAAGGCCCGTCTTCAAAGGCAGCAGAAGCAGCCTGTACGGCGCGATCAACATCCTCGGGTCCGCTGCGCGCGATCGTCGCCCAGGTCTTGCGTGTATAGGGGTTTTCGCTTTCGATTTCCCGCCCACCGGCCGGTGCAACCCACTCTCCATTGATGTAATTCAGATAGCGCTTCATCGATAATTCCGAGGCCGTGAACATTGTCTGGGGTGGCATCGCGCAAAGCGCGTTTTGACAGTGCCGAAAGCTACGAACCACGCGCTATTTGGACAAGCAGATTTATTGCATAAATTAATCGTATAAACGACATAATTGGGCAGCTGATCCGCGCCCCGACCCCCAATTACTTTGCATTCCGGTTTTCCGAACAATTCTTCAGATAAATTTGCTTGTCGAATTAACGCAGCGCGCTAGCCTTGGTCGCAATCCACATGCGCTACAGGCCGGGAGAGGGATATGTTCAACGGCCTGATCCAGCGCCCGGTTTGATCGATGCCGATCGATTATCACGCCCTGATGGACTGGCACACTCTTGCTACCCGACAGGATTATACCGCGAAAGATTGTATCCTCTACACGCTCGTCGGGGCCGGAATTCGCTACACGGCACCAGTCTATCCTGGCGAGACGCTGGAGGCCGCAATCTGGCGCACTGGCAATGGCGTGCGGTTCCGCACGCGTATTGTTGAACGCGATATCATCGCCCACGATCTGGGATGGGTCCACTTTGGCTAACGACACCACCCGACCGCATTTCATCGCCTCGGCCGAGGAAATCATCGCTGAGGCGGCGAACGGCCGGATGTTTATTCTGGTCGATGACGAGGATCGCGAGAACGAGGGCGATCTGGTCATCCCGGCGCAGATGGCAACCCCCGACGCGATCAACTTCATGGCGCGCTTCGGGCGCGGGCTGATCTGTCTGGCGATCGGCAGCACCCGCGCCGAGGCACTTGGCCTGCAGCTGATGGGCGGGCCAAAGGTCGGGCGCTACGGGACTGCCTTCACCCAATCGATCGAGGCGCGCGACGGCGTGACAACGGGCATCTCCGCTGCCGATCGGGCCCGGACCATATCGGTGGCGATCGACGGGACCCGCGATGCAGCCGCAATCGTATCGCCGGGCCATGTGTTTCCGCTGATCGCGCGCAATGGCGGCGTGCTGGTTCGCGCCGGACATACCGAAGCTGCAGTCGATGTCGCGCGGCTGGCAGGCCTTAATCCCTCAGGCGTGATCTGCGAGATCATGAACGAGGACGGCACGATGGCGCGCCGTGACGATCTGATCCCGTTTGCCGAACGCCACGGGTTGAAGATCGGCACGATCCGGGATCTGATCGCTTATCGTCATCGCTGGGACCACCAGATCGAGCGCCGCGCGGAACTCGAATTCTCCAGCCGTTGGGGCGGCGACTGGACCGGGATCATCTTCTACAACAAGGCGACGCAGACCGAGCAGATGGCGATCGTCAAAGGCCACATTGACCCGGCGACGCCGACAATGGTGCGGATGCACCGGATGTCGCATTTCACCGACGTATTCGGCGAAATCTCGGGCCGCGCCACACTGTTATCGGGCGCGATGGAGATGATCGCCGAGGCCGGCAGCGGCATCGTCGTGCTGATCAACCGGCCGATGCAGGGCGATTTGCTCAGCCGGTTGGTTCTGGCGCGCGCCGCCGGAGCCGAAATCGGCGAGCTGACCGACCTCGATGAAGTTCGCGACTATGGCGTGGGCGCGCAGATCCTCTCCGCACTGGGGGTGCACGAGATGATTCTGCTCACCAACACGCACCAGACGATGGTGGCACTCGCGGGGTACGGGCTGTCGGTGGTCGAGGAACGGGCGATCGCGGGCGGCGGCGAGGACTGATACCAAAGCGCAATGAGCTTGACTCATCGCGCTTTGGTTAAGCCCGTGTGGCGCTTGAACATTTCCAAGCTGTGATGCGTCAGAATCTTAGCAGCTTGGTGAGGCGGGCCAGTCGCTCCACTGCCCCGTCATTCCGCTGCCCCGCGTCGCTCCGCAGCGGCGAGCACCCGGTGGGCGTGATGCAGATGCAGCCGCTCGACCATCTTGCCCTCGAGCCGGATCGCGCCCTTGGCGGCGTTTTCGGGTTGATCGAACGCAGCGATGATCTGCCGCGCCCAGGCCACCGCCGCCGCGTCGGGCAGGAAGGCGGCGTTGCATGGATCGATCTGGCGCGGGTGGATCAGGGTTTTGCCGTCAAACCCGAATTCGACCGCCTGGCGGGCCTGCGCGGAAAAGCCCGCATCGTCGTCGATCTCGTTGAAAACGCCGTCGAGGATGGCGATGCCGTGGGCACGCGCCGCCGCCACGGACAGGCCGAGGATGCCGACGAAGGGCAGCCGGTCCGGTCCCGGCTGCGCGCCCATTTCCTTGGCCAGATCATTGGTCCCCATCACCATCGCGCCCAGCCGATCCGCCCCCGCAATCTCGTCCAGCCGGAACAGCGATGCGGTCGTCTCGATCATCACCCACAAGGCCGTATCGCCGGGCAGCAGGGCGGCATAGCGGCCGACATCGGCCGCGCAGGTGACCTTGGGCGCAAGGATCGCATCGGGACGGCAGGCCTGCAGCGCCGCCAGGTCCGCCTCCCCCCATTCGGTCTCCAGGCCATTGATGCGGATCACCAGTTCGCGGCTGCCGAAACCGCCCTCGTCGACGGCGGCGATCGCCTGCTCGCGCGCCATCGCCTTGGCGTCGGGCGCGACGGCATCTTCCAGATCGAGGATCACGACGTCGCACGGCAATGTCCGCGCCTTGACGATTGCCTTGGCGTTGGAAGCGGGAAGGTACAGCGCGCTGCGGCGCGGACGGGCGGTCATGGCAGGTCTCCGATCGGGGGCAATTGCGGGTCAGCGCGCCTTCTCGCCGGTCATATCACAGGCTTGGGAATACCCAGATTTTCACGCAGCGTCGCACCTTCGTAGCCCTGACGGAACAACCCGCGGCGGCGAAGTTCGGGCACGACCAGCCGGACGAAATCGTCATAGGCACCGGGCGCGTGACTAGCGGCGATGACGAACCCATCGCACGCGGTGCCGAACCATTCCTCCATCTGGTCGGCCACCTGGGTGGGTGATCCCATGAAAACGGGGAATTCGTCGAGCGTGCCGCGCCGGGTGAACTCCACGAAATCGCGCGGCGACGGATTGGCTCGGCCGCTGAGCATGACCACCCGGTCGCGGAACGCCTGAATGCCGGAAATGCCGTCCATCTCCTCGCTCGTGAAAGGATCGTCATAGCCCTTCGATGCAAAATCGAAATTGAGCACTTCGGACAACAGGACAAGGCCGTCGATCGGTTTGACCAATGCGTCGATCACCGCGCGGCGGTCCTCTGCCTGTGCTTGTGTCTCACCAACCACCGTGTAGACCGCAGGCGCAACGCGCACCGACGCGGGGTCGCGGCCCTGATCGGCGAGCACCTTCTTGAATTCGGCATAGGCTTTCTGGCCGACCTTGAGGTTGGGATAGATCACAAACACCAGATCGCCCCATTTCGCCGCGAATTGCCGCCCGCGCCCGCTCTGCCCGGCCTGGATCAGGATGGGTTCGCCCTGCGGCGAACGCGGCACAGTGAAGGGACCGCGCGAGTTGAACCATTCGCCCTTGTGATCAAGCCGGCGGACCCGCTCAGGATCGGCGAACAGCCCGTTCTTGTCGAGGATCAGCGCATCGTCATCCCAGCCGCGCCAATGTCCGCGCACAACCTCCAGAAATTCCTCGGCCCGATCATAGCGCAGATCGTGTTCCAGCACTTCGCGCGCGCCCATATTGGCGGCTTCCGAACTGTTGAGCGAGGTGACGACGTTCCACGCCGCGCGGCCCCCGGTCAACTGGTCAAGCGTCGCAAAGGTGCGGGCGACGTGGAACGGTTCGTAATAGGTCGTCGAATAGGTGACCCCGACGCCCAGCCGCTCGGTCGCATTGCCCAGGGTCATCGCGCAAAGCATCGGATCGAGCTTCACCGCGCGAATGCCCTCGCGCATCGTAACCTTATAATCGTCGGCAAAGACATCCGGGATGGCCAGGCGATCATCGAAGAAGGCGAGATGGAATGCGCCTTCCTCCAGAACCCGGCCGATCCGGCGGTAATAATCGGGCGACAGGAAATCCTGCGCCGCAGACGGGTGCCGCCAGGATGCGGGGAAGTTCGAGCAGTTCTGCGCCTGCAGGAATGCGACAAGCGCCATCTGGCGATCGGTGGTCATGGTCGGGTCTCCGTGCATCGTCAGAGGGTCCGGATCAGATGATCCGGCGCTGTTTCAGATCGGCCAGTGCGGCATCGTCAATGCCGAGCAGTTCGCCGAGAATTTCGCTGTTGGCGCTGCCGAGCGCAGGGCCGACCGAACGCAGTTCAGGCGGCGTGCGCGACAGCCGCGGCAGCGGCGCCGGCAGGACCAGGCGACCCGCGCGGGGATCGTCGATCGTGCGCAAATTCCCGCGCGCGGCATATTGTGGGTTCTCGAAAATGTCGGCGATGTTGAGCAGCTTTGACGCCGGCGCATCATGGGCCTCGCAGACCGCGAGCAGCGCATCGATATCGAGGCTGCGCGCCCAATCCGCCACGATCGTGTTGACGTCTGCGCGGTGCAGATCGCGTTGCCGCGTAGAGGCGTAGCGCGGGTCCATGGCGAGTTCGGGCCGTCCCATCGCCTTGCACAGCCTTGCCCACATCCGCTCGTTCGAACAGGCGAGCGCCACCCACGATCCGTCGCGCGTTTGATAGTGGCTGTGCGGCACCACGTTGATCGTGTCAGGCCCCATCCTTTCGCGCTGATAGCCAAACTTGTCGTAAGCGGGCGCAAGCTCGTCCAGCACCCGGAAAATCGATTCATACAGCGCAATATCGATCGACTGGCCCTCGCCCGTGCGCTCGGCATGGCGCAGCGCGATCAGCACGCCGACTGCACCGAACAGGCCCGACATATAATCGGCCAGCGACGTCGATCCCGGCACCACCGGCGGCCTGCCCGATTCCCCGGCGAGGTAGGCAAGCCCGCTGAAGGCGTGAGCGATGCGCGCGAAACCCGGCTTGTCGCTCATCGGCCCGGTCTGGCCATAGGCGCTGACCTGCAGCATCACGAGCCGGGGATTGATCTTGGCCAGCGCGGGATAGCCCAGTCCCCATTTCTCCATCGTGCCGGGACGGAAGTTTTCCAGCACGACATCCGATTCCGCCACCAGCCGACGGAACATGTCGGCCCCCTCCGGCGTGCGCAGATCCAGCGTTACCGATTTCTTGTTGCGCGCCTCGCTCAGCCACACCAGAGTATCTCCGGTATCGGTCATCGTGCCGAAGCGGCGCAACGAATCGCCCTCACCCGGCTGTTCGATCTTGATCACTTCGGCACCGAATTCGGCCATGATCGTGCCGCAGAACGGGGCGGCGATGAAGGTCGCGATGTCGAGGACGCGGATGCCGGAAAGTGGTCCGTCCGGTGCGGGTTTGGCGGTCACGCCTCCAGCCCGGCGATACGCGCGCGGCGCAGGATCTTGCCCGACAGCAACACATGCGCACGGTCGAGCAGGACCCCTTCCAGTCCGATCGCACCTTTGCCCTCGGCACTCGCCGCCTCCATCTTGGTGGCAATGTCGCGGGCCCAGGCGATCTGCGCGGCGCTGGGCGTGAAGACCTCGTTGGCGATGGCCACCTGGCTCGGGTGGATCGCCCATTTGCCCTCAAACCCCAAGGCGCGGGCGCGGATTGCGCTGGCACGATAGGCGTCAGGATCGCCGTAATTGGTGAATGGCCCGTCGATCGGTCGCAGCCCGTAGGCGCGGCAGGCATTGGCAATCCGCGCCAGCGCGAAATGCCACTGGTCGTTATAGTGGCCGCACACCGCATATTCAGGGTTAGGCGCGCCGAACACAGCATCGAAATTTTCCAGCTCGATCGAATAATCGCCGACACCAAAGATGATTCCCTCCAGTCGCGGCGAGGCAGCGGCGATCGCCTCGACATTGGCCAGACCCTTGGTCGTCTCAATCAGGATTTCGATGCCAAGCGGGCGATCGCGCGGTATCTCTAGCTCGAGGCCAGTCAACAACCGGTCGAGAAAGACGACGTCGTCCGCCGTCTCGACCTTGGGCAGCAGCACCATGTCGAGCCGCGGGCAGCGTGCGACTGCGAGGATGTCGGCGATCGACCACGGCGTCGTCAGGCCATTGACCCGAACCGAAACCGTCTTGGTTCCCCAGTCAATATCGGTCAGCGCACGCACAGCATTGTCACGCGCTTCAATCCGGCGATGGGGGGCAACTGCGTCCTCCAGATCGAGGAACAGCGAGTCGGCTGGACCAAGCGCAGCCTTTTCGAAGAAGGGTTCTGAAGTTGCCGGGACTGCAAGTTCCGAGCGCTGCAGGCGAACCCGCTTACCATCATCAGCCATCGTCAGGTCACCTTTCCGGAAGTCCTCCGACCATCAGCGATTGGCCAATTTGAAACAATCGCGAACTCCGAACATGTCTATCGATCTTTTTTATGAGTACACTGCTCCAGGGCTTGATTACGCAGACAGTGCTGGCCTGCCATTTCGTTGACCACGCGCGCCCTTACCGGGATTTGCGCGGGGTTCTTACTCAAAATGGTACTGCGTTTTGCGGCTCTGGCAGGATCGTCGTGCGGTGCATCAGCCGCTCACACTGTCCATCAAAGGGGTCGCGTCGGTGCATGGTGCAGGCATTGTCCCACAACAAGGCATCGCCCAACTGCCAATCATGACGATAAATGAATTCCGGCCTGATGCACCACTCCAAAATCTCTTCCAGGGCGGCCGCGCTCTCGTCTTCCGGTAGGCCGCATATCCGTGTCGTGAAACCCGGACAAAGGTAAAGTGCTTTTCGTCCGGTAACAGGATGCGTGCGCACAAGCGGGTGAGGGATATCGCTTGCCAGAGTTGTTTTTATCTTATTGACGTCGTCGGTGTGCAAGGCGTTGAAAGCGGCGAAAGACTGAATCGCGGTCCGGCCCTCGACAAGTGTTTTGAGGTGCTGCGGCAGCCGGAGATAGGCGGCGGTCATGTCGGAAAAGAAAGTGCTGCCGCCTTCATCTGGAATTGTGACAGCATAGAGCAGCGACCCAACCGCAGGCGTAGGCATGTAAATCTGATCATAATGCCATCCAACATCAGAATCGCCCAGCGCGCCAATGGCTTTGCCATTTTTCTTCATATTGGTGACGTGCAAAATCTCGGGGTGGGTTTCGTTCAGCCATTCCTCCCGGACATGCCTTTCCAGCGGGCCGAATAGCCGGGTAAAGCCAACCTGATCATTTTTAGAGATTGCCTGGTCACGAAATAGCAAAAGTTCGTAGCGCAGCCACAACGCCTGGATTTGATTAAAAGTATCGCTGTCCATGGCGCCGGACAGGGTCACTCCCATCACTTCGGCGCCAAAGGTTTCTGATAGCGGCCGGATGCTGAGGGCAGTCGAGACCATGGGAGCAATCCTCCAATCCTGCTTGAGCTATCTCTACACTAGGTGCTTCGAGTACGCACTTGCAAGTGCCTATCACCGTGAGGGCCCGCGAACTGCATCGTTTTGCAGGTGCATACTAATCTCGTCGGCCTCGTGGCGCGAGTTCTACCCCACACCAAATCTGGCTGCATGCGGAAGCGCTCGGCGGGACATGGACGCGGATCACTCGCAACCCTAAGTGTTTAGTCCCGGCATTTGATGGGTTGGATTGATTGTAAATCTGTCTGGCTCGATTGTCCATATTTTGCAGATGTATTCGAAGGGCGTGAGGCCCTTGAGTGTCTTCAGCCTCCGCCCGTAATTGTAGGCATC
>JANMKT010000102.1:0-11120 GCA_031372185.1 Novosphingobium sp.
AGCGGGCCGGGCGCGGGCCTGATGGTATCTTGTATCCGGCAAGTGAAGACATGCTGATCCACCTGATCATCCATGCCGCTTACAGCCACCGGCTCGATTGCGGCCCTCTTTTGCTGGCTGACATCGATTTTCTGTTGCGCCAGGCTCAGATCGACTGGCCCCAGTTCTGGGCACGATCCGAGCAGGAAGGGTGGCAACGCGGCGCGCGGCTGGTGCTTGAACTGGTCACGCTTTACCGCACCGGAACCGGGATTGATCTGGGCTCAGACCAAAGCCCCGCCCCAGCACCTGCCCTGCTTGCCGCCGCGCCCGACCTGCTGCTGCAGGAACTGGAGACCCGGCAGAGTGCGGGCTTTGCCGCAGCTGCCACAATCCATGGTCCGGCCCGGCTGGTGGCGCGGCTGACCGGCACATACACCACGAAAGATGGAGCGGCAGCGGCCCGGGACATGACCCGCCATGGCGGTTTCCTTGGCTGGGCCAGCACACGCTTCGCGCGGACCTTTGGTGAACTGGCGAGGGCCGATGTCCGCCGCCAATCACGCAGCCTGGCCCGGATCAGCAAATGGCTGGGTCAATGACAAATCCCGCTGCCCCGCTTCGAGTCTTGATCGTCGGCCTCAACTATGTGCCCGAGGAAGTCGGGATCGGACCTTATACCGCTGGCCTTGCAGAGGCGCTGGCGAAGCGAGGCCACCGGGTCGAAGCTGTGGTTGGAAAGCCTTACTATCCGCAGTGGCAGGTCCATCCGGCCTTCGCCGGGACCGGGTGGCAGCGTTGCGAAGAGGCCGGCGTGGGCGTAACCCGTTGCCCGCATTACGTTCCGCGCGAACCGACTGGACTGCGGCGCATCATTCACCTGGCCAGCTTTGCGCTTTCTGCGTTGCCCCCGGCGCTGCGGTCTGCGCTGCGCGCCCGGGCTGAACGGCCTGAGATTGTCATTTGCATCGCCCCTGCATTGCTTAGCGTCGGCACTGCATGGCTCACCGCGCGGCTGGCCGGAGCAAAATTATGGATCCACCTCCAGGATTTCGAAGTCGAGGCCGCAGTGGCCACCGGGTTGCTCGATCCCAACACCTTGTCCGCCCGGTTCGCGCGTTGGGTTGAAGCCCGCATTCTCGCGCTGGCCGACCGGGTTTCGACGATCAGCCCGCAGATGTGCGCCAAGCTGACCGACAAGGGGATTGCCCGAGAGCGCGTGCTGGAATTGCGCAACTGGTCTGACGCACGATTTAGCCCTGATCCAGCTGGCGCAGATACAATCCGCGCGGATTGGGGCTTGGGCGGGCGGCAGGTAGCGCTTTATTCAGGCAATATTGCCCGCAAGCAAGGGATCGAAATCCTGGTCGAGGCGGCGCGGCTGCTCGGCCATCGCAAGGACCTGATTTTTATCATCTGCGGCGAGGGGCCGAACCGGGCCGAGCTGGCGCGGCTGGCACACGGGCTCGACAATATCCAGCTGCACGACCTTCAACCCGCCGCCCGGATGGGCGCGATGCTGACTATGGCGAGCGTGCATTTGTTACCGCAGATCGCAGGTGCGGCCGATCTGGTGCTGCCGTCGAAGTTGACCAACATGCTCGCGTCTGGCCGTCCGGTAATCGCGACGACCGAGCCCGGAACCGGGCTTTATGATGAAGTGGACGGCTGCGGCGCGCTATGCCCCCCCGGCGATGTCCCCGCGCTGGCGGCGGCGATTGAGGCGCTGGTTGATGATCCGGCCCGGCGCACTGTGCTGGGCGAAGCAGCAAGCCGGCGGGCCGCTGAGCGCTGGGCCAAGGATGCAATCATCGATCATTTTGCGATCGAGCTTATGCGCTTGGCCCGTTAAAACCTCATTTGGAATCGATTGCCCAGGGTGATTTATGCGGACCATTGGCTGCATCAGCCTTGTCCTGCGCCGATTGTTGCGCTTCCTCGGTGGCGGGCATCGAGCAATAGGCGGTCAACAAAACCATTGCTGACCACATCGCTGCTTTCCAGCGACTGGCAAACACCGTCGTAATTTTTGGCCCGAGGAACATGACTGAAAATTAGCACGACACGGTTAACGAAGCTTTGTCTCTATTCATGATCCAGAGCGCGTTTCAATTCGTACAGCATTTCAAGTGCCGCGCGCGGGGCCAGCGCATCGATATCGAGCGTGCGAAGCCGTTCGCGCAAAGTGTCGTCCTGCTCCACCTCGGCTTCCAGCGCTGCGGCAAACAAGGGCAGATCGCCCAGTCCTGATGCCAGCCCGCCGGTTGTCACCCGCGCTTTTTCAAGCCGGTCGAGCACCGATTTGGCCCGCGCAACCACCGGTGCGGGCACTCCGGCCAGCCGGGCAACCGCAAGACCATAGCTGCTGGTCGCCGGGCCTTGAGTGAGTTCATGCAGCAGCACCAGTTCGCCCTTCCATTCGCGCGCCCGGACATGGTGGAGCGACAGCGCCTCGCAAGTTTCAGCGAGCCGCGCCAGCTCGTGATAATGGGTTGCGAACAAACAGCGGCACTGGTTGACCCCGTGCACCGCCTCGACCACTGCCCAGGCCAGCGCCAACCCATCATAGGTCGAGGTTCCCCGGCCAACTTCGTCGAGGATCACGAAACTGCGTTCGCTCGCCTGCGCGAGGATTGCCGCTGTCTCGACCATTTCGACCATGAAGGTCGAGCGTCCGCGCGCCAGATTATCCGACGCTCCGACCCGGCTGAACAGGCGGTCAACCAAGCCAATGGTGGCACTGGCAGCGGGGACAAAGCCGCCCGCCTGAGCCAGCACCACGATCAGCGCATTCTGGCGCAGGAAGGTGGATTTTCCGCCCATGTTGGGCCCGCCGATCAACCACAGCCGGTCATCGGGCAGCAGGCGGCAATCATTGGCGACAAAGCGCTCGCCTCTCGCAGCAAGAGCGGTCTCGACAACGGGGTGCCGCCCGCCTTCGATTGTCAAACTCGCATCCTCAGTAATTTCGGGACGGCACCAGCCGCCTTCGGCGGCGCGCTCCGCCTGACCTGCGGCGACATCGATCCGCGCCAGCGCCGCAGCGGTCGCGGCGATGGCATGGCGCGCGGCAATTGCCTCGCCGACCAGCTCCTCGAAATGCGCTTCCTCGGCCGCCAGCGCATGGCCGCCCGCCTCGGCAATCCGGCTGGCTTCCTCGTGCAGCGCCAGCGCGTTGAACCGCACTGCACCGGCCATGGTCTGACGGTGGGTGAAGCCGCTATCGGGCGCCATCAGCCGATCACCGTGCTTGGCCGGAACCTCGATGAAATAGCCGAGCACGCCGTTGTGGCGGATCTTGAGCGCGGGAACGCCGGTCTCGTCGCGGTATTTCGCTTCCAGCGCGGCGATGGCGCGGCGCGCATTGCCCGCGATACTGCGCAGCTCGTCGAGCGCAGCGTCATAGCCCTCGGAAATGTAGCCGCCCTGGCTGCGCTCGGTCGGCGGAACGGGAACCAGCGCGCGGGCGTAATGATCGACCAGCGCGCCGTGCCCGCCCAGCGCCGGAAGCAGCGCCTCCAGCAGCGCGGGGCGGTCTGATCGGCGCTCAAGATGGTCACGAATCCGGCGCGCTTCGGTCAGACCGTCACGCAACTGGCCCAGATCGCGCGGGGATCCCCGGCCTGCCACGACTCGCCCGAGCGCGCGGCCGACATCGGGCAACGCGCGCAGCACGGTTCGCAAATCGCCGCGCAGCAGCGGATCATCGTGAAGCCAATGAACCAAAGACAGCCGGGCATTAATCGCCTCCCGATTGGTCAAGGGCGCGGTTAGATCATCCGCCAGCTGCCGGGCACCGGCCCCGGTGACACAGCGATCCACCGCCTCGATCAGGCTACCGCGTCTACTGCCCTGACCGGATGAGAGGATTTCAAGACTGGCCCGTGTCGCTTCATCCATCGCCAGATGCGCCTCCCCCGAACGGGGCACCGGCGGCAACAGCAGCGGCAGCTTGCCCCGCCCGGCATGGTCAAGATAGGCGATCAGGCCGCCCGCTGCTGCCAGCATGGCGCGGGTGAAGCTGCCGAAGCCGTCCAGCGTGGCAACCCCGTGGAGCGCCTTCAACCGGGCCTCACCCTGCTCGCTGGAAAATTCGCGTGAGGGGCGCGGGATGGCATCGAGTAAAGGCTCGGCCCCGCCTTCGGCAACCACCGTCTCGCTCGCCCCCAGCCGGGCCAGCGCCGCGCCCATCCGGTCAGGCGCGCATTCCTCCAGCTCCATCCGCCCGGTCGAGATGTCGCAGGCGGCAATCCCGATCAGCCCGCGCAGTTCGCATACCGCGGCCAGAACATTGGCGCGGCGCGGCTCAAGCAGCGCCTCCTCGGTCAGGGTTCCGGCGGTGACGAAGCGGACGATATCGCGCGCAACCAGCGTTTTTGATCCGCCGCGCTGCCTGGCCTGCTCGGGCGTTTCGACCTGTTCGGCAATCGCCACCCGGCAACCGGCCTTGATCAGCCGGGCGAGATAACCCTCCGCCGCATGGACCGGAACGCCGCACATCGGGATCGGTACGCCAAGATGCTCACCCCGGCTGGTCAGCGCAATATCGAGCACTTGTGCGGCGGTGCGCGCATCATCGAAGAACAGCTCGAAGAAATCGCCCATCCGGTAGAACAGCAGGCAATCGCCCGCCTCAGCCTTGAGCGCGAGGTATTGAATCATCATCGGGGTGGCAGAGCCGGTCATCGGCAAAGGGGGTAGCGAGCTTTCCCCCGATTCGGAACGCAAGGACCCCAAGCTTTCCCCTATCGCGTCACGGCAAGCTCCGTTAGGGCAGGGCCGTAATCAGGAGGGTGCGGTGTCCGAAGATAGCAATGTCCGTTTTACCGAGCGCGAGGCGCTGTTCTATCACAGCACGATCCGTCCCGGTAAGATCGAGATTATCGCCAGCAAGCCGATGGCCACCCAGCGCGATTTGAGCCTCGCCTATTCACCAGGGGTCGCCGTTCCGGTGCAGGCAATCGCCGATAATCCGGCATGCGCCTATGATTATACCGCCAAGGGCAATCTGGTCGCGGTGATCTCAAACGGCACCGCGATCCTGGGGATGGGCAACCTTGGCGCACTGGCGTCCAAGCCGGTGATGGAAGGCAAGGCAGTGCTGTTCAAGCGCTTTGCCGACGTTGATTCGATCGACATTGAGCTGAACAGCGAAGATCCCGATGCGATCATCGAAGCTATCGCGATGATGGAGCCGACCTTCGGCGGCATCAACCTTGAGGATATCAAGGCGCCCGAATGTTTCGTGATCGAGCAGGCCCTGCGCGAACGAATGAAAATCCCGGTGATGCACGATGACCAGCACGGGACGGCGATCATTGCCGCTGCGGGGCTGGTCAACGCCTGCTTCCTGACCGGGCGTAAGTTCGAAGATGTGAAAGTTGTCGTCAATGGCGCAGGTGCCTCGGCGATTGCCTGCACTGCACTGCTCAAAGCGATGGGCGTGCGCCACCAGAACGTCACCATGTGCGACCGCTCGGGCGTGATCTATCGTGATCGTCCGGGCGGGCTCGACCAGTGGAAAAGCGCCCATGCGATCGATACCGACGCACGGACGCTGGAACAGGCACTGGTCGGCGCCGATATCTTCCTCGGCCTGTCTGCGGCAGGAGCTCTTACCCCCGAATTTGTCGAGAAAATGGCCCCCCAGCCGATCATCTTCGCGATGGCCAATCCTGACCCCGAGATCACGCCCCCTGATGCCAAACGGGTTCGCCCGGATTGCATCGTTGCCACCGGGCGTTCGGATTATCCCAACCAGGTCAACAATGTGCTGGGCTTCCCGTTCATCTTTCGCGGCGCGCTGGATGTGCGCGCCACCGCGATCAATGACGAGATGAAAATCGCCGCAGCCATGGCGATTGCCGAGCTGGCCCGCCAGCAGGTGCCCGAAGAAGTCGCCGCAGCCTATGGCGGCAAGGCCCAGCAATTTGGCCATGACTATATCATCCCCGCCCCGTTCGATCCCCGGCTGATGGAAGTTGTCTCGTCTGCGGTCGCCAAGGCGGCGATGGATACCGGGGTCGCCGGCAAGCCGATCGAGGATTTTGACGCCTATCGCCACGCGCTGAAGAGCCGCCTCAATCCGACCACATCAGTGCTGACCCAGGTCTATGCCCAGGCCAAGCTGGTGCCCAAACGGGTGGTCTTCGCCGAAGCGGAAAACGAGATCGTGTTGCGCGCAGCCATCCAGTTCCGCTCGGGCGGATATGGCGAGCCGGTGCTGGTTGGCCGGACCAAGGCGGTGCGCGAAAAGCTGGTCGAACTGGGGATCGAGGATCCCGACAGCTTCGAAATTCACAATTCAACCAACAGCCCGCATCTCCCCGCGATGACCGAGCTGCTCTATGCACGGCTGCAGCGCCGCGGCTTTATGGAACGCGATGTGCGCCGGATGGTCAACCAGGATCGCAACGTCTTTGGCTCGGCGCTGGTCAAGCTCGGGCTGGCCGATGCCATGATTACCGGGATCACCCGGCCGTTTGCGCAGAGCATGCGTGAAATCCGCCTGGTGCTCGATCCGGCGCCCGGCAAGGTGCCGTTCGGGATCCATCTGATGATTGGCAAGAACTACACGGTGTTCCTGGCCGATACCACGATCAACGAGCGCCCCAGCGCAGATGAGCTGGCGCATATTGCGCGCGGCACCGCCGAGGTGGCCCGCAAGCTGGGCCATGATCCGCGTGTTGCGTTCCTCAGCTATTCGACCTTCGGCAACCCGCCGGGGCGCTGGCTGGAGAATATCCGGGCCGCAGTCCAGCTGCTCGATGCCGATCCACCGGGCTTTGAATATGAGGGCGAAATGGCACCCGACGCTGCGCTCAACCCGACCGTCATGGCCAATTATCCATTCTGCCGCCTTTCGGCCCCGGCCAATGTGCTGGTGATGCCGGGGCTGCAATCGGCCAACCTTTCGGCCAAGCTGCTGCGCGAGCTGGCGGGTAACGCCACGATCGGGCAGATGCTGATCGGGATGGAAAAGCCGGTCCAGATCGCGGCGATGACCTCCAACGCCTCGGACGTGCTGACGCTGGCGGTGTTGGCTGCGGCAGGTGTGGCGGGGTAATCCTTCGTCCCGGGTCAAGCCTGGGACGACGCCAGATCTAACCCCAGGCCCTGTAAACGCCATAGGTGCTGGTCAGGGTCAGCACGATCCCGACCATGATCAGCATCTGCTTGGGCGGGAAATGCTTGGCCGCCCAGGCCCCGATCGGCGCGGCCAGCAAGCCACCGATCAGCAAGCCCAGCGTTGCCCCCGCGACATCGGCGAAACCCAGATGGTAAATGAAAGCCGCCGAGACGGTGATCGTCAGAAAAAACTCGACCGTATTGACCGTGCCCACGACTTTGCGCGGATCGGCGCCCTGGATCAGCAGGTTGGAGGTGACCACCGGCCCCCAGCCACCGCCGCCAACCGCATCGAGGAAGCCCCCAAACAGCCCGAGCGGGGCAATCAGCTTGGCATCCCTGATCTTGGGCGGATAGAAAACTCCGCGGATCAAGATGTAGATGCCGATACCCGAGAGATAGAGCAGCACGAATGGCTTGACCACCGCCGCGTCGAGCGAGGTCAGCACATAGGCCCCCAGTATTCCACCAACCATGCCGGGAATCAGCAGGCGGAAGAACAACCGCTTGTCGACATTGCCGTGCAGCAAATGGCTGAGCCCCGAGGTGGCCGTGGTGAAGCATTCGACCAGGTGAATCCGCTGCGAAGCAATGGCTGGCGGCACCCCCATCACGCCGACCAACAGCGTGTTGCAAATCACCCCGAACGCCATTCCCAGTGCGCCATCGACCAGCTGGGCGGCAAAGCCGACTGCGATGAACGGTAGCAGATAGGCGAGATCAAAACTGCCGAAATACATGACCGGGCCGACTCCACAGGAATGTCGACTGAATCAATAGAGTTAATACCGAGGCCACGCGAGAAAGTTTTTCAGCGCCGCGCCGAAGCGAAATTATTGTGCGGCCGGCGGTGGTGCCGACAGTGGAAGCACCGGAACTCGTGGCCATCGACGTTACGGATCTGGGTCGTATCGCAGGTTTCGGGTCAGCCGTAGTAGGTGCAACGCCGGGTTGAGTTGAAATCTATTATAATATGCGATACTATACGGAGTATAGGCTATATTAATCGATAAAAGGCTATACACATGGATCCGGTAAGGAATCCTTTTGCTCCGGGGGCCGGTTCGCAACCGCCTGAACTTGGAGGACGCAACGACGTTATCAGCTCTGCCGACACTGCCTTGCAACGAGTCCTTCTGGGCGACCTGCCCAGTCACAAATGCTGCTCGGACTCAGAGGTGTAGGCAAGACCGTTCTGCTCAATAAGATTGAACAGTTGGCAGAATCCCGAGGATACGTCACTTCATTCATCGAGGCCCCGGAAGACAGGCGACTTGTAGAACTACTCTACCCAAAGATACATCAAGTTCTTCGGAAGCTCTCCCTGAGTGAGGCTGCAAAAACTGCCGCACATTCCGCTCTCCGTGCCTTGCGCAGCTTCGCAAGCGCCTTCAAAATCAGTGTCGGCGATTTCGAGGTGGCAGTCGATCCAGAAGCTGGCGTTGCAGACAGCGGAAATCTTGAGTTTGACGTCACCGAACTGTTCCTAAAAACGGGTGAAGCTGCGAAAGCTGCTGGCCGGGGATGGGCGCTGTTAATTGATGAAGTTCAATATCTCTCTCCGACAGAACTTGGCGCACTGATCGTTGCGATTCACAGGGTAAACCAGAAAGCACTGCCCGTGCTGTTTTTCGGTGCAGGATTGCCAGCAATCGCAGCTCTATCTGGAGACGCAAAATCATATGCGGAGCGGCTATTCATCTTTCCCAAGGTCGATGCATTAGCAGGACCGGATGCTATCGCAGCATTGGAGCATCCGATCATAGAAGAGGGTGAATCTATCGACAATACAATGCTCGAGCAGCTTATCCTAATAACTAAGGGCTACCCCTACTACCTTCAGGAATGGGGCTTTCAGGTCTGGAACGCGTCCGATCACTCGCCGATCAACCTCTCTTGCCTTGAAGGCGCTGGCAAAGCTGCTCTGAAGAGACTCGACGAGGGCTTCTTCAAGGTTCGGATTGACCGGCTTACTCCGAAAGAGAAGGAATATGTGATCGCAATGGCAAAACTGGGGATCGGACCATATCGCTCATCTGATGTCGCTGACATCCTTGGGGAAAAAATGACAAGCCTCGGACCGCGACGAGCGCAAATCATCGATAAAGGCATGATTTACAGCCCTGTTCACGGAGAAATCGCGTTCACCGTTCCAATGCTTGAGGAATACCTCAAACGGCATTGGATCAAAGACTGATTATCAGCGCCGCCGGTAACGGAAGTACCAGACCTCATGGCCTAGCGTTCGGGCCTTGGCTTCATAGCGGGTTTGCGGCCAGCCGCCGGGGCGGTGCTGGAAGTCTTGCGGGCCGTCGCACAGCCATTCGAAAGCAGCGCCCGGTCCCCCACAATACCGGCGCATGACCATCAGCGCGTGGGCCAGGTAGACCGGGTGATCGGTGCCGAAGCGGAATTCGCCGCCGGGTTTGAGCTTGGCCGCGATCAGCTTCAGCGGGCCGTCGTTCATCATCCGCCGTTTGGCGTGGCGGGCCTTGGGCCAGGGGTCGGGGTGGAGCAAGTAGACGAAACTCAGTGCGTCATCAGGGATCCGCGCCAGCACCTCGAGCGCGTCGCCGTGGTGGATTCGGACATTGCCGAGCGGGGCATGCGCGCGCCCCATTTGCCGAGGATCGCCGCCATCGACATGGACCAGCGCCTGGGCGACGCCATTGAGGAACGGCTCGGCCCCGACGAAGCCGTGATCGGGCAGCAGATCAGCGCGGAAGGCCAGATGCTCTCCGCCGCCGAAGCCGATCTCGAAATGGAGCGGGCGATTATCGCCGAACAGTGCTTCGGACGTGACCGGGCCTTCCAGAGGCACGGCAATCCGCGGCAACAGCTCATCGACCAGCCCCTGCTGGCCTGCCCGCAGCGGCTTGCCTTTGGAGCGGCCATAGAGGCGGTTGAGCGTGGTTGGGTCGCCGGGTTTGTGTGCGGTCATGGGCTGGGCCCTTAGCTGGGGTTTGTCAGCGACGCCACCCAAACCAAAACGGCCCGCTCCTTGCGGGAACGGGCCGATTCCGGGTATTCTAGACTGAACTTCGGGTCAGGCGGCTTCCGCCTTGTCCTCCGGATCGCGCAGCACATAGCCGCGGCCCCAGACGGTTTCGATGTAATTGTCACCGCTGCAGGCATGGGCAAGCTTCTTGCGCAGCTTGCAGATGAACACGTCGATGATCTTGAGTTCGGGCTCGTCCATCCCGCCATACAGGTGGTTGAGGAACATTTCCTTGGTCAGCGTGGTGCCCTTGCGGAGCGAAAGCAGCTCCAGCATGGCATATTCCTTGCCGGTCAGATGAACCCGGGCGCTATCGACCTCAACGGTCTTGGCATCAAGGTTGACAGCCAGCTTGCCGGTGCGGATGACCGATTGCGAATGGCCCTTCGAACGGCGGACAACCGCGTGAATCCGGGCAACCAGCTCTTCGCGGTGGAACGGCTTGGTCACATAATCATCAGCCCCAAAGCCGAAACTGCGGACCTTTGAATCCATTTCCGCAATGCCGGACAGAATCAGCACCGGGGTTTGCACCTTGGCGACACGAAGCTTTTTCAGCACGTCATAGCCATGCATGTCCGGCAAATTGAGGTCAAGCAGGATGATATCGTAATCATACAGCTTGCCCAGATCCAAGCCCTCTTCGCCCAGATCGGTCGAATAGACGTTAAACCCTTCAGTAGTGAGCATCAATTCGATAGCCCGTGCCGTGGTCGGCTCGTCTTCGATCAGCAACACACGCATGGGAATCCCCTTTGCCCCGTTTCCCGGCCGTAACCCAATCTTCAGGGTTATTGCCTGCCATTAACCATATGACCAATGAAGATGAAAGGTTAATTTCTCGTAAATGCCTGAAATCCGGCGAGTCGTTGTCCGCTGGTGCGGCCGGGCCATCCGGCCCGGCCTTGGGGTTGCGGGCCGCGCCCCCCCCCCCCCCCCCCAGAAGGTTGGAGGGTGGGGGGGGGGGGGGGGGGGGGGGGGGGGGGCGGCCAAAAACAAGGGGGGGGGGGGGGGG
>JANMKT010000108.1:0-92293 GCA_031372185.1 Novosphingobium sp.
GTGCAGGCCAGCAGCGCAGCAATCGTGCCGCCATGTCCATCGCCGGTCAGCGTTTCAAAGATCGCCGCAACTTGCGCTGGATGGGCCAACGCCGGAAGGGCAATCAACGCCCAGCCCACCATCATGGCGAAGAACGGATCAACCCCGGTGCGCCAGTCCGCCCCGAAATGGATGATCGAGAGGACAAGGAAAACAACCAATGCCGCTGACGGCAAGAGCGCCCAAAGCGCCGCCATTGCTGCAGCGCAACCGGCGTAAGTCGCGGTAATTTTCAACTTACCGCCCAACCCTTGCCGACCGAACCGGATTGCAGCGATCTCCACATCCAGCGTGCCATGGGGAACCCCGCACAGCAAAATCAGTGCGGCAGCAATCGCGGTCGCGGTCGGCCCATCTAGCCCGCCCGAAGAGGAATCGATCAGTATCAAGCCGGCAGTGCCAAGCGGCATCAACCACCTGCGCAACTGGGCAGGTGCGCTCACGCTTGCTCGGCTGTTCAAGCCATCGGGGCGGATTGTTGCGAGCATCTGATCAGGCGAGGACAAGAACCGGGAGGTGAGCGAGCCCACCTCCCCGATCTTTGGTCAAGCCAGCCAGCCTATCAGGCCTTGGCCATGCCTTGTTCGCCATAGTCCGCGTTCGATTTGCGGGTGGCGATCAGGTAGATCAACACGCCCAGACCAGCCTTGGCGATCAAATCTGCAATCGTGTAACCAATCTGCACGCCGACTATGATGTTAGTCCCGCTGAGCTTGGTGTAGGGCAGCATGTAGACCATCGGGTAGAAACCCCATGACGCAAAGGTGAGCAGACGCGCCTTCTTGACGAGTTCGCGCACGCTGTCTGGCTGGCTGGCAATTGATGCGCTGAGCCCAGCAAAAAGCTGCCACATGATGTATACAAATGGGATCGCAGACAGCGTTCCCCATAGCGCGCGGGTTGGAATATCGCTAGCAATTTCGCCCGGGTAACCCAGCACAACCATCAATGCTGCGGCAAGCCCAAGCGTTGTGGCTTTGGACATTGTTTCGGAAGCCGACAGGCGCATCACCAGAATCAGCTCGATCAGCAGCAGCGGAACTGTCAGCAGCCAATCGACGTAGCGATAGGCGTCATTGAACGCATATCCAGTGGCCGTCACGACCCCATCTTTGAAATCATAGGCTGAGCCCCAGCTCTCAAAGATCCGGAAATAGTGATAACAGGCAATCGCTGTAACCAAGCCCGAGATGGTCAGCGCTGTCTTGTAAGCGGGGCCGACTTGCGAGCGGCTGAGCCACAGGAACAGAGTCGCCGCGCCCATCGTTGCGAATGTGAAAGAAAAGGCGTTGTAAACCAGAGAAAACTGGCCTGCCGTAAGTGTGTCCACGTTTTGTACCCTCCTGATTATCAATTCTTGCTCAATTTGAATTGAGGTGAAGAGTTTTTAGGCCTGCACAAAAAGGCGGCAACCTGACCTTAATACCATGTTTATGCCAAAGCCGCAGTTTGCGCCCCGGATGAAACCGCAAGGCGTGTGGGTCAGTGTATTCCACTCGCGGTTCCGGATTGCCTGCCAGCGGTTCGGGATGAAAGAACAGCGGCTGGGTGCAGCGACCACCGCCGATGCGCTTCGGATTGCGGTGGAGGCAGGACTTTGACCGTCCAGTGGCAAAGGCGCCCGACCGGTCGGTTTCAAAAACTCAGACGCCGAACCGGATCAACCGGCTGTCCGCCACCGCCGCTGTGCGGTGTGGCAACACCTCGCGGATGTAGTCGTCATCCTTGACCATCGCCATGAAGGCGGCACTGTTTGGATAGCCCATGACGAAGGCTCCGTCCCATTCATCTGCCGGGCCGGTGACGGTGCATTCCAGCGGGCCTTCCCAAGTCATTGCCGCGCCGAGGCCATCGGCGATAGCCTGAAATCCGGCGGCGTAGATCGCATAGGCCTCGCGCCCGGTCAGGCCTCTGCCGTGGTTCGGGTGGCCTGCGGGATAATCTGCCATATCCTTGAATTTGATCAGATTGAGCATCCGGATCGGCGTGTCGCGCGGGAGCGATTTGAACAGCGTCCAGTTTTCACGGGATGGGTCGATATAAGCGGTCATTCTAGATCCTCTCCATTTTTGCGCAGCACAAATGGGGAGGTGGCAGACGCCGCAGGCGGCTGACGGAGGGGAGATGCGGCTGGGCTGGAGCCCCTCCGTCACGCGTTGCACGCGCGCCACCTCCCCATTTACACTGCGTGAAAATAGGGAGGATCATTACCCTCAATCCACCAACTTGTAATCTTTGAACCGTTCGCGCAGGTCTTTCTTGCTGATCTTGCCGGTGCCGGTGTGGGGAATGTCATCAACGAATTCGACCGCATCGGGCAGCCACCATTTGGCGATCTTGTCGGCAAGATAATCACGAATTTCCTGCCCGGTTGCCTCAACCCCCGGCTTCTTGACCACCACCAGGATCGGGCGCTCGTCCCATTTGGGATGATAGATCCCGATTGCTGCCGCTTCCGCCACTGCAGGATGGCCGACTGCGGCGTTTTCCAGTTCGACCGAGCTGATCCATTCCCCGCCCGATTTGATCACGTCCTTGGTCCGGTCGGTCAGTTGCAGCGTCCCATCGGGATGGATCACCGCGACATCGCCGGTATCGAACCACTGCCCGTCCACCGTCGCGTCCGCCTCGGCCTTGAAATAGCGCCTGATCACCCACGGCCCGCGCACCTGCAGCGTGCCGGAAGTCTTGCCGTCGCGCGGCAGTTCGCGGGCCGGATCATCCAGATCGACGCAGCGGATCTCAACCCCGAACGGCACCCGGCCCTGCATCGCCTTGACCGAAACCTGTTCGTCAAAGCTCAGCTCGCTCCAGTTCCACGTCTCCATGCCGCAGGTGCCGATCGGCGAAGTTTCGGTCATCCCCCAGGCGTGGGCAACGCGCACTCCCTGTCCCATCAGTCGTTCCAGCATGAAGCGCGGAGCGGCCGAACCGCCAATAACGGCGGTGGTCAGATCGGGAAGCGTGACCCCGCTGGCATCCATATACTGCAACATCCCGAGCCAGACCGTTGGAACACCGGCGGAATGGGTCACCTTTTCGCGTAGCATAAGATTGCACAGCACCGCCGGATCATTGACCGAAGAGTAAACGAATTTGATCCCCGCTGCCGCGCCCGACCACGGCAGGCCCCAGCTTGCCGCGTGGAACATCGGCACAACCGGCAGCATGACCGCGCGTGTATCGAGATTGAAGAGTCCCGGCTGCAAGCCCGTGATCGCGTGAAGCACGGTTGAGCGATGCTCATACAATACGCCCTTGGGATTACCCGTGGTGCCGCTGGTGTAGCACAGCATGCAGGGATCGCGCTCGTCTCCGCTCGCCCATTCGGTGTTGCCATCCTCGGCCCCGATCCAGCGTTCGAACTCTCCATTATCGAAACAGATATAGTGTTTGATCGTGGTCCAGCTCGGCTTCATCCGGTCAATCAGCGGCTGGAACGCTGCATCATAGAGCAGCACCTGATCTTCGGCATGATTGGCAATATAGTCGAGCTGATCGTCGAACAGCCGCGGATTGACCGTATGGAGGATGCCGCCCACTCCGACCGCGCCGTACCAGCTGACCAGGTGGCGGCTGTGGTTCATCGCCAGCGTCGCGATCCGGTCACCCTGCCCCACCCCCAGCTTGCGCAACGCTTGAGTCATCTTCAGCGCATCGCAGCGGATTTCGGCCCAATTGGTGCGGGTTTCGGTGCCATCGGCCCAATAGGTAAGGATCTCGCGCATGGCGTATTCACGAGCAGCATGATCGATAATATGCGTAACCCGAAGGTCGAAATCCTGCATCGCTCCAAGCATTCCAACCAACTCCCGCGCTCTTGATTTCTATGCGACGAGCCTCAGATGGCTGGAGCTGCGCCGCGCAATTATTGACACATTGCCAAGACCTTCGATCAAAGCCAAGCGTTCTGCAAGTTCGCCATCGAGCAGGAAGTCGCGGCCCAACCGCATGACGGGCTCGGTCGGGGTGCCAGTGCGCAACTTTACCAGCACTTCGCCGCGCCCTTCAGCCCCCCCGGTCAGGACGGACGCGAGCTCCGCCAGTGCTTCGGCGCGCTCGATATCGCAGGTCAGCAGCATCCGCGCGCCACTCTTTACTTCGGCCAGCGGCCGCGCACCGCGCACCGTAATCCGGGGTGGTTCTTCAGCGCTGGGGCTATCAAGCTCGACATTCAGCAGCAGGCAGGTCCCGTCCTTGGCCCAGGCGAGCAGCGGCTCGACCAGAGATTCCTCAAAGCACGAGGCGGAGAACTGCCCGGTGTTGTCGGATAAATCGGCAATCACGAAATCCTTGCCGCGCTTGGTCTTGCGGCGCTGCACATTCTCGATCAGCACCGCCATGACCGCAGGTTGCCGGCCGGTGCCGGACCCGCCGCTCGCGACCAGGCTGGCATGGGTGCGTGCGCCATTGGCCGATGCAACCGCGCGATATTGCTCGACCGGATGCGCGGCAAAATAAAAGCCGAAGTCCTCTCGCTCCTTGGCCATCTGCTCGGGCTTGCTCCACGGCGCGGCCTCGACCAGCCGCATCGCCGGGGCGGCATGATCGTCGCCGCCGAACAATCCGGCCTGACCGCTGGTCCGGCTACGCTCAGCCGCTTCGGCCACTGCCAGCAGCATATCGGCATTGGCGAGGACTTTCGCGCGGTTGGGCTCGAGGCTGTCGAGCGCGCCGGCACCGGCAAGCCCTTCCAGCTGGCGGCGATTCATCGATCCGGGCGGCACCCGGGCGAACAGATCCTCGAGGCTTTCGAACCAGCCATGCGCTTCGCGTTCGGCCACGATCGCATCCATCGCTTTTTCACCAACGTTGCGGATCCCGGCCAGTGCATAGCGCACCGCATAGCCCGCATCGGTGCGCTCGACCGTATATTCGGCCTCGGACCGGTTCATGTCCGGGCCTTCAAGCGCCACCCCGGCGCGGCGCATGTCATCAACGAAGATCGAGAGCTTTTCCGACTGGTGCATGTCGAAACACATCGAAGCAGCGTAGAACTCATGCGGGTAATGCGTTTTCAGCCAGGCCGTCTGGTAAGCGAGCAGCGCATAGGCGGCGGCGTGGCTCTTGTTGAAACCGTAGCCCGCGAATTTGTCGATCAAGTCGAACAGCTCGTTGGCCTTCTTCGCCTCGATCCCCGAAACCGTCTTGCAGCCATCGACGAAGCGCTGGCGCTGTGCGTCCATTTCGGATTGCAGCTTCTTGCCCATGGCACGGCGCAGCAGATCGGCATCGCCCAGCGAATAGCCCGCCAGCACCTGCGCAGCCTGCATGACCTGTTCCTGATAGACAAACACGCCGTAGGTTTCCGCCAAGATCCCCTCCAGCTTGGCATGAGGATATTCAATCGCTTCCATGCCGTTCTTGCGGCGGCCAAACAGCGGGATATTGTCCATCGGGCCCGGCCGATAAAGCGAGACGAGCGCGATGATGTCGCCAAAGCCGGTTGGCTTTACCGCTGCCAGTGTGCGGCGCATCCCTTCGGATTCGAGCTGGAACACGCCGACTGTGTCACCCGACTGGAGCAGCCGGTAAACCGCCTCGTCATCCCAGGGAAGCGCGGAAAGGTCGATCTCGATCTCGCGGCGGCGCATCAGCTCGACCGCCTTTTTCAGCACCGATAGTGTCTTGAGGCCGAGGAAATCGAACTTCACCAGCCCCGAATCCTCGACATATTTCATGTCGAACTGGGTGACCGGCATGTCTGAGCGCGGATCGCGGTACAGCGGCACCAGCTGCGCCAGCGGGCGATCGCCGATCACCACGCCGGCCGCATGGGTGGAACTGTTGCGCGGCAGGCCTTCGAGCTGCATGGCGAGATCGACCAGCCGTTTTACCTCATCGTCATTGTCGTACTCGCGGCGAAATTCAGCGACGCCGTTCAGCGTGCGCGGCAGGTCCCACTGGTCGGTCGGGTGGTTGGGAACCATCTTGCACAGACGGTCGACCTGACCATAGCTCATCTGCAGGATCCGGCCGGTATCGCGCAGCACCGCACGCGCCTTGAGTTTGCCGAAGGTGATGATCTGGGCGACATGGTCATGGCCATATTTGGCCTGGACATAGCGGATCACCTCGCTGCGCCTTGTTTCGCAAAAATCGATATCGAAATCCGGCATCGAAGCGCGCTCAGGATTGAGGAAACGTTCGAACAGCAGCCCCAGTTTGAGCGGATCGAGATCGGTGATGGTCAGCGCCCAGGCAACCACGCTGCCCGCCCCCGAGCCGCGTCCCGGCCCGACCGGGATGTCATTATCCTTGGCCCATTTGATGAAATCGGCGACGATCAGGAAATAGCCGCCAAAGCCCATGCCGTTGATGACATCGATTTCAAACTCAAGCCGGTCAAAATAGACTTGGCGCTCTTCTGTGGTCAACTCGGCATAGGGGGCCAGCCGCGCTTCAAGCCCGGCACGCGCATCCTCAGCCATCATCCGCGCTTCGCCTTGCCGATCGCCGGCCAGGCTGGGCAAAATCGGCTGACGCTTGGGCGGGGAGAAGGCACAGCGCTGCGCGATCACCAGCGTATTGACAGTGGCCTCGGGCAGATCGGCAAAGATCTCCTGCATCATCGGGGCGGATTTGACGAACGCCTCGCGGCTCGAACGCGGGCGATCGGCGGCATCGATATGGGTGGAATTGGCAATGCACATGATCGCATCATGCGCGGCAAAGAAATGCGGATCGGCAAAGTTGGCCGGATTGGTGGCGACCAGCGGCAGATCGCGCAGATAGGCCAGCGTGAGCAGCAGCTCTTCCGCAGCTTCCTCCACCGCATCACCCCGCCGGGCGAGCTCGATATAGAGCCGGCCGGGAAACAGCGCCTCCAGCCGTTCGCAATAGCCGTCTGCGGCATCAATCTTGCCGTCAGCCAGCAGCCGCGCCAACGCGCCTTCGCCGGCCGCCGTCAGCGCGATCAGCCCGTCCGAATGGCCGATCAGGCAATCGAGCGTGACATGCGGATCAAGCTCCAGCGGCCGACCCAGATGCGCCGCGCTGACCAGATGGCACAGGTTCTGCCAGCCCGCATCGTCCTGCGCATATAGCCCCAGCCAGTCGATCGGTTCTCCCGGGCCCCGCTGCACCGCCAGCATTGTCCCGATGATCGGCTGGATTCCCATCTCGCGTGCCGCCGCAGTGAAGGGTATCGAGCCATAAAGCCCGTTGCGATCGGTGATGGCGATGGCGGGGAATCCCCGCTCCTTGGCCAGCTTGGCGATAGCTTTGGGATCAATCGCCCCGTCGAGCAGAGTATAGCTCGAAAAAACGCGTAGCGGGACGAAGGGAGCAAAAGCCATCCGGACAGGCTAACTGCTAGGCGGCGATTCGGGCAGTCCGAAATGCCGCTTTTTCCACCGGGTCAAAGCAGCTTTTCAATATCCTTGGCCATATCGGCCGGCTTGTCAGTGGGCGCATAGCGGCGGACCACCTTGCCATCGCGGCCGATCAGGAATTTGGTGAAGTTCCACTTGACCGCGCGCGAGCCGAGCAGGCCAGGCGCTTCCTGCTTGAGCCAGTCATACAGAGGCGGCGTGCCCGCGCCATTGACGTCGATCTTGTCCATCAGCGGGAACGAGACGTCATATTTCAGGTTGCAGAAACTGGCGATTTCTTCGGCATTGCCGGGCTCCTGTGCGCCGAACTGGTTGCAGGGAAAGGCGATTACCTCAAACCCCTGATCGCCATACTTCTGGAACAGCGCCTCCAGCCCCTCATACTGCGGGGTGAAGCCGCATTTACTGGCGGTGTTGACGATCAGCAAAACTTTCCCGGCCTTGTCAGCCAGCGATATTTCTTCGCCATTGGGCAGCTTGGCGGTGAAATCGGTGATAGTGTTCATTCGAGCACTCCTTCATGCAAGCGGACCACCCGGTCCATCGATTTGGCCAGACGTTCATTATGGGTTGCGACCAGCGCCGCGCTGCCTTCGCCGCGGACCAGCTTGACAAACTCGCCCAGCACCTTGTCGGCGGTGGCTTCATCGAGGTTACCGGTTGGCTCATCCGCCAGTACCAGCTCGGGCTTGTTGGCGAGCGCCCGGGCAACCGCAACGCGTTGCTGCTCGCCGCCCGAAAGCTGGCTGGGACGGTGGCTGAGCCGCTGACCCAGACCCAGAGCGTCGAGCAGTTCGCGCGCGCGCAAATCACCCGCATCGCGGCTGATCCCGGCCACCAGCTGGGGCAGGATGACATTCTCGATCGCGGTAAAATCGGGGAGCAGATGATGGAACTGATAAACGAACCCGATGTGATCGCGGCGCAAGGTGGTGCGCTGATCGCCCGACAGGGTTGAGGCATCGGTTCCGGCAATCTCGATCTTGCCCCCGAACCCGCCCTCAAGCAGGCCGATCGCCTGGAGCATGGTCGATTTGCCCGAACCCGATGGCCCTAGCAGCGCGACGATCTCGCCTCGCTCGACGGTCAGATTGCAGCCGCGCAGCACATCGATCCGCACGCCGCCTTGCTCAAAGCTGCGGGTCAGATCGGTGAGGCGAAAGACCGGATTACTCATAACGCAGCACCTGAACCGGGTCCGTGCTCGCGGCCTTCATCGCCGGATAGAGTGTAGCGAGGAAGCTGAAGACCAGCGCCATGATGCTGATCACCGCAATTTCCACCGGATCGCTGCGGCTGGGCAGCTCCGCCAGGAAGCGGATCGACGGGTCCCACAGATTCTGGCCGGTCACCATCTCAACCCCGTGAACGATCGACTGGCGGAAAAACAGGAAGATGAAACCCAGCGCCAGCCCGGCCAGCGTCCCCAGCACCCCGATGATGAAGCCGGTGGTGACGAAGATCTTGAGCAGGCTTTTGCGGGTTGCGCCCATGGTCCGCAGAATCGCGATATCGCGGGTCTTGGCGCGGACCAGCATGATCAACGACGAGAGGATGTTGAACACCGCAACCAGCACGATTATCGACAGCACCACGAACATCGCCACACGCTCCACCGCCAAAGCCTCAAACAGGCTGGCGTTGATGGTTTTCCAGTCGGTCACCACCGCTTGACCGGCGAGTTGCTGCTTCAGCGGGGCGAGCGTTTCTGAGACGGTATCGGGATCGGTTGTCCGCACCTCGATCATCCCGACCGAATCGCCCGACAGCAGCAAGGTCTGCGCGTCAGCCATCGGCATGACCACGAATGACTCGTCATAATCATAGATACCGACTTCGAAAATCGCCGAGACGTGATAGGCGATTTCGCGCGGGACCGTGCCGAACGGTGTCGCCCGGCCCTGCGGGTTGATGATGGTAATCGTATCGCCAACCCGGCTCCCAAGGTTTTCGGCCAGCCGCGCGCCAATCGCAACATTGCCTGCGCCGGGTTGGAGCTCAGCCAGATTGCCGGCCTTTTTCTTGTCCTGCAGCCGGTTGATATCCTCGGCCAGATTGCCGCGCACCAGGATCGCCTCGACCCGGCCGTTGAAACTGGTCAGCAATGGCTGTTCGATCAGCGGCGAGGCATGGACCACACCGGGCGTGGCTTTCACCTGTTGCAGCACGCCTTGCCAGTTTTCCAGACGTCCACCGTAAGCCTGAATGATCGCGTGGCCGTTCAACCCGACGATCTTGTCGAGCAGTTCGGCGCGAAAGCCGTTCATCACGCTCATCACGATTACCAGCGCCGCCACGCCCAGCATCACCGCAGCCAGGCTGATCCCTGCGACCAGCGCGATGAATCCCTCGCTGCGGCCCGGCATCATATAGCGCTTGGCGATAGTCCATTCGAAGGGGGAGAGGATCAAGCGGAGTTCCAGGCTGCGGAGTTGCTGGACGCGATGTAGGGTCAGGCAGGCTTGCTGGCAATGGGGCGCGATCCCCATTGCTTTCACAGCCGACACGCGCCAAAGGCCCTGCGATAGGGCTTACCACTGGCCGGGCGCATCCTCTATGAACCTTACCCATCCGTTCTTTGATCTCGATGGAGACAAGCTGCGCGAAGAGTGCGGGGTGTTTGGCGTGATCGGTATGCCCAATGCAGCGGTAACCGTAGCCCTTGGCCTCCATGCCCTGCAACACCGCGGCCAGGAGGCGGTGGGCATCACCAGCTTTGATGGCAAGGAGTTCTATTCGCGCCGCGGACTTGGCCATGTTGCCGAAAATTTTTCGAGCAGCGCCGCGCTCGCCGAATTGCCAGGCGAAATGGCGGTTGGCCACGTCCGCTATTCAACCACCGGTGGCGCCGGATTGCGCAATGTCCAGCCGCTGTTCGCTGATCTTGCCCGCGGCGGCTTTGCGATTGCCCATAATGGCAATATCTCCAACGCGCTGCACCTCAAGCACGAGCTGGTCAACAAGGGTGCGATTTTTCAGTCGACCTCGGACACCGAGGTGATCATCCACCTGATCGCTACCAGCCGCTATCCCACGCTGCTTGATCGGTTCGTCGATGCGCTGCGGATGGTCGAGGGGGCCTATTCGCTGATCTGCACTACCCCCAAACGGATGATTGCCTGCCGCGATCCACTGGGTATTCGCCCGCTGGTTATCGGCAAGCTTGGCGGTGCAACCGTGTTTGCCAGCGAAACCGTTGCGCTTGATGTGGTCGGCGCCGAATTCCTGCGCGAAGTGGAACCGGGCGAATTGGTCGAAGTTCGAGCCGATGGCCGGATGACCAGCCACCGCCCGTTCGGACGGCCCAACCCCCGCCCCTGCATTTTCGAGCATGTTTATTTCAGCCGCCCTGATTCCGTGATGGGCGGAAAATCGGTTTACGAGGTGCGCAAGCGGATTGGGATTGAGCTGGCCAAAGAAGCCGGGATTGATGCCGATCTGGTGGTCCCGGTGCCGGATAGCGGGGTGCCTGCCGCGATCGGTTATGCCCAGCAATCGGGTATTCCGTTCGAGCTGGGGATCATCCGGTCGCACTATGTCGGGCGGACTTTCATCCAGCCTTCCGATGGGGCGCGCCATTCCAGCGTAAAACGCAAGCACAACGCCAACCGCGCGATTGTCGAGGGCAAGCGGATTGTACTGATCGACGATTCGATCGTTCGCGGCACCACCAGCCTGCAAATCGTCCAGATGATGCGCGATGCAGGGGCGGCCGAAGTGCATATGCGGATCGCCAGTCCGCCCTATGAGAACAGCTGCTTCTACGGGGTCGACACGCCCGAGCGGAGCAAGTTGCTGGCCGCGCAGATGGATGTAGCCGGGATGGGCAAATTCATTGAGGCGGACAGCCTGGCCTTCCTTTCAATCGACGGCCTCTATCGCGCGATGGGTGAGAAAGAGCGCAACAATGCCTGCCCGCAGCATTGCGACGCTTGCTTTACCGGTGAATATCCTACCCGGCTGACCGATTTCTCCGAACGTGAGGATGACGCTCCCCAGCTGGCGCTCTCGGTAAACAAGGTCGCCTGATGCAGTTTGATGGCCAGGTTGCGCTCGTCACCGGAGCGAGCCGCGGAATTGGTGCGGCGACTGCTGAGGCGCTTGCCGCAGCCGGCGCCCATGTGGTGCTGACCGGGCGGGATACCAAAGCACTCGAAGCGGTTGAAGAGCGGATTTTCGCAGCCGGTGGCAATGCCACGATTGCGCCGGTCGATCTGGCGGAGCCCGATGGCATCGCCCGCCTGGCCAGCGCCATTGCCAGCCGCTGGGACCAGCTTGACATCCTGGTTCATTGCGCCGCAATCCTGCCGCAGCTGACCTCGGTCGGAGACATTGACTCAGCCAGTTTTGGCAAAACGCTGACGGTTAATGTTTTGGCCACACAGGCGCTGATCGCCAATTTCGATCCGTTGCTGCGCAAAAGCCCCGATGCGCGGCTTGTATTATTGACGACCGGCGTGGTCGCGCAACCCCGTGCGTTCTGGGGCGCCTATGCCGCAAGCAAGGCTGCGGCCGAAGTTCTGACCGAATGCTATGCACAAGAAGTGCGTAATATCAGCAATATCCGTGTCGCAATCGTCAATCCCGGCGCCACCCGCACCGCGATGCGGGCGCGGGCCTATCCGGGCGAAGATCCGGCCTCGGTCAAGCCGCCCCAAGCGGTCGCTGCGCGGCTGGTTGCGATGCTTGCTGAACAATACACCAGTCCACACCGCGAATCCGTTAACCCTTCCTCATAAGCTCTGCTCAACCCAGTCGGTCCATACTCTGACAAGCTTGGGGAAGCCGCCGGAAGGCAACAGGAGGGACGTGAAATATGAACGGTTTGACGGTTGGAATGCGCGACCCCTATCTTCTTGCCGCGCAAGAAGATCGCAGCGCGCCGCGCACGCGGCTCGCAATCCCCGCATCGATGCGGATATCCGGCGGGCGCGGATATCAAACCGTGGTGCATGATCTTTCGCTCAGCGGATTCTGCGCTGCTGCAGTCAACCGGGTGCATCCCGGGATGGTATGCTGGCTCACCCTTCCCGGCCTTGAGGCCTTGCAGGGCGAAGTGATCTGGTGGGACAACAGCTTGGCTGGCTGTGCCTTTGACAATATGCTCAGCCCGATTGTCCATGACAACATCCTGGCCCGCTATCGCGGCGAAACGGTTTATCGGCCAATTCTGTAACAGCTCACCACTTGACCAGGGTTACTTGGGCGACATCGATTCCGCCGCCGCGGAAACCGCCTTCGCAATACATCAGGTAAAAACGCCAGAGCCGGGCAAAGCGTTGATCGAAACCGGAGGGGAGGCGGCCCTCATCCACCGCTCGATCGAAGTTCGCGCGCCACAGCCGGAGCGTTTCGGCATAATCGGGGCCAAAGCTGGCCGGATCGCACCATTCGAGCCTGCGGGTCGCCGCAAGCTTGCGGAACTTTGCTTCACTGACCAGCATCCCGCCGGGGAAGACATAAGTCTGGATGAAGTCTGCGCTGTCCGCATAGGACGGGAACAGCTCGTCGCGGATCGCGATATACTGGATCGCCGCGCGTCCGCCGGGCTGCAGATTGCGGGCGATGCAATCGAAGAAGGCCGGCCAGTATTCCTGACCAACCGCCTCGACCATCTCGGCGCTGACGATCCCGTCAAACTGCCCGGCAACATCGCGGTAATCCTGCTTGCGAAACTCAATTTCGGTCGGCTGTTGCGCGCGCGCCCAGGCCAGCTGCTCGTCCGACAGGCTGATCGCGGTTACCGCAGCGCCCTGGCGCGCAAGATACCCGGCAAGGCTACCCCAACCGCAACCGATTTCCAGCACGGTAGCGGCTCCGGCCACCCGCGCGGCAATCGATTCAAGCTTATGCTGCTGCGCTGCCTCCAGCGATTCTGAGCCCGAGACAAAGCGCGCGCTGGAATAGTTCATGCCCGGATCAAGCCAGGCCGCGTAGAAATCATTGCCAAGGTCATAATGGGCGTGGATATTGCGCTGTGCCCCGGCTCTGGTGTTGCGGTGCAAGCGGTGGAGCCGCCGCACCAGCCAGCGCCAAGGGCCCAGCGCGCGCGCGGCATCGCCCAGCGCTTCGCCATTGGCCATCAGCACAGCGAACAGCGAAACCGGATCGGGGCTGGACCATTCGCCTTGTTCCCACCCCTGATAGCCCCCGACCGAACCGCCCGTCGCCAGCCGCAGCAGACCGCGCCAATCATGAATCTGCAGCAGCGCATCGAAACCCGGTGCGCGTGCGCCCAGCAGCCGGGTGCTCCCATCAGGCAGGGTTGCAGTGATCGAGCCGCGCAGCAGGCCGCGATCAAGCCGATCGAGAATGCGGTGAAAACCTCCGGTAAAGACGCGCGACAGCCACTGCGGACCGCTCCCGATCCACTGTCCTGCTGTGACGAGCTGAGCTCCCCTTCCCGGCGCCTGCGCGTTCATGGGAAGATATATGGGGCGCTGGAGTCTGGCGGGCAAGGTTGTGCGGTCACACTTTGTCCTTCATCCTCGCAAAAGCTGCCAGCGCCCGCTCGCGCGCCGTGCGGTGCTCAATAATCCGGGGCGGATAATTGCGCGGGCGGAGCAATTCGGGATCGTGAATCTCGCCATCGGGGAGCCCGGCCAGTTCGGGCACCCAGCGGCGAATATAGTCCGCCGCGTCGAACTTGGCCGACTGGCTGAGCGGGGCCATGATCCGCACGAACATGTTGGAATCAATTCCGCTGCCCGCGTTCCACTGCCAGTTGACTGCGTTGGAGCCATAATCGGCATCAACCAGCGTATCCCAGAACCAGCTCTCGCCGGCCCGCCAATCGATCAGCAGATGCTTGATCAGGAACCCCGCCACGATCATCCGCACCCGGTTGTGCATCCAGCCGCTGTGCCACAGCTGGCGCATCCCGGCATCGACGATCGGATAGCCAGTGCGGCCCTGCTGCCAGGCCGCAAGATCTGCCTCAGCCGCTGGCCCGCTTCGCCACGTGAGGGCATCAAACCCGGGGCGGGCATTGCGCGCGCCATAATCAGGCAATTGCAGGATCACGTTCTGGGCATAATCGCGCCAGCCCAACTCGCCAAGGAACTTGGCAGTCGATCCGCCTGCCCCGGCAAGGCGGTGCCAGATCGCTGCGGGTGAAATCTCGCCGAAATGAAGGTGGGGCGAAAGGCGTGAGGTTCCTTCGATCGAGGGCAGATTGCGCCGCGCCTCATAACGTGCAGCCTGATCGGCAAAGTCCTCCAATCGGTCCAGCGCGCCCGCCTCACCCGGCGTCCATTCCTCGCGAAAGCCGCCCGCCCAATCGGGATTGGCTGGCAGCAGGTTCCACTCCGCCAGCTGCTCGCTTGGCGGCCATTGGCTGGGCGCGGCAAGGGAGGTGGGAGCAGCCAGCGTTGGGGAGGGCGGCATCTGCTCGTTCAGCGCGCGCCAGAACGGGGTGAAAATCTTGTAGGGCGCACCGCTGCCGGTCAGCACCGAGCCGGGCGGGGCCAGCGTATTGCCATGATACAAGGTCAGGGCGAGCCGCGCGGCAACCGCCCGCTCGGCATTGCGCCACCACGGTTCGTAGTGGTGGAGGGCGTGAACTTCACGCGCGCCGGTTTCAGCCGCCAGCACGGCCAGCACTTCGTCGCAACTGCCGCGCCGCAGGATCAGCCGCGAACCAATTGCCTGCAAAGTGGCATCGAGACTGGCGAGACTGTGATGCAGCCACCAGCGCGAGGCCGCGCCCATCCGGCGGTGTTTGGGGGTCTCATCATCCATCACATAAACCGGGATCACCGGGCCGGACGCGGCGGCGGCATGAAACGCGGCCTGATCCGCCAACCGCAAATCGCGGCGTAGCCATACTATAGTGGGGGTTGTCATGGTTTAGGCTTCAATGTGACGGAGAACTGGTCTGCAGCAAGCGGGTCTAGGAAGCGCTGATCGCGAAGGATGATTCGGTCATCATGCAGCTCTGCAATCGGCATGCGCGACCAGAACAGGAATGCTTGTGCGGCGGGATTATGCTTGGCCCACTCCGCGATGCGAGGGTCAGCCATGTTGGTCGAACCTAAGTCTTCATTGTCATCCTGCTCGGGGCCATTGAAAATCGAGAATTGTCGGCGTCCGTAACTTTCGGGAAGTGGTGCAATTCTCATTAGGTGATCATCGCGCCATAGAACCTCGCGCTTCCAGAATGCGCCGGGAACCGCGTTGACGACCAAAGTGTTTGGACCATCGTAAATCCCTGAGACTGCGAGCCCGCTGATTACCCAATTGAGAGCGATGTAGCCACCCGTAGCGCCAATCGCGGCACGGGCAGGTTTAGGCCAGGCTGGCAGATTGCGCCGCTCCCGCCTCAGCGAGAACCAGAACCCCGACCCCAGGATTGCGATGATCCACGGATCGATAATGAACAGCGTGTCGCCATAAAACCAGCGATGCGAAAACGGTTCCAGCAGGCGGATGCCGTAATTGTTCAGCCAATCAAACGCCGGATGGGTCAGCGTGCCGATAAAAGCCAGCCCCACCAGCCAGCCAAGGTGGAGCGGCAGCCGCCCCTCTGGCCGCTTGCCGCACTTGGTCTGCCAGCGGTCGAACCACCAAATCGCCCCCGCGAGGAGCACCGGCAGCACCAGCAGCGCAATCGGGCCATGGGTAATCCCGCGCCGCATGGAAAGCGATTCGATCCCATAGATCGCGCAAGGCGCATCGATATCGGGCAGGTTCGCCGCGATAATCAGCGCGGGCATGGCAAGCCCGGTCTTGCGCTTGAGCCCGGCCTGGCCAAGTGCCGCCCCGATCAGCGAATGGGTGAGGTTATCCATGTGTCAAAACGTGACAAGAAAATTGGCCCTTGGCAAGCACTTGCCATCTTAAAAAGGCCATGCAACTCTGCGTTCCATAATGACCGGACTTGCCCTTCCCGCGACTCGGTCCGTTGGCATAGCCGGACTATGCTGGCTGGGCTTTGGCGCGCTTGCGGTGGCGGTAACCCAAGGCTGGATCCAAGGTCTGGACGAAGCGATCCTGATCGCCCTGCGCCGCGGTCCGGCGGCACTTAACGGCCTGTTCATCGCCATCACCCGGATGGGCGAAGGGAAGCTGCGCTTTGCGCTGGCGGTGCTTGGCACCGCCACGCTGTTGCTGCTGCGGCAGTGGCGCGGGGCGGTGTTTCTGGCGCTGGCGGCCTTCCCTGATCGGTTGTTCGTAAGCGATATCAAACATTTGTTTGGCCGCGAGAGGCCCAGCGTGGTTGATCATCTGGTTGAAGCAGGCGGCTACAGCTTCCCCAGCAGCCACGCCTTTGGTGGCACCGCACTGTATTTCGCGCTCGCACTGGCCTTCTCGCCCTTGATCGCGCCAAGCCGGCACCGTGCATTTATCATCGCCGCGCTGATCATCGGCGCATTGATCAGCTTCAGCCGGGTCTGGCTGGGAGTGCACTATCCCAGCGATGTTCTGGCCGGATGGCTGGGCGGCGTCGGCTGGGTGCTAGCCTGCCACGCGCTGGTGGGGTGGGCTGGTTTGAGGTTGAATTAGGTTTGTTTCACACGAAGACACGAAGATGTCACGCTCGGCCGATCTGCCCGTAGTAGTCGTTAGCGACCCGCCGGAGGCCATCTTTGAAGGTTGCTTGGCCAAAATTCATCAAAAGACCAAGCGGTAGGCGCATCAGGCGGAGGTAGGTCAGGACTTGCTTCGCGTGTACTGGGGCAAGTCGCTCGATCGATTTGAGCTCTACAATTAGGCAATCATCGACCAGCAGATCAATCTTGAATGCGTTATCTACAACAACGCCGCGAAATTGCATGGTAATGGGAACTTGTCGCAGAACCGAATGGCCAGCCTGCGCCAATGCAGCAGCCATCAGTGTCTCATAGGCTGACTCAAGCAGGCCCGGCCCAAGCTCACGGTGCAGCTGATAGCCACAATCAATGACACTCCGAGTGATCGCTTCAAGTTGATCCAAGCGCGACAGCTTCGTGTCTTCGTGTGAACCCAACTATCTCTTCCCTCGCACCCTCAAAGCTCCGGCCCGTGCCTGGTTACGGTCCAGGTCTGGCCCTTGGCGAGCAGCTTGGCCAGATCGGGTTCCTTACCGGCGCTGGCTTTGGTGCGCTCTTCGATCACGCCGGCCTCATAGGTCGGGCGCGGATCGTCATAGATCACGCCCAGCGCCATCGGGAAGGGTCCGAACGGCAGCTCGACCAGCATATGCGCGACCGAGCGGTTGGTGATGTCATGGACGATCACGCCTGCGCTTTGCCAATTCCCGTCCGCCACATCGACCACCTTCAATGTCAGCGCCGCTGCATCCAGCGCAATCCCTTGCGTGCCGTTGTTGAACAGCATCGGCTCACCCTGCTTCAGCCAGAGCTGGCCGGTGGCCGCGCCCGCTTTTTCGGTGAAGGCGCCGAACACGTCCTTGTTATAGACTATGCAGTTCTGGAAAATCTCGATGAAGGCCGCGCCGCGGTGGGCGTGGGCGGCTTTGAGCACTTCGGGCAGATTTTTCGAGACATCGATCCCGCGCGCCACAAACCGCGCGCCGCTGCCCAGCGCATAGGCGCATGGGGACGCCGGGCGATCGACCGAGCCGAGCGGGGTTGAGGGCGAGGTGGTGCCGACCCGGCTGGTGGGCGAATATTGCCCCTTGGTCAGCCCGTAGATCTCATTGTTGAACAGCATGATCTGGCAATCGAGATTGCGGCGCAGGATATGCATCGTGTGGTTGCCGCCGATCGACAGCGCATCGCCGTCACCGGTGATGATCCACACATCCAGCTCCGGATTGGCGAGCTTGATCCCCGTGGCAAAGGCGGGCGCGCGGCCGTGGATCGTGTGGAAGCCATAGCTTTCCATGAAATAGGGGAAGCGGCTGGAGCAGCCGATGCCCGAGACGAACACGGTGTTGGCCGGATCCGCGCCGATCTCGGGCATGGTCCGTTGCACCGCTTTGAGGATCGCATAATCCCCGCAACCCGGGCACCAGCGGACCTCCTGATCGGTTTCCCAATCCTTGAGTGTGGTCTGGACGGCGATTTTGGTCATCTCGTTCATGCGAGCGCTCCTTCAATCGCCGCTTCAATCTCGGCGATCGTAAACGGCTGTCCGGAAGTCTTGGTCAGCGGCCTGGCATCAACCAGGAACTGATCGCGCAGCACGGTCTTGAACTGGCCGGTGTTCATCTCCGGCACGATGATCTTGTCATAGCCGCGCAGCAGCTCGCCCAGATTGGCGGGCAGCGGCCAGATGTGGCGGACATGAATATGCGAAACGTCCAGTCCCTTGGCCCGTGCCCGGCGCACTGCCTGATGGATCGGACCATAGGTCGAACCCCAACCGACCAGCGCCAGTCTGCCCGACGTTTCACCAAGGCTCACTTCCTGCGCTGGGATACTATTGGCGATCCCATCAATCTTGGCCCGCCGCGCATCGGTCTGGATCTGGTGATTCTCGGGCGTGTAATCGATATGGCCGGTATCGACCTGCTTTTCGATCCCGCCGATGCGGTGCATCAATCCGGGGGTGCCGGGCTTGATCCATGGGCGTTTCCCGTTGGCGTCGCGCTTGAACGGCAGCAGATTGTCGCCGTCGTTCTTTTCGGTGAGGAATGTCACCGGGAAGGGCGTGAAGCTGGCCGGATCGGGAACCAGCCATGGCTCGGCCGCATTGGCGATATAGCCATCGGTCAGCAGGATCACCGGGGTCATATATTGCACCGCGATCCGGCAGGCCTCAATCGCGACTTCAAACGCATCGGCCGGACTGCTGGCCGAGATCACCGGCAGCGGCGCATCGCCATTGCGGCCATAAACCGCCTGATAAAGGTCCGATTGCTCGGTCTTGGTGGGCAAGCCAGTCGACGGCCCGCCGCGCTGCGAATTGACGATCACCAGCGGCAGTTCGGTGATGATCGCCAGCCCCATCGCCTCACCCTTGAGGGCAATGCCCGGACCGGATGACGAGGTGACTCCCAGTTGGCCTGCATAAGATGCCCCGATGGCAGAGGCGATTGCAGCGATTTCGTCCTCAGCCTGAAAGGTCGTGACGCCAAATTCCTTGAGCCGCACCAGATGGTGCAGGATCGCCGAGGCCGGTGTGATCGGATAGCCGCCGAAGAACATCTTCAGCCCGGCCAGCTGCGCGCCCGCGACCAGCCCGAGGCTGACCGCTTCCGCACCGGTGACCGTGCGGTACAGACCCGGCGAGGATTCAACCGGATTGACGTGGACCTGCTTGATATAACCGCCAAGTTCGGCGGTTTCGCCGTAAGCATGACCCGCATTAAGCGCGGCGATATTGGCCTGCGCCAGGACCGGGCTTTTGGCGAACTTGCCATTGAGCCACTCAATCAGCGGTGCCCGATCGCGATCGAACATCCACAGCGCCAGCCCCAGCGTCCACATATTCTTGCAGCGCAGCGCCTCCTTGTTGCCAAGCCCGAACGGCTTGACCGATTCGAGCGTCAGCGCGCTGATGTCAAACGCCAGCACCTGCCACTTGGCCAGGCTGCCATCGTCGATCGGGCTAACCTCATACTTGGCCGTGTCGAGGTTGCGCTTGCTGAACTCACCGGTGTCGACAATGATCAGGCCCCCTGGCTTGAGCGCGCCGACGTTGGTTTTCAGCGCCGCCGGGTTCATCGCCACCAGCACATCGGGAGCATCGCCTGCGGTATCGATCGCAGTCGAGCCAAAGTTGATCTGGAACGCCGAGACGCCGAACAGCGTGCCTTGCGGGGCGCGGATTTCCGCGGGAAAATCGGGGAAAGTGGCAAAATCATTGCCCGACAGCGCCGCTGACAGGGTGAACTGCCCACCAGTCAACTGCATCCCATCGCCTGAATCGCCGGCGAAACGGACCACGACGGTTTCAGGGCTGGAATTGCGTGCTTCGGGTTCCGCGAGTTGCGTGGCCATGTATCATCCTTGTCAGGCGTTAGGGTGGTCCCGCGCCAATGTGCGGATCGCCCTAGGCCTCTCCCATTTAGCCGCGCAATGAAGAAAATCTGTATTGCGGCCAATCAATGTGAAGCAAAGAACCGCGAGGCCCGCTAGTCAAGTGGCAAAAGGCGACTTAACCTCCGCTGAAACCTATCAACTTAGAGGATGACATCCCAAGATGACCACCACTGACACCAAGCATTTCGTGCGCGACGACGTTGCCGGTTTCCTCGCGCTGGTCAACAGCCAGCCTGCGCCAGAGGGTGTCCCCGATCCTGAAACACAGCGCGCCGGCTATCTTGCACTCAAGGCCATGACCGAGGCAGATCCGCGACCCCTTGCGGTAATCCGTGATCTGACCTGCCCGGGCCCGGCGGGCGATATCCCGCTGCGCTTCTATGACGTCCGCGCAAGCCGCGAACCCAGCCCGGTAGTCCTGTTCTTCCACGGTGGCGGCTTTGTGATCGGCGATCTTGATACGCACAACTCGCTCTGCACCGAGCTTTCTGCCGAGCTCGACCTGCCGGTGCTGGCGGTTCACTACCGGCTTGCGCCCGAGGATCCCTTCCCTGCTGCGCCCGACGATTGCGAGGCTGCCGCGCGGTGGCTGGCTGCAAGCCCGGCCGAACTTGGCCGCAAGGTGACCGGCATTGCCACTATTGGCGGCAGCGCGGGCGGCAATCTGGCCACGGTGACGGCGCGCGCCTTGTGTGACAAACCGGCAGCGGTCCCGATGCTGCTGCAGGTGCTGCTCTATCCTGCCACCGACGAATCGCAAGATGGCTCGATGGAAACCTTTGCACAGGGCTATTTGCTCACCAAAGACACGATGGACTGGTTCTATTCGCTCTATCAGCCCGCGCCGGGCGATCCGCGCGCCTTCCCCCTATTGGCCAGCGCACAGGGCATGCCGCCCACAATCGTCGCAACTGCCGGGCTTGATCCGCTGCAGGATCAGGGCCGCCGGATTGCTGCCAAGCTGGTCGAGGCCGGGGTCGACACGCTTTACCTGCACATGAACGGACTGACCCACGATTTTTCGAGCACGCGCAAGGCAATCCCCAGCGCCCAAGCAGATACGCACGCCATATTTGCGGCCATGAAGTTGCTGTTGGCGCGGACTACCGGCTAAGGGATGGCATGACCAAGAATTTTGACCACCTGCCCTACCGCCCCTGCGTTGGCGTGATGCTTGTCAATGGCGCGGGCCATGCCTTTGTCGGCAAGCGCATAGACACCAGAGAGACTTTGGGCGGTGAAGGCGATTTCTGGCAGATGCCGCAAGGCGGGATCGATGAGGGGGAAGAGCTACGCGAAGCCGCCCTGCGCGAACTGTGGGAAGAAACCGGAATTGAGGCAGAGCACGTCAGCCTGCTGGCAGAAACCCGCGAAGAGCTGTTCTATGATCTGCCCGAAACCCTGCTCGGCAAGCTATGGGGCGGGAAATATCGCGGGCAGCGCCAGTATTGGCTGCTCGCGCGGTTCACCGGCAGCGACGAGCATATCCGCATCGATGCCCACGATCCGGCCGAGTTCTGCGAATGGAAATGGATCGAACCGGCATTACTGCCAGACGTAATCGTACCGTTCAAGAAGCGCGTCTATCGCGCTGTTCTGGAAGAGTTTAGCGAATTGATCTGATCTTCGCATCGTCCCAGACTTGATCCGGGACGATGCCAGCCTCAATTTGGCCTCACCACCGGCTTGGCCTGCACTGCCTCCGCAGTTACAAGCCGAGGGGCCGGGCCTTTGGCGATAACAGCGGCGAGTTCCCTGCTGGGCGTACAATCACCACCGCAAATCTGTTGCAACCGGACAAGATTGCGTCGGGCCTTTTCGATCGCGCCCTTTTCAACCAGCGTGGCGCCTTCACCGGCAATCGCCCAGGGATTGTTCGGCTCGCGTTCCAGCGCCTCGCGGTAATAATGCAGCGCCTTGCCTTGCAGCCCCTGCCGGCGAGTTGCTGCGGCCAGATCGAGATAGATCGCGACCTGACCCGGCTGGACGGCCAGGGCTGCCTCAAACGCATCGATCGCAGCATCGGCATTGCCGACAGCCAAGGCCGCCCGGCCTTGTGCCACCAGGGCGACGGCACGAGCATCAAGCGGCAGTGCAGGCGGAGCACCAAAGCTGACGCTGGCCGTGACCGCAGCCAGCAAGGACAGCGCGAGGGCGGCGGGGGCATAACGCATTATCTGCTCCTTGAGGGTCGACATCGCAGCTGTGATATCACGGCTTTTCGAGCCGTGCGAAGAAAAAGCCGTCCGTCCCGTCGCGGTACGGGGTAAGGCGCATTCCTGCACAACGCGGCATACCGGCCGGAAGTTCCACTGGCACCGCGCGCCAATCGGGATGGCGGGCGAGGAACGCTTCGATCTGGCCTGCGCCTTCGCCATCAAGCAACGAGCAAACCACATAAACCAGCCTGCCGCCCGGACGGACCAGCGCGGCGGCAATATCGAGCAGCCGGGCCTGAAGCGCGACCAGCCGGGCCAGCTCCCTCTCATTCAGCCGCCAGCGGCTTTCTGGATTGCGCCGCCAGGTGCCAGTGCCCGAGCAGGGCGCATCGACCAGCACCGCATCGGCCCCGGACTGCCAGCGAGCCAGCGCCACATTCTCACGACCCGGATCGAGCAGCAGCGTTTCGATGATCGCGACTCCGGCCCGCTCCGCGCGCGGGTCGAGCCGCGCCAGCCGCCCCCGATCACTGTCGCAGGCCAGTAGTGCACCGCGATTATCCATCGCCGCTGCCAGCGCGAGGGTCTTGCCCCCGGCCCCGGCGCATAGATCGACCACCGCTTCGCCAGGCTGGGCCGCCAGCGCAAGGCAGACCAGCTGCGAGCCGCTGTCCTGTATTTCGATTTGGCCCGCAGTATAGGCGGGCCATGCTTCAACCTGGGTGCCTGAGGGAAAGCGCAGTCCCGCAGGCGCCACCGTCGGCTCGCCTGTCAGCGGCAGTTCCAGCGTCTCGCGCGTAGCCTTGAGTGTGTTGACCCGAATATCCAATGGCGCGCGGCCCAGCAATGCGGCGGCCTCATCCCCGGCAATGCCCGAACGCTCCAGCGCGGCCTCCAACCAGCGCGGGGCAATCCCGCTGGCCGCTGGAGCCTCATCGGCGGCAATCGGTGCAGGCGCGTGGGCCGAACCATCGAACAATCCGGCAAGCTGCGGATCGTCACCCGCAAGGCGCAGCATCGCAGAGCGGCCATTGGCGGGAACTTCACCGCAGGCGCGGATTGCCGCATAAACCAGCTCGCGCACCGCGCGCCGGTCACCGCTTCCGGCAAACCGCCGGGTGCGGAACCAGTCGGCAATTATCCGGTCAGCCGGAGCGCCCTGCGCGCGCGCTGCCGCAATCACTAGATCAAGGATCTCGATCGCGGCCTGAACGCGGGCAGAAGGCGTCATGGCATATCAGCGCGAGGGATAATTCGGCGCCTCACGGGTGATCGTCACATCGTGGACATGGCTTTCGCGCAGGCCCGCGCCGGTGATCCGCACGAATTGCGCGTTGTTTCGCAGGTCTTCGATGGTGGCCGAGCCGGTATAGCCCATCGCTGCCTTGATCCCGCCAACCAGCTGGTGAACCACATCCTTGGCCGCGCCCTTGTAGGCGACCTGCCCCTCGATCCCCTCGGGAACCAGCTTGAGGCTGTCCTTGATTTCCTGCTGGAAATAGCGGTCCGCACTGCCGCGCGCCATCGCGCCGACCGAGCCCATGCCGCGATAGCTTTTGTAAGCGCGGCCCTGATAGAGGAACGTTTCGCCCGGGGCTTCTTCGGTGCCCGCCAGCATCGAGCCGATCATGATGGTCGAAGCGCCTGCGGCAATCGCCTTGGCCGCATCGCCCGAGGTGCGCAAGCCGCCATCGGCAATGATCGGAATACCCGCTTCAGCTGCAGCGCGCGCCGCATCCATGATCGCGGTCAGCTGCGGCACGCCGACGCCTGCCACAATCCGTGTGGTGCAGATCGAGCCCGGCCCGATCCCGACCTTGACCGCATCGGCCCCGACATCAATCAGCGCGCGGGTCGCTTCATAGGTGGCGACGTTACCGGCGATGACCTGGGCATTATTTGACAGCTTCTTGACCCGTTCCACTGCCCTTGCAACGTCCTTGTTATGGCCATGCGCGGTGTCGATAATCACCACATCGCATTCGGCAGCAAGCAACGCCTCGGTCCGCTCAAACCCCTTGTCGCCCACCGTAGTGGCGGCGGCAACCCGCAGGCGGCCGGTTTCGTCCTTGGTGGCGTTGGGGAAATTGACGGCCTTTTCAATATCTTTGACGGTAATCAGCCCGATGCAGTGAAATGCATCATCAACCACCAGCAGCTTCTCGATCCGCCGCTGATGGAGCAGCCGCCGCGCTTCATCACCGCTCGAGCCCAGTTTGACCGTCGCCAGATCCTCATGGGTCATCAACTCGCGCACCGGCTGGGCCGGGTTGGCCGCAAAGCGCACATCGCGGTTGGTGAGGATACCGACCAGCTTGCCGCTGGCCTCGACCACCGGAATGCCGCTGATCTTGTTGGCCAGCATGATCGCCTGCGCCTCGCCCAGCGTGGCATTCGGATCAATGGTGATCGGATTGACCACCATGCCGCTTTCAAACCGCTTCACCGTTCGCACCGCGGCGCATTGTTCTTCAACGGTGAGATTGCGGTGCAGCACGCCGATCCCGCCCATCTGCGCCATGACAATCGCCATGTCCGCCTCGGTCACGGTATCCATCGCCGAGGAGATCACCGGAATGTTGAGAGCAATGCTGCGGGTCAAAAAAGTGCGCGTATCGGCCTGGGTGGGGAGAATATCGGACTCGGCCGGACGCAGCAGAACGTCATCAAAGGTAAGGCCGAGGGGGATATCCATATGCGCCACTTTTTGCTTTGGGAGGGGGATTCGTGGCGGCCCATGTAACCGCACCTGACGCGGCGCACAAGGCGGGGGAATGTTGGGGGTGGAGTCGTGGGAATTTCTGCTTTGAGTGCGGTGCTGACAGGCCGCTTCTAAGAGACTATACGACGATAGCTGCCGTTCGATCAGCAGCTACCGCCAATTATGAATGAAAGGGACGTATGGAGTTGAAAGAGGAGAGCTTGGTCACATTGAGGGTGGCGCACCTCAGCATGATCCAGGGCGTCATTGCCCGCATGTCGGGGTTCAGCGCCAGCGCGAAGACTTTCACCATCACCATTCTCGCCGGGCTTGCTGCCATATCGCTCCAAACCGATGCCGCGCAGCTGGGAGTGATTGCGATGATCGCAGCATTGACCCTCTTCCTCGTCGATACTTACTACATGACCCTGGAGGTGCGTTTCCGAAGTTTCTACGACGATGTGGCGGCTCGCGATTTGGACCACGCGACCAATCTGGCAATCGCGCCGTCCGTCAACCGAGGCGACACGATGAAGGCCATCAACAGCAAGTCGAACTGGCTCTTTTACGGTCCGGTTTTGGTGGCCTGCATCGTCTTCATCTGGTATGGGCTAGTCGATGAGCGGAAACCCCAACAACTTACTCGACCAGATACTCCGCGCGTTGAGCGATCCGCCGAAGCCGGTTACGCCACCGCTGGAAAACGCTCTGAGCGGTCTGCTCAGCCCACCGCAGCAGCGCAGGGGGATATTAGGCGCTTACCTTAACAATCAACCGCAACCGCAGGCGCTGAGGGGTCTGTTGGGTGCGAACCCGCAGCCGAACACTCTGGGCGGCCTTCTAGGGCGGATGCCGCAGGCAGTACCGCCCGCTAGCCTTCCCGCCCCTGCGCCTCGCGTGAGGCGCGTGTTCTATTCCTTCCACTATGCGGACGTAAACCGAGTCAATCAGGTTCGCCAGTCCGGCAAGATCAGGCCTATCGACAGCGAGCGGATTAAGACCGTTCAGGACCGGAGTCTGTGGGAGCGCAAGAAAAGCAACAACGAAGAGTATCTTCGGAGTTCAATCACCAAGAATATCGTCGGGACTAGCGCAACCTGTGTTCTCACCGGGGAGCACACTTGGGCGCGACCCTGGTGCCGGTTTGAGATCGCCCGTTCACTGCTCAACGGCAATGGCGTATTCGCTGTGCGAATCGACCATCTATATTGCATAGGCCAGCGCTGTTACGGGTCGCCGGGGCTAAACCCGCTCGACTATATGGCAGTGGGCAAGGACGATCAGGGACGCATTTACGTCTACGAATATGTGGATGGCGGCTGGTACAAGATGTCTACGATGACAAAACAGCTGATGCGCTGGCCTAAATGGCTCCAGCCGGTGTCGCCGGGTTACGTGCGGCAACTGTCCTCGGGGGCACCAATTTATGACTACGAAAGTCAGAACGGATCCCGGCTTCTTCTCTATTGGGCTAACCAAGCTGCGAAGGCGGCAGGGCGCTAGGTGAGCTCGGGACGCGCAAGCTGTCACAGTGAGCCGCGAATGATCCCCGTCCGAAAGTTGCACGAACGGCGGCTTTCGAAGTTCTATTTCGGGGGCTTAAGCATCCGAAAACTTGTCGAAAGCGGAGATTCGAACCGCGCCCCCCCACTACTTCGCCGGGGCAGGCACCTTCTTCACATCCCCAAACCACCGCACCAGCGCCACGTGGAACGCCACATCCTCGGCCGCGCCGCCCAGTTCGAGGTCCGGCTTCACCCCGTCGCTGGGGCGGTGATAGTCGCCATCGAAGAAGCGCTCCATCCGGGCGATATCGCCGTAGGCGCTGCTGACCAGTACGGCGGGGACATCATGCTGGAGCAAGGCCCAGCCATCCTGGCGGCGGACATAGGCGTTGGCGGCATCGCCTTCCACGATCTTGCGCTTCTGCGCCTTGGCCACTTTGGCAATCTGGGCGTCGAGCTTGGTCATCCCCTTGCCGACAATCCCCAGCGGCGTTCCGGCCGGGGCCAGCGCGTTGCTATCGATATTGAAGGCGGCGACGATCTTGCTTAGCGGCAACGGGGGATTTTCCGCAAAGGCCAGCGCGCCCAGCAGGCCCAGCTCTTCGCCAGTGGTAGCGAGGAAATAGACGTCGCGATCAAGGGCTGGGCCTTTGGCCAACCGGCGCGCGATCTCGGTCAGCGAGGCGACCCCGCTGGCGTTGTCGATCGCGCCGTTGCAGACCAGATCCTCGGCGGGCGGAGAGGCACAGACCCCAAAATGATCCCAATGCGCCACCAGCAACACCGCGCCCGATCCTGGCCGCCGTCCGGGCAGTTTGCCGATCAGATTATGCGTGCGGATCCGGGTTTCGCGGGTGGTTGCCTCCAGCGTTGCAGCCAGATCAAGCACGCGCGGGACAAACGCAGGATCGGCGGCGGCGTTTTCCAGGTTGGCCAAAGTCTGCTTGGTTCCGGCCAGCGCACTGGCCAGGCCTTCAGCAGTGATGAAGCCTTCCAGATCGCCGCCGAGCTCGTCCGAAGCGAGAGCATAGCCCGAACGCTGCCGCCGATTTGCGACATTCTCCAGACTGCGATCCCCGTCCAGTACGGTCAGCACAGCCGAGGCCCCGGCTTTCAGCAATTCATTCTGCCGGTCCGAATTGTCCTGCCCGTTGTCGAGCAGCAAGGCGACCCGGCCAGCCAGCTCGGCCCGCGCCGGCGCGATCAGGCCCTTGCCAACAAACAGTACAGGGGCATTTTCGATCAGGCTCCGCTTGCCCGAAGTCAGCATCAGCACTGATCCGGACGGCACATAAACCCGTTTGCCTCTGCGGCTGAACTGGGCCGAACTGCCATCGGGTGCGCGGGCGACCAGCGTAACCGGCGCAAACCACGCATGGCCAGGGTCATTGGTGCCCGAAACCAGCCCGATATCGAACCACTGTTTGCCAAGGTAGCGCAGTGTCTTGGTCTCACCGGGAGTGCCCGGCTCACGACCTTGATAGGCATCGCTGGCCAGCTCGGTGATATGGGCAAGGAGTTGAACTTCCAGCGCGCGATCCCGGCGCGGGGCGGCGTCCGCAGGCACGGCGAGCAATCCCGCCGCGAGCAGCGGCGCGATCCATCGGTTCATCGCTAGCAAGCCTCGCTTCATCGCGCCTTACCTACACCAAGCGCCAGCCGCGGCAAGCGGCTCTGAGGTGAACCGATCGGATAAGTCATGGCGGTGGCAGGATAGTTACACTGCGCAGGAGCTGCGCCCATGCCAAACACCCAAACTAGTCATCCTGAACTTGTTTCAGGACCCATTACGCCTTGCATCCAGCCGCAGCGGCAAAAGCGCGATTGGAGTAGTTGCAGCTCATGGCAAGCAACAGAGTGAAACGGCCAAATAGGTCCTGAAACAAGTTCAGGATGACGGGAATTTGGCGATCGGGCCAGCCCCTACTCCGCCGTCCAGCCGCCATCCATGCTGATATTCGCTCCGGTCATGTTGCCCGCCTCATTGCGGCACAGGAACACCGCCAGCGCGGCGACTTCGGCAGGCTGGACGAAGCGCTTGGTCGGTTGCTTGGCCAGCAGCACATCATTGATCACAGCCTCGCGCGAAAGCCCGCGCGCGGCCATCGTATCGGGAATCTGGTTCTCGATCAGCGAAGTCCAGACATAGCCCGGACTGATACAATTGGCGGTGACGCCAGTGGTGGCAAGTTCCAGTGCCACCGACTTGGTGAAGCCAGCCACCGCGTGCTTGGACGCCACATAAGGCGCCTTGAACGGCGAGGCGACCAGCGAATGGGCCGATGCAGTCGAGATTATCCTACCCCAGCCCTTGGCCTTCATCGCCGGGATTGCGAGACGGCAGGCAAGAAACACCGCCGTCAGATTGAGCGCGATAATCTGGTCCCATTTGTCGATCGGGAACTCGTCCACCGCCGCGACATGTTGCATGCCCGCATTGTTGACGAGAATATCGACCGGGCCTGCACTGACGATCAGCGTCTCGACCCCGGCTGCGGTCATCAGATCGGCCGCGACATGGCGCGCACCGAGTTCGGCGCAGAGTTTGGCGATTTCCGTCTCGCTGCCAAAGCCCGACAACACCACCTCAGCGCCTTCTGCGGCCATGGCCCGGGCGATGGCAAGGCCAATGCCCGAGGTGGAGCCGGTTACCAATGCGCGCTTGCCTTGCAGAAACATTCTCGACTCCGGTGGCTTGATGGAACACTTATGGTTTCAGCCTTTGCGGCTGGCTCCAGCCAGTGTCCAGCATCAAGAGGGAGTTTGCCATGCGTCTCGACGATTTCGATCCCAATGCCGTCAATGTCGAGGATCAGCGCGGCAGCGGCCGCTCGATCGGCATGGCGGGCGGCAAGATCGGCTGCGGCACACTGGTGATCGCTTTGATTGCGGCAGTAGTGTTCGGGGTCGATCCCAGCCAGATGCTGGGCGGGCTGGAGCAAGCCCAAACGCAAGGTCCGGCCCAGACCCAGGGCGGCACGACACCAAATGAAAGCTGTACGATCGATCCGCTCAGCCGCGAAACCTGCAACGCGCTGTCCTCGCTCAACAAGACCTGGGCGCCGGTATTCAAGGCGGCGAACCTGCAATTCACCCCGCCCAAGCTGGTATTCTATTCACAGGCAAGCTGGTATTCTATTCACAGGATGGCAATTCGGGCTGCGGCGCGGCGCAAAGCGCGATGGGGCCGTTCTATTGCCCGACCGATCAGGGCATCTACATCGACACCGATTTTTACAAGGAAATGGAGCAGAAATTGGGGGCCAGCGGCGATTTTGCCCGCGCCTATGTGATCGCGCATGAATATGGCCACCATATCCAGACGCTGACCGGGACCTCCGACCAGATCCGCAGCGCCCAATCGCAGAGCCCGGGCCGGGCCAACCAGCTGCAGGTGCGGATGGAACTGCAGGCCGATTGCTATGCCGGGGTCTGGGCCGCCAAGAACCGCGACAAGATCGAGCCGGGCGACATGGAAGAGGGCCTGAATGCCGCGCATTCGATCGGCGATGATACGCTGATGAAAAGCGCGGGCCGCCGTCCGGTCGAAGCCTCGTTCACCCATGGTACCAGTACCCAGCGGATGGAGTGGCTGCGCAAGGGGCTGGAAAGCGGCAGCGATGAAACCTGCGATGCGTTGATGCGTTGATGCGCCTGACCGATTGCCACAACATCGACGACTTCCGCAGCCTCGCCAAGCAGCGGCTGCCTTGGCCCGTGTTCGACTATATCGACGGCGGCGCCGATGACGAGCTGACCAAGGAACGCAACACCGCCTCCTTTGCGCAGGCCGATCTTGTGCCCGATGTGCTGGCAGGCGTCGCAGATATCGACACTTCGGTGACGCTGATGGGCCGGACCAGCGCGCTGCCGCTGCTGCTCTCGCCGACCGCGCTCCAGCGGGTGTTCCACTGGCAGGGCGAGCGTGCGGTTGCCCGCGCAGCCGAAAAGTTCGGGCTGTGGTTCGGCATTTCCAGCCTCGCCACGGTCAGCATCGAGGAAGTCGGCGCGATGACCGCCGGCCCCAAGCTGTTCCAGCTGTATGTCCACAAGGACAAGGGCCTCAACCGCTCCATGATCGAGCGCTGCCAGGCCGCCAAGTTCGACGCCATCGCGCTGACCGTGGACACGATCGTTTCGGGCAAGCGCGAACGCTGCGCCCGCAGCGGCTTCACCTCGCCGCCCCGGTTCACGCCCTCATCGGCGCTGTCCTATGCAATGAAGCCGCGCTGGGCGCTGGATTATGTGTTGCGGGAGAAGTTCAGCCTGCCCAACCTGGATACCCATGTTGCCGAAGGGACCGGTGAGGCGGTATCGATTGCGAACTATTTCAACACCATGCTCGATCAGTCGATGGACTGGAAAGTGGCCGAGCAAATCCGCAACGACTGGGGCGGGACCTTCTGCCTCAAGGGCATCATGAGCGCCGGTGACGCACGCCGCGCGGTCGAGGTCGGCGCCGATGCGATCATGATTTCCAACCACGGTGGCCGCCAGCTGGATGGTGCCCGGGCGCCATTCGATCAGCTGCGCGAGATTGTGGATAGCGTCGGCGGCGAGATCGAGATTATCTGCGACGGCGGCGTGCGGCGCGGCACCCATGTGCTGAAAAGTCTGTGTGCCGGAGCCACAGCAGCATCAGGCGGGCGGCTCTACCTCTATGCGCTGGCCGCTGCGGGACAAAACGGGGTCGAACGCGCGATTGCGATCCTCAAGGACGAGATCGAGCGGGGCATGAAGCTGATGGGCGTAACCAGCGTGGATCAGCTGACCAAGGATCGGCTGAGGTGGCGGTAGCGGGATCCTCCCCGCCCGGTCAGGCCAACCGCATATGAACCAGGTTTCTCGTTAATCGTCATCCTGAACTTGTTTCAGGAGCCATTTCTCCTCGCAACCGGAACTCTGTTTGCACGACTGCCCCGAGCGGTTTGCGCCCAGTTTGTTAATTCCGAGCTTGCGGCTCGATGGGTCCTGAAACAAGTTCAGGATGACGAGGATGGATATCGTGCTTCCTCAGGCGATTGCCCGCCCCGTTTCGTAGAGAATTTAGGAAACCTCGCGCCGCCCGACCGCGCCCCAATCCACGTTCCGCGTCGCATACATTACTCCGGCCAGTGCCGCGAACAGCAGCACCGAGCCGATCAGCAGCGACCACGCCTCAAGGTTGAGCAGCACGAACAGCAGCGCATAAAGCCCGACCAGCAGCGCGCCGATGAACCGCCCTCTCACCCAGCTTTTCAACACCGCTGCGCTATAGGACGCCAGCAGCCCGATGATCGCCGCGCTCGCCAGCAGATAGGCCGGGGTAAACCCGATCACCTCAGCAAAGGCGAGCAGCAGCACGAAGAACAGGATCAGCCCCGCACCGGTCAGCAGATATTCGGCCGACGCCACCCGCGCCCCGCCGACAATGTCGAACAGGAAGAAGGCGAGGAAGGTGAAGCCGATGAACAGGAAGCCATATTTCACCGCGCGGGTGACTTTGGAGTAGAGGTTGACCGGTTCGACCAGATCGATGCTGAGCGCCCGGCTTGCACCACCGACAATCTCCATTGCGCCGCCCGAGGCCGGATCATTGGCCGAAGGCGCGGCTTCCATGGCGACCCGCGAACTGCCGGAGTAGCCCGAGTTATTATCGATCATCGGCGGGCCAGGATCCTCCATCATCACCGGTGCCTGCCCCAGCGCCAGCTTGTCGACCGCGTAATTGGCGGTGAAGCCCTTGTCGGAGATGGTCCGACGGTCGGGCAGGAAATCGCCGTTGAAGCTGGGGCTCTGCCAGCTGGAGCTGACCACCCAACTGGTCTGCCCGCCGCGCGGAACCATACTGAGCGAGCGGCTGCCACGCAGGCCAAAGCCATATTCAATGCCAAGCTGCCCCTCACCGTTCCACGGCAGGAAGGCAAAAAAGCCTGCGCCGCCGGTTGCTGCCGGACCTTTGCCCGGTTGCAGCGCCAACGCCTTGCCGTTGGCGCTCAGCGAGCCGCCAGTGGTCAGCCCGCGCGCATCGGACACACCCATCCGCAATTGCGCCCGGTCCCACATCAAGCGTTCACGCGTGACCCCGAACCGCGGCAAATCATCGGGCAGCGCGAAGCTGGCTTTGCCGCTGACCTTGGCTTCATACAGCACGCTGCGATAGATCGACTTGGTGCGTTCCTGCGGAGCGATTGCAGTGGTCGCGCGATTTTCGGTTGGCGAGATATAGAGGAATTTCTCGACCTCGACCGTCCGGGTCACGGTCTTTCCGCCGATCTCTTCATTCTGGGTCTGGGTGGTGCGAAAGGGAACGACGATCACCGGCCCGGCGATCACCTGCGCCCCGCCCCACCCGGCATTGATCGCGCTCTGCGCCGTGCTCGCCTGATCCTGCCGATCATAGACCAGCGCATAGATCAGCAGCAACGGAATGGTCAGCACCGCGCCGATCAGGGCAACGAACAGCAGCTTCATGCCAGGGGAGCGTTCGCGGCGCAGTGTGTCGGTCAAGGTATGCTCCCGAATCGTCAATTCGCCTCGAGGCTAACGCGATGCGGGGTTGGCGGCGAGGGGCAATTGCGCTGGTCGCGGATCACTCCGGATTGGATCAAGTGCGGCTTGGCGGCGTTACCAATATTTGGTAATGGTGCGACATGGCCAAGAAAACCACCTCGATCGCGCTCGGCGATCACTTCACCGACTACGCCCGGGGCAAAGTTGCTTCGGGCGAATACGGCTCGACCAGCGAAGTCGTGCGCGAAGCGCTGCGGCTGCATGAAGAGCGCGCAGTTTTCAAATCGAAGCTGCTGGAGGCTATTGACGAAGGTCTGGCCAGCCCGGTCGACGAGGAATTCGACATCGACCGCTGGTACGATGAACAATTTCCCAAGCAGTGATCCGCCTCAAGTTCCGCGCTGCCGCCTCTGCGGACATGCGCCGTGTCGCGCGCGAAACCCGCGCCGCCTGGGGTGAGGCGCAAGCCGCCGTCTATTCCGCCAAGCTGCGCGACGACATCAAATCGCTGCGCGAATTTCCGCTACGCTTCGCCGAATATGAACCCCGCCCCGGCCTACGCCGGATGAACAGCGGCCGCCATGCGGTGTTCTATCTGTTATTCGACGACCGGATCGAGATCGTGGCCGTGGTTCACGTGGCAAGCGATTTCGAGCGGTGGTTGTAATATGCAGACAATTTAGGGGTTTACGGACGTGTCACCGCAATCGTGTTGGAAATGCGGGACTGCTACAAGATCAAGCTACGCCCGGCGGGATACCGGCTGGTCTATCTGGTGGATGATGGCCGGGTGACGGTGATCGTCGTTGCTGTAGGGCGGCGAGACCGGAATTCGGTTTACAAGTCTGCGGCGGAGCGGGTTTAGAGATTGCCCGCGCCCAGCCCCCTCCTCTTTAGGGGAGAGGCAGCGAGAGTTGGCGGCTCTGCCGCCTGGCCGCAGCGGGGTGGGGTCTATCCTCGCGCGCGACGTTTGACCCGGCGGAGAGGCCCCACCCCAACCCCTCCCCTGAAGAGGAGGGGCGAGATTTTAGTATTGTGTCCCCGGAATTGGTGTGCCCGGAATTGGTGGCGTCTTTGCGACTTGGTGCGTCAATTCAGGGGTTGTTGCACCTGGCAGCGTAACTCGTAACTCAAATTGAGTCGACTGGCACCGGAATCGGATTACTGGAATCCAGCTCTGCAGAGGAACTTTCACGTGAGCGATCCGATCATCTACTGGACGAAGTTTAGCGCAATCGCTCAGGCTGCTGGGGCCATTGGCACTTTTTTGGCTGTAGTGGTTTCACTTTTCTTGGCTTTAAACGCAGGGAAGCCAAGACTTCGACTAAAAATAGGCGAAAGAATTATTCTTGGTGACGGCAACGAATATCCGGCGCTCCTAATGTTTGAGGTAGCAAATTCGGGTAATCGGCCGGTACAAATCAAAGGTATTGGATGGGAGACTGGTTGGCTGCGGTGGGGGCCATCGCCACTCAAACGTAAGAATGCGATCCAGTTTACAGGCAACGTGATGATCCAAGGTATTGATCCACCGTACGAAGTTCAGCCAGGAATGTCCGCCTCAAGCTATGCTCTTATGGAGAATATACTGAAATACGCCAGTGAGCGGAAATTCAACCCCCTCTTTGTGCGTGATTGGCCCCTCCTGGGCCGCCGAAAAACTCGCATTTACGGATACGCCTATACGGCAGATGGGTTCACAGTGCGTACGAAACCAGAATCTGCCCTTATCGCCAAACTTGTTTCCGCCGAAAAGCTGGCGAAAGTTCAGATCTGATGTTAGCTTTGATTTTCCGAGTAGGCGAACAATCTCAATAAACCCGCTTCTTCGGCTTGATGTACTCGACATCATCGGTGAGCGTATATTCATGGACCGGGCGGTAATCGATCTTGACCGCGCCGCCCTTGCCGCCCCAGCCTTCGAACCACGCCGCCGTGTGCTTCATCCAGCCCGCATCATCCCGATCGGGGAAATCCTCATGCGCGTGGGCGCCGCGGCTTTCCTTGCGGTTGTGGGCGCTGTGGATGGTGACGCTGGCCTGGCTGATCAGATTGTCGAGCTCCAGCGTTTCGATCAGATCGGTGTTCCAGATCAACGAGCGGTCGCTGACCTTGATGTCCTGCATCCGGGCATAGGTTTTGGCGAGCGCCGCCTTGCCCTCGGCCATCAGTGCCTCATCGCGGAACACGGCGCAGCCCTTGGTCATGGTGCGCTGCATTTCGAGCCGCACTTCCGCTGTGGGGGAGCCGCCATCGGCACCCCGGAAATGATCGAGCCGGGTCAGCGCCAGATCGGCGCTGTCCTTTGGCAAGGCGTCGAACGCGGTGCCCGGCTTGATCAGTTCCTTGAGCCGGTGCCCTGCCGCGCGGCCGAACACGACCAGATCGATCAGCGAGTTTGAGCCCAGCCGGTTGGCGCCGTGGACCGAAACGCAGGCCGCCTCGCCCACCGCGAACAGGCCGGGGACAGCGGTTTCGGGATTGCCGTCCGCGCCGATGGTCATCACCTCGCCGTGGTAATTGGTCGGGATGCCGCCCATGTTATAGTGCACCGTCGGGCAGACCGGCAGCGGCTGGCGGGTCAGGTCAACGCCGGCGAAAATTTTGCCGCTTTCGGTGATGCCGGGCAGACGTTCGGCCAGCACTTTGGGATCGATGTGATCGAGGTGGAGCCAGATATGGTCCTTGTTCGGGCCAACCCCCCGCCCTTCGCGCATTTCCAGCGCCATCGAGCGGGAGACAACGTCGCGTGATGCCAGATCCTTGGCAGACGGCGCATAGCGTTCCATGAACCGCTCGCCCTCCGAATTGGTCAGATACCCGCCCTCGCCGCGCGCGCCTTCGGTGATCAGAACGCCCGCGCCGTAAATCCCGGTCGGGTGGAACTGGACGAATTCCATGTCCTGCAACGGCAGCCCTGCGCGCAGCACCATCCCGCCGCCGTCGCCGGTGCAGGTGTGAGCCGATGTGGCGGTGTAATAGCTGCGGCCATAACCGCCGGTTGCCAGCACCACCGCCTTGGCGCGGAAGCGGTGGATCGAGCCATCATCCATGCACAGCGCGATCACGCCGACGCATTTTCCGCCATCCATAATCAGGTCGATCGCGAAATATTCGATGAAGAAGTCCGCCGCATACTTCAGGCTCTGCTGGTAGAGCGCGTGGAGCATGGCGTGGCCGGTGCGGTCTGCCGCCGCACAGGTGCGCTGGACCGGCGGGCCCTCACCCATGTTCTGCATGTGGCCGCCGAACGGGCGCTGATAGATCGTGCCATCGGCGTTGCGGCTGAACGGCACCCCGGCGTGTTCGAGCTCGTAAACCGCCGCCGGAGCCTCGCGCACCATATATTCGATCGCGTCCTGATCGCCCAGCCAGTCAGACCCCTTGACGGTGTCATACATGTGCCAGGTCCAGTGATCGGGCGAGTTGTTCTGCAGGCTCGCCGCGATCCCGCCTTGGGCTGCAACGGTGTGGCTGCGGGTGGGGAAAACCTTTGAGATACAGGCAGTTTTCAGCCCGGCTTCGGCGCTGCCCATGGTCGCGCGCAGGCCCGAACCGCCAGCGCCGACCACCACGGTATCATAAGTATGGTCGATGATCTTGTAGGCAGAAGTCATCTCAGGCGCCTCCAAGCGCAAGGCGGATTATACAGAACAGGCCAAAGCCAGCCCCGCCGAAAATGGCGAGATTGAGCGCGGCAATGCAGGCGAACTTGTTGGCCGCCTCGTGGACATAATCCTCGATCAGCACCTGCAAGCCAAGTTTGGCGTGCCAGAACGTGCTGACGATCAGCAAGGCGATGGCGATGCCCGGCAGCGGGCGGACAATCCATTCATGCACGCTGACGAAGCTGAAACTTGGCAGTAGCGCAAACGTGACCACCAGCCAGCCAACCAGCCCCAGATTGGCAATCGCGGTGAACCGCTGGAGCAGCCAGTGATGCGATCCCGAATGCGCCGAGCCGGTCCCCCGCACCTTGCCGATTGAGGTTCCCTCACCCATCAGTCTTGCTCCTAAAGCAGCACCGCCGCCCAGAAGGCGGCAGTCAGCACGATTGATCCCAGCATCACGATCCACGCCCAGATGGCATTGATCCGCAGCTCATACCCCGCGCCGATATCCAGCACGAAATGGCGCAGGCCCGAGAGGAGATGTTCGAAAAACGCCCAACTGAGCCCGACCAGCGCGATCTTGCCCAGCACACTGGTGATCGCCTTGGCGGTGCTGCCCGGCTCGCCCACCCAGACCCAGCTGAGCAGCGTGGCATAAGCTTCAGGCCCGCTGGCCAGCGCCCCCAACCACCACAGCAAAAGTGGCAGGCCGAGCAGCGCGAGTCCGTCGCCCGAAATGCGGTGAAGGATCGACACCACCATCGCCGGGCCCGGCTTCCAGATGGTAAGATGCGGCGAGAGTGGACGGTTTTTGGCACCGGCCATATAACAAACCCCTTGGAATAGTGCGGCAGATCAAGCCTGCGCGCCCTCTCCATTAATCAAATCGCTTCAACGATCAAGCTGCACCTTGGCGCATGTGCGGTGCGGGGCTAAAGGTTTTAGGTATGAGCCATCCAACCGCCCTTATTACCGGATCGACCCGCGGCATCGGTGCCGCCATCGCCGTGCAATTGCGCGCCCGCGGCGTGGCAGTAATCGGGCATGGCAGCCGCGCCGCTGGCTCTGCTACGCCAAACTCCGATACGATTGCCGCCAACTTCGCTGATCCGGCCGCGCCCGCCACGCTGTGGGACGCCGCGCTGGAGCGCAGCGGCGGACGGATCGACATTCTGATCAACAATGCCGGGCTGTTTGCTACCAACCCGCTGGGCGCCTCAGACAACGCGTGGCTCGACAATTGGGAAAAGGTGCTGCGGATCAATCTGACCGCCGCCGCCGAACTGTCGCGCTATGCGGTGAAGCACTGGCTGGCGCGCGGCACTGAAGGACGGCCTGGGGGCAGGATCGTCCACATCGCCAGCCGCGCCGGACATCGCGGTGATTCGCCCGATCACTGGCATTACGCGGCGGCCAAGGGCGGGATGCTGGCCCTGCACAAGACCATCGCGCGGGCCTATGCAGCGCAGGGCATCCTCAGCTATGCAATCACGCCGGGCTTTACCGACACTGCGATGGCGGGCGATTATCTCGCCAGCAGAGGCGGCGCGGGGTTGCTCGCCGATATTCCGCTCGGCCGGGTCGCCAGCCCGGACGAGATCGCCACCATCGCCACCTTCTGTGCGCTGGATGCGCCCCCCAGCATGACCGGCGCGACGCTGGACGCCAATGGGGCGAGCTATGTTCGCTGAACAAAGCTGGAAAATCACCGCGCTGGCCCCTCGCCCGACTGTCGTGGCCGCACTGATCGCGCATGAAGACGTGTTTGAGTGGGATCCCGAAATTGTCCTGTCCGGCAGCGAGATTGCCGAGGACCGGCCCGACGACTGGCGGCTGGAGGCCTGGCTGCCGCGCAATCCGACCAAGGCTGACACGGCCGCCATCGCCGCGCTGTTTGCAGGCAAGTCGCCCAAGTTCGAAGTCGAAAAGCTTCCCGAAACCGATTGGGTGACGCAAAGCCAGCAGGGGCTGGAGCCGATCCGCGCCGGCCGTTTTCACGTCCACACGCCAGACCATCCACCTCTGAATCAACCGGGGATCCGCGATTTCCTGATCCCGGCATCGCGCGCGTTTGGCACAGGGCAACACGCCACCACCGCAGGTTGCCTCACCATGCTCAGCGCGATGAAAGCCCGCGGGATGGTCGTAAAAAACTGCGCCGACATCGGCACCGGAACCGGGCTGTTGGCCTTCGCCGCGCTCGACCTGTGGCCGCGTGCCATGGCGACGGCGAGCGATATCGACTGGGTCTGTGCCGGGGTGGTTCAGGACAATGCCGCGCTCAATGCTATTCCCATGGGCGGACGCGCGGGCGAACTGACCATGCTGATCGCCGCCGGGATGGACCACCCGCTGCTCGAGGCGCGCGGGCCATACGATCTGCTGATCGCCAACATCCTCGCCGGACCACTAATCGAACTCGCCCCCGATTTCGCCCGCGCGTTGGTGCCGGGCGGTAGCCTGTTGCTGGCGGGGCTACTGGAAACGCAGGAAGCCGTCGTGCGCAAAGCCTGCCGCCGCGCTGGCCTCAGGCTGGCAGCGCGGATCGTGAGCGGTGATTGGTCGATCCTGTGGCTCAGGAAGCGTGGCGGTGTGGGCCTGCCGGCTGGCCGGGCGCGGGGATTGTGATTGCGTCGTCCCGGGCTTGACCCGGGACCGCTGGCCTCGTCGAAAAGGCCTCGCGTCGATGAGGGCAGCGGTCCCGGGTCAAGCCCGGGACGACGGTTACCCCGCCGCCCGCACAATCTCCGCCCAACCCGCCTCGTCGATAACTTCAATCCCCAGCGCTGCGGCTTGCTTGAGCTTTGAGCCTGCGCCCGGCCCGGCCACCACTAGATCGGTTTTGGCGCTGACCGATCCGGCGACCCGCGCGCCCAAAGCCTCGGCCTGCGCCTTGACCTCGTCGCGGCTCATGGTCTCCAGCTTGCCGGTGAATACCACGCTCTTGCCCGAGACCGGGCTTTGCCGGGTTTCGACGTGGTAGGCTATGGGCGAGACTTCTTCGAGGACGTCCTCCCAGACTTTGACGTTATGCGGCTCATGGAAGAAATCGCCCAGCGCACTAGCGACCGCTGCGCCAACACCTTCAATGGTCATGAGTTCTAGGCGAGCATTTTCATCACCTTCTGCGAGTTGCCTGCCGACCTCCCCTACTCGCACAAAGGTCAGGTAATTCCGCATCAGAGCCTTAGCCGTAACAGCACCGACATGGCGGATACCTAGTCCGAAGATTAGTCTATCTGGACTAATGCCTCTGGGGTTGTCCGCCAAATCGTAGGTTTGGTTAAATTCGGTTCTTTCCTCTCGTTTAGACTCGATGGCTGCCAAGAGATTTTCAAGCGATTTTTCCTGCCAACCATCAAGTGCTAGAATGTCACTTTTGTGATCCTTCAATCGGAATATGGCACCCGGTCCATCTATCAGCCACCCGCGTGCAAAGAAATCAACGATGGTCTTCTCGCCCAACCCCTCAATGTCCAGCGCGCCCCGACTGACAAAGTGCTTTAGACGTTCAATTTGCTGCGCCGGGCAGATCAGCCCGCCGGTGCAGCGCACATCAACCTCGCCCTCCTCGGCCACCGCTTCGCTGCCGCAATCGGGGCAATGATCGGGGAAGTGGTAAGCTTCGCGCAGCGCATCGCGGGTCAGGTTCTCAACCACCTGCGGGATAACGTCTCCGGCCCGCTGCAGCACGATCCGGTCGCCCAGCCTGAGGCCCAGCCGTCCGATCTCGTCGCGGTTATGCAGCGTGACATTGGTGACAGTCACCCCGCCGACCAGCACCGGGGCGAGCCGCCCAACGGGGGTCAGCTTGCCGGTGCGGCCCACCTGGATGTCGATCGCCTCCAGCACCGTCTCGGCGCGCTCAGCGGGGAATTTATGCGCCATCGCCCAGCGCGGCGCCTTGGCGACAAAGCCCAGCCGCGCCTGCAGTTCCAGACTGTCGACCTTATAGACCACGCCATCGATATCATAGGGCAAGTCTGCCCGGCGCGCGCCAATGCTGCGGTAATGCTGCAGCAATTCCTCCACCGAATTGCAGCGCGTCAGGTCGGGCGAAACCGGCACGCCCCACGCGGCAATCCGCTGCATCATCGCCAATTGGGTCGCTTCGGGAACCGCGCTTGCTGCGCCCCAGCCATGTGCCCAGAACCGCAAGGGACGGGCCGCAGTAACGCTCGCATCCTTCTGCCGCAGCGATCCAGCGGCCGCATTGCGCGGATTGGCGAAGAGTTTTTCCCCCTTTGCCTCCTGCGCCGCATTGAGTGCGGTAAAAGCCTGTTTCGACATGAAAACTTCGCCGCGGATCTCGAATATTTTTGGTACCGGCCCGCCCACCCCATCACCGTGCAGCATTTGCGGGATATCCCCGATATGCGCGACATTCGCCGTCACATCCTCGCCCACTTGCCCGTCGCCGCGGGTGGCGGCGCGGACCAGCTTGCCGTCTTCGTAACGCAGCGAGCACGACAGCCCGTCAATCTTGTCCTCCGCCGTCATCGCCACTTCGGCGTCTGACGGCAGGTTAAGGAACCGCCGGACGCGGGCGGCAAACTCGGCCACTTCCTCGTCCGAAAAGGCGTTGTCGAGGCTCATCATCCGGACTTCGTGGCTGACCTTTGAGAGCGGCGAGGCGACAATCGCATGGCCGACTTTGCGGGCCGGACTGTCATCACGGACCAGCTGCGGAAACGCCGCCTCCAGCTCGGCATTGCGGCGCACCAGCGCGTCATATTCGGGGTCGGAAATTTCCGGCGAATCCTCGGCATGATAGAGCTTGTCGTGATGCGCGATGGCCCGCGCCAGCCGCATCAGTTCATTGGCGGCATCCGCTTCGGAAAGGTCGATTCCCATGGCGCTTCCTAGCCTTGCATCAGCACGGTGGCCACCATCTCGCGCCGCGCGCGAAAGCCGAGCTGTTCATAGAGCCGGATCGCACCGACGTTGCCCGCATAGCTGTGCAGAAACGGCGTATCGCCGCGCGCCATCTGGCTCGCCATGACCTGGCGAATGAGCCGTGCGGCAAGCCCGGCCCCGCGAAATTCGGGGTAGGTGCAGACCCCGCTAAGCTCGGCCAGCCCCGCAGCGGGCAGCATCCGCTCGCCCGCCATGGCGATCAGCGGCGCGCCATCACGCAAACCATAAAACTGGCCGTAACGATGGGTCAACAGTCCCCATGGCCCCGGCTCGGTCGCATCGGCCAGCGCGGCCATTTCGGCAGCATCGGCCTCGCCCAGCACCGCAAACTCGCCGTCACCGGGCTGGGGCGGTTGGGGTGCTTCGGCGACCATCTGCAGCAGCGTCGCGGTCCGCACCACCCGAGTGCCGGGCGGTGCCGGCCAAGGCTCGGCCTCGACCAGCCACACCGCATCGTCGGGGCCAGTCAGCACCGCCGCCAGCGCCGCCTGCGCTTCATCCGAAGCATCGCGCGCTGCTGCAAACGGTCCATAGCCCGGATCAATCCGCACCGCCGCGCCGCTGGCGACTGCCAGATGCGATTGGCGGCCGTTCAGGCAATTCCACACCGGCCGGAGCAGCGGATCGGGGATCACGCCTGTTCGAGCAGGCGGTCCGCCTGCGCCCGTGCTTCGCTGGTAATCTCTGCACCTGACAGCATCCGGGCGATTTCCTCCTGCCGCCCGGCACTATCGAGCAGCGCGACCGAGGTGCGGGTGACCGTGCCCTCGGACGATTTGGCGATCACGTAATGCGTCCCCCCGCGCGCCGCGACTTGCGGTGAGTGGGTGACCGCCAGCAATTGTCCTCCAGCTGCCAGCCGCGCCAGTCGCTCACCGATCGCGCTGGCAACCGCGCCGCCGACGCCGCGATCGATCTCGTCAAAGATCACCGTGGCCGCGCCGCCTTCTTCGGCCAGCGCAACTTTCAGCGCGAGGATAAAGCGCGATAGCTCGCCGCCGCTGGCGATCTTGTTGAGCGGGGCGAAATCCGCGCCGGGATTGGTGGCGATCAGGAATTCAACCGCATCGATCCCGCCCGGCCCCCAGCGTTCTTCGCTCAGCCGGACGATCGCGGTGCGGAACCGTGCGGCATCCAGCTTGAGCGGGGCAAGCTCGCCCGCCACCGCCAGGTCAAGTTTCTGCGCGGCCTCTACCCGGCACACCGAAAGCCCCTCGGCCCGGGCCCGGAAATTGAGACCAGCATCATGCGCGGCGCGTTTCAGCGCGTCCAGCTGCGCCTCGCCGCTTTCAATCGCATCAAGCGCGCTGCGCATTTCGAGCATTCTGGCGGGAAGCTGGTCCGCAGTGCAGTTGTGCTTGCGGGCCGCAGCGCGCAGTTCAAACAGCCGGGTTTCGATCTGATCGAGGCTCTGCGGATCATGGCTCAGCGCTTCGGCGGCCCGGGCCAGCCGGTCCTCGGCCTCAGTGGCCTCGATCACCGCCCGGTCAAGCGCGGCGAGCGCTTCGGCCAGCAGCGGATGTTCGGTGGCGATCCGGTCGAGCCGCCGCCCGGCGCTGCGCAAGGCCGCCAGCGCGCTATCGGAACCGGTCCACAAATGCTGCAATTCGGCCAGATCGCCGGACAACCGCTCCCCCTTTTGCATCGTGGCGCGGGCCTCGGCGAGTGCCACTTCCTCGCCCGCTTCGGGTGCCAGCGCAGTCAGTTCAGCCAGATGGGCGAGCAGCAAATCCTGATCGGCGGAGGCCTGCACGATCTGCGCCTGCGCCGCTGCCAGCGCATCCTCGCTGGCCCGCCACGCGCGCCAGGCGTTCTCAACCCCGGCCGCATCGGCTCCGCTGCCGGCCAAACCGGCATAACGATCAACCAGCGTGCGGTGGCCGCGCGGATTAACCAGGCCGCGATCATCGTGCTGGCCGTGCAGCTCGACCAGATGCCCGGCCAGCTCGCGCAGCAGCGCCACGCCAACCGGCTGATCGTTGATGAAAGCCCGGGAACTATTGGTGCTGCCACCATCCGATTTCAGCCGCCGTTTGAGGATCAGCGGCTCGCCCGGCTCAACCTCAACCCCGGCCTCAACCAAAATCGCGCGGATCGGCATGGGGAGCTTATCAAACTCAAAACTCGCCGTAACGCTGGCCTGATCTTCGCCAGCGCGGACCAGCCCGGGTTCAGCGCGGTTGCCCAGCACCAGCCCCAGCGCATCGAGCAGGATCGATTTGCCCGCCCCGGTCTCACCCGTGAGCACACCCAGCCCGCCGCCAAAATCGAGGTCCAGCGCCTCGATCAGCACAATGTTGCGGATGGCCAGTCTGGTTAGCATCGTCGGTTCAGCATGTTCGCGGACTGTTCTAACCGACGAATCGCGCTACGTCACCCGGCTTTGGCGAAAGGCTCAGGATCGGCCAGGTCTGCGGCATCGGGGAACGGCGGTTCCAGCGTGATCGGATCGGCCAGCGACAGCCGATCGAGCATCGCCGCCATCTCGTCGCGCAGCACCAGCATCAGCCCGCGCAACCGGCACTCCGCCTCGGGCAGGCAATTGGTGCAATGCTCATGCGCGTTGCGCGCCGCACACGGCACCAGCGCCAGGCTGCCCCGGGTCAGCCGGATAATATCGCCATAGCGGATATCAACCGGGGCCAGTGCCAGCTCATACCCGCCATCGCGCCCCCGATGCGAGATGATCAGCCCCTCGCGGACCATTTCGGCCAGGATCACGGTAAGAAACTTGCGCGGAATATTCTGCGCCTCGGCAATCGCATCAAGCCGCACCGGACCCTGCCGCCAATGGTCGGCAAGGTGTTGGAAGGCACGGATGGTGTAGCGGGTTTTCTGCGATAGCATGGGGAGGAGAGTAAAGGCGTTTGGGGGCGAAATGTCAACCTGCTGGGTAGAAATGGGGGGTGGATTTGGGGGGTTTGGGTTGTTGGGCTGCCCCGGTGCGAGCGCTGGGGTGTGGGTTGGTTCGAGGCCCGGTTTGGATTGGTGTGATGATTGGGCGGCAGGAGTGGAGGGTCAGGGATTCAAAGTATTGGATTGGGCAGGAAGCACGCTTGGGCTTCATACCCGATTTTTGGCGTGGTCCGGACAGGCAGGTTTTGTCTGGGCGTAACGATAGCAGACACAATCCTGCTCTATAGACCAAGCTTGAAGCTAAAAGCTGCCGATCCGGAAACGACAACATAGCGGACACCAACTCCCACCTAGGACTTTGACGCCAAAGTCAGCAAAAGCGCCTTGATGAAATCTAACAGAGTAAAGGATTTGATGAGGTGGGCGATTGTGGTCATTGTTTGCCCTCTGGCAATGCCTTATCGATGCAAACGCCACGGAACCACTTATTCGACGTCGAGTGGCCTTCTTTGTGGCCATCTACCCAAAACCGACCCTGTCGATAGAAAAGCGACAAGGACATCATATCGGTTTTAGACCGTGCTTTGACTAATTTGTGTTTAACGGAGTGAGAGCCTTCGGATGCTGTCAGGCCACCATTGAAATCGCCATTGTAAGTCGTCCTTTGCGCATCTACAAATTTCAAGATGCCTTTTTCATCGATAACAATCTTCGCAGCCGACAGAAGGTTACCATCTCCTATTAACTCGCAATTTTTCGCGACTGAAGGCAGATTCCAATCTTCCGTTATCGGACCACGTAACGTCGCCTCGAGTTTTGGAAGTTCGGATCGACTTTCCATCGGGATTAGTTGAGAGGATGTGGTGGTTGACCGTACACAGCGACCCATAGCAATCGGGCCAGAGGCAAATGACCAATCGGCAGGAGCGATGTCCAACCCCCACTGACCATCACCTTCCTTTACGACTCGAAATACCAAAGGTCCTAGGCCGCCCTCAACGTAAAACTGCTTAATTGTTCTATCCTTGGTTCCAGCTAGATCGTCCATTTGAACAATCCGGCTGGCAACAACTTGTGGTTCTTCAACGATAGAAAAGCTGATTGCAGCTTTCGGCGTAGTACCCTCATGCCATTCCACAAAAACTGGTTTCGCTGCCCTCAGTGGATTAAGAACCGCGCAATCTAGGGCAACATGACCCGGCTGAACCGCGGCCCCAGCAACTGCGGTACTTACTGCAAGCTCCAACAACGACATCACTTAGACTCCATACCTCGTAAGCATCAAATACCCGCTCACCAAAAACACCCAGAAAAGCGAGGTTCAAAGAAACTCATTAAACCATATCCTAATATTGGAATATGCGTCGGCTTTCCCCAACATTTCAGCCATGGCCGCTTAGTTCTGACGCGGGAAAGCGGACCGTCAACTTTCAGGTAAAAGGTTCCGAACCTAAACCGACCGGGAAGGAGCCCGCTACACCGGTCCCACTGAGCTTGATCGAACCACCACCATCGGTATGAACCGGAGACGCAACCCTAAGCAATACAGAACCTTCCGTCGCCCAAGAAACAGGCCCCGCCATGACAGTCACTTCCGCCCTCGCCCGCCTTGGACAGACCCTTGTCGCCGCGACATTGCTTGCAGCCACGCCCGCCTCCGCCCGGCCGGTGCTGCTGATCTCGATCGATGGCTTGCGGCCGGGTGATGTGGCGGAAGCGGAGCAGCGGGGGTTGAAGATCCCCAATTTGCGGCGGTTCTTGGCCGAGGGCAGCTATGCCGATGGGGTGGTTGGGGTGCTGCCGACGGTTACCTATCCCAGCCACACCACGCTGCTGACCGGGGCCAGCCCGGCCCGCCATGGGATTGTCAGCAACAACACTTTCGATCCCTCCCAGATCAACGCCAGCGGCTGGTACTGGTTTGCGAGCGACATCAAGCTGCCGACCTTGTGGTCAGCCTCGGCCAAGGCCGGGCTCAAGGTCGGCAATGTCCATTGGCCGGTCAGCGTGGGGGCGGCGGGCGTCCGGTGGAACCTGCCGCAGATCTGGCGCAACGGCCACGGCGATGATGCCAAGCTGCTGGCGGCGCTCGCCTCGCCCGGGCTGCTGGCCGAGTTGGAGCCGAAAGTGGGCGCGGCCTATGCCGCCGGGATTGACGAAACGATCGAGGCGGATGAATTGCGCGGGCGGTTTGCGATCGCGCTGATCAAATCGCACAAGCCCGATCTGACCACGGTTTACCTCACCGCGCTGGATCACGAACAGCATCTGTCCGGGCCGGGATCGGTGGAGTCTCATGCCACGCTGGAGCGGATCGATGCGATTATCGGCCAGCTGGTGGCTGCGGCTAAGTCTGCTCATCCCAAAGGCGTGATCGCGATCGTCAGCGATCACGGGTTTGAGGCGAGCGCGCATGAAACAAACTTGTTCCGGGCGTTTATCGATGCCGGGCTGATCCGGCTCGATCCTGCGGGTAAAGTGGCAGGCTGGGAGGCCATGCCCTGGCCGTCGGGCGGCAGCGTGGCCGTGGTGCTCGCCCGCCGCGACGATCAGGAACTGAAGCTGCGGGTGCGCGCGCTGCTTGACCGGCTGCGGGCGGATCCGGCCACCCGGATCGCGGCAATCATCGGCCGCGCTGAAATTGCCGCAATGGGCGGAAACCCCGAGGCTGAGTTCTACCTCAATCTTGCGCCCGATACCTATGCGGCGAACTTTGCCGGTGCCGCCGCGCCGCTGACCGGGGCTTCAACGCGCAAGGGGATGCACGGCTATTTCCCGCAGGCGCTGAATTTACGCTCCAGCTTCATGATCATGGGGCCGGGCATCGCGCAGCATCACGCGCTGGGCGAGATCGATATGCGCGCCATCGCCCCGACGCTGGCCAAAGAGCTGCGGATCAAGCTGGACGGCGCGGAAAAACCCGCGCTGAATATCGCAAATTAGGAAGCAGTGGTGCCGGGCGCGTGCTTGTTCATCAGCTTGAACGCCTTCTCATACCATTCATTGCCGGGATAGTTGGCCCCCAGCACGGCGGCGGCCTTCTGCGCCTCTTCAGGGATCCCCATCGCCAAATTGGTTTCAACCATCCGGAACAGCGCCTCGGGCGTGTGGCTGGTGGTCTGGAACTTGTCGACCACATTGCGGAACCGCAGCGACGCGGCGAGCCATTTGCCTGACCGCTCATACAGCCGCCCGATCTCCATTTCCTTACCGGCCAGATGATCGTTGACCAGATCGATCTTGAGCCGCGCATCGCCGGCGTAACGCGTATTGGGATAACGCCGGGCCAGCTCGTTCAGCGCGGTCAGCGCCTGGCTGGTGACCTTCTGATCGCGGGTAACGTCGCTGATCTGCTCATAATAGCACAGCGCGACGAGGTAATAGGCGTAAGGCGCATCCTTGTTGCCCGGATGGATCGAGAGGAACCGCTGCGCCGAGGCGACCGATTTGTTGTAATCGCGCGCGACGTAATAGCTGAACGCGCTCATCAACTGGGCCCGCCGGGCCCACGGCGAATAGGGATGCTGGCGCTCCACCTCGTCAAACAAGGCGGCGGCAACCTTGGTGTCACCCCGGTCCAGCTTATCCTTGGCGGCGGCATACAGCGTATCGACATCGCGGGCGACAAAGGCGGTATCCCGCGCCTTGCCCCCGCGCCCGGCGCAACCAGAGGTCAGCGCCATGGCCGCAGCGGCGGTGGCAAGAAGGGCGAGTTTCAACGGTGATCTGGCAAACATGCATCGCCTATAGCCAGCCCCATGCTGAACGCCAAGTGAAGTTGCGAACTTACCTCGCGCACAAACCATTTTCCTACATACCCCCGGTTTGAGGCAGGCTCCGCGCCCCTTTCCCCGAAGGAACAGCCCTTTTCCCGGAGGCGCATGATGATCGACCAGTCCCGCCTGCCTGCCAAACGCGGCACCCTGCCCGCCTACATGGCCGCCGACCAGGAGGACCGCGCCAGCGGCTATTATCCCGGCGAGGATGAGGAAGACGAGGGGAACCACCCGCCCCTGCTGGGCGACAACCGCGAGCCAGCCGCATGAGCATCAGAGAGATGCCCGATTTTCTCAGGCACGGTGACAGAGCGCTAGGCCTGCCAAGGCGCGCGGGGTTCCGGCATGTGATAGGCACCGCCCAGCCCGATGTGCCGCCGGTTGGGGTGGTCTCCTGCTATGATCCGGCGAGCGCGGGTGATCAGGTTGTGCGGGAATGGCTGGCGCATGTGGCGGCGGGGCGGATTGGGGGATAGGACCTTTACTGCAAGCGCAATCATCTGGCACAGCATGGAAATGGCGCTCACAGATTCAACCTTGGACCTCCTCCGCAACCTTGCCCGCAAGCCGGGGCATGATGAGGTCAAAGCTTATTTTAGTCAGTTGCTGATTGAGGAATTCGACGCAGATCGTGCTTCGCTGCACTTCGAAAAGCGTCAGCCGGAGATCTGCGGACGGCTTGACGCGCTGATCGGTCGCACCGTGCTTGAAGCAAAGCGGGATCTTGACCGTGAACTGCCGGATGTGATCCGGCGAATGCCCGATTATCTGTCAGACTGCGAACGCGAACATGGCGAACCCTTCGTAGGCATCGCTTCCGATGGTCGCCGTTGGATCGTTTATGAAATGTCGGGCGGCGCGCTGGTCACGCTCAAGGAAACGCTGCTCGATCCCGAACAGGGTGAGCTGTTCCTCGCCTGGCTCGACGGCGTGCTGGCGATCAAGGGCTCGCTGCCGCCCGATGGCCTTACCATTCGTGCCGAGCTTGGCCCAGACTCGATTGCGTTCATGCGGGTTGACCGCGAACTGCGGGCTTTGTGGGCGGAAGTTTCCGAGCACCCTGCCGAAGCGCTCAAGCGGCAGCTCTGGGCCGATATGCTCAAGCTGGTGTACGGGCGCGAGGTTGATGATCCGACCTTGTGGTTCCGCCATAGCTATCTGGTCATCGTAACCAAGTGCATCGCGCTGGCGGTGATGGACCTGCGCGAGGACGATCCGGCGCGGATGCTCTCTGGCGAGGCCTTTGCCGCTGCCGGGATCACCGGCGCAGTTGAGAGTGATTTCTTTGACTGGATGGTCGCCACGCCGAACGGCGCGGAACTGGTGCGCAAGATTATGGCCCACGTCCGCCGCTTCCGCCTGCGCGAGGTGGAAAGCGATGTCCTGAAAATCCTCTACGAAGCCCTGATTGATGCCACCGAACGGCACGGTCTGGGTGAATATTACACGCCTGATTGGCTGGCCGCCAAGGTGGTGCGCCATTCTGTCACGGCACCCTTGGAACAAAAGGTTCTCGATCCGGCCTGCGGTTCGGGCACTTTCCTGTTCCATGCCGTGCGCCGCGTGCTGGCAGAAGCGGAAGATGCCGGGATGGACGCGCGGATTCGCGCCGCCGAAGCCTGCAAATTGGTGGCCGGCGTCGATATTCACCCGGTGGCAGTTATCATTGCCCGCGTTACCTTTCTGCTGGCGCTGGCCCCGGCGCTGGACCGGCGTTCGGGTGGCTTTTCAATTCCGGTCTACCTCGGCGATTCGATGCAGCTTTCGATCAAGCAGGATATGATCGAACGCGAACTGGTGATTCAGGTGCCCCCGCCCGCCGCCGGGGCGGGCAACCGTGAGCAGTTGAGCTTTCCCGAAACCTTCTGCCGCGATCCCGGCCTGTTCGACAAGGCGATCGAGGCGATGCGGGCCGGTTCGCTTGGCAGCCGCAGCCGCGAACAGGTGGAAGCGCAGATCGAGCGCGATACGCGGGTGCATTATCAGCGACCGACCACGCCCGAGGAAGATGTTGCGATCACAGACCTCGGCGCAACTTACGAAATTTTTCACAAACTCCGCCTTGAAGGCCGCGACACGATCTGGAGTTACGTCGCCCGCAATCTCTCGCGCCCGCTGGCACTGGCCAGCGGCGGCGGCTGGGCCAATGTGCTGGTCGGCAATCCGCCATGGGTCGCTTACCGCCACATGAGCGATGATTTGCAGAAGCGGTTCAAGGAACTGGCGAAGGGAGAGCAGGTCTATGTCGGCGGCAAGTTCGCCACGCAGAACGACCTGTGCGGATTGTTCACTGTGCGCGCCTCGCATCTCTATCTGCGACCGTCGGGTCGGATCGCCTTTGTCCTGCCACTAGCGGTGATGACGCGCGGCCAGTTTTCCAAGTTCCGCGAAGGCCGGTTCACCAGCTACAACATCGCGTGGGACGAAGCATGGACGATGGACGACAGCGTGGTGCCGCTGTTTCCGGTGCCTTCCTGCGTGGTTTTTGGCCGCAAGCGGGCAATCGGCAAGTTGATGCCCGACAAGGTGCGGGCCTTTTCTGGGTGGCTGCCGCTGCGCGATGCTTCTGAGGAGGTCGCGGATGAACGGTTGAAGGTTGCAGAAACTCTTGCACCTGGCCGGACAGCTACGGGGGATGGTTCACCGTATCGCAATCGGTTCTTGTGCGGCGCAACGCTCTTCCCTCGTTTTCTGTTATTTGTTGAGAGAAGGTCGATGGGTCGACTCGGCTCTGACCCTACCGCGCCAATGTTACAAAGCAGGCGGAGTCCGCTAGAAAAGGAGCCTTGGAAGTCTCTGCCGTCCCTTGAAGGGCAAGTTGAAGCAGAGTTTCTCAGACCGGCGCTGCTCGGTGAGAGCATTTTGCCTTACCGGTTTCTTGAGTCATATGAGGCAGTCATCCCGATTGATAGTGCGGGCACAATCTTGGACTCGAAGTGTGCAGAGAATTCCCATCTATTGAAGCTTGCTGATTGGTTGGCGAAAGCCGAGCAAGTTTGGTCCGACAATGCAGCGAGTGACAAGCTAACACTCTCAAAGAGATGGAATTATCAAAGAGGGCTCACCAATCAGATTCCAGTTTCAGGACTCAGAATTGTCTATGCGGCATCAGGCTCTCAGCCCGCTGCTTGCCTGATCCGTGATCGGAGCGCGTTGGTTGAGCACAAGCTCTATTGGAACTCGCCATCGTCCGAAGAAGAAGCTTACTACTTACTGACTTTACTCAACAGCGAAGTCACCCGATCGCGCGCTGAGCAATATCAATCGCGCGGACAATTTGGCGCACGTGACTTTGACAAGGTGATCTGGAACCTTCCTATCCCTGTCTTCAATCCCAAATCCAAACTGCACAAGGCACTGGCCAATGCAGGCACCCGGGCCGAGGAAGCTGCGAATCTGGTCGATCTGATCGAGGGCGAGAAGTTCCAGCGCGCGCGCAAGCGGGTGCGTGATACGCTGATCGAGAACGGGATTGCGGCCGAAATCGACAAACTTGTCGAAAAGCTGCTGGCAGGTGAAGCGGGCGATTGATCGTCACTGCCAAATCGCGCTATCCCATGGTTATGACGAAAGCGGGTATGGATGATCTGTTCGGGCATGTGCCCCAGAAGGATGAGCTGTTTGATCAGCCCATACCGGTTTCGCGCCCGATCGAGCATACTCCCGAGACGATCCGGGCTTTGATGCACGAGCTGCTCGCCGAAGCCCGTGCCGCCAAGGTGCTGCCATGGACCCCGCGTGACCTGCGCTATAACACGGCGATGTTCCCCTATATGGCCGAATGGCTCAAGGGCGGCGAAGGTGATCAGCTGATGCGGGAATTCAAGGCGGAGATGGACCGGTTGGAAGCACCGGCAGAACTGGTCGCCCCCAACTGGCGAACGATCTGGGGGATTGCCGCCTGATGGCCCAGCGCGAGGGCGATAGCCCTCGGGGTTGGGCTAGCGAATTCCGGGGACAGTATATCTAATTCGAATCCGAGTTCCGGGAGCGCGAGCGCCCTTACGTCATGCTTTCCCGCTACGCAATTCCGCTGCAGAAATCCGCACCGGCTTGCCGCCGCGCACCATGACGATAGCAGTATCGGTCTGGATCGCGGTCTGCCGAGCCGAGGCAGCCGCGCGGCGCATGGCTGCGAGCGAGCCGCGAAGGTCGGGGTTCTTGGCCTTGGGCAAATCTTCCTGTTTCACGGGTTTTCGCTCCATTCCAGCAAGGCGGGTTCCATGGGCAGGAACGAGCGGGCGAAGGTCGTTTTGCCGGCGCCGTTGGGCCCGGCGATAATGATGATCTTTTTGGGTGCGGGGGCGTTCATGGCTTTATTTCCAGTTCCTCTCCATTTTCACGCGGTGCAAATGGGGAGGTGGCAGTCCGCAGGACTGACGGAGGGGAAATAGCGAGAGGTTGGATACCCCTCCACCACCCTTCGGGCGGTCCCCCTCCCCCCTTGTGCTTCGCAAAAGCGGGAAGGATCAAACGGGATCACTCCTCACCCATCCTGAGCGCGGCAATAAACGCCTCTTGTGGGATGCTGACATTCCCATATTCGCGCATCCGGGCCTTGCCCTTCTTCTGCTTATCCAGCAGCTTCTTCTTGCGGCTGATATCCCCGCCGTAGCACTTTGCCGTCACGTCCTTGCGCATGGCCTGGATGGTTTCGCGGGCGATGACTTTACCGCCGATTGCCGCCTGGATCGGCACTTTGAAGAGGTGGCGGGGGATCAGGTCTTTCAGGCGTTCGCACATGTGGCGGCCGCGTTCTTCGGCGACGCCGCGGTGGACGATCATGGAGAGGGCGTCGACCGCCTCGTTGTTGACGAGGATGCTCATCTTGACGAGATCGCCTTCGCGCAGGCCGATCTGCTCATAATCGAAGCTGGCATAGCCGCGGCTGATGCTCTTCAGGCGGTCGTAGAAATCGAACACCACTTCGTTGAGCGGCAGTTCATAGGTGATCTGGGCGCGGCCGCCCACGTATGTAAGGTCGGTCTGCACGCCGCGGCGATCCTGGCACAGCTTGAGGATGGAGCCGAGGTATTCATCGGGGGTGTAGATCACTGCCTTGATCCACGGCTCGTCGATCTGTTCGATCCGGCTGGGATCGGGGTAATCGGCGGGGTTGTGGAGCATGATCTCGGCGGCGGCGTCGGTTTTGGATTTGCGGAGCTGGATGCGGTAGACCACCGACGGCGCGGTGGTGATGAGGTCCAGATCATATTCGCGGGTGAGGCGTTCCTGGATGATTTCGAGGTGGAGCAGGCCGAGGAAGCCGCAGCGGAAGCCGAAGCCCAATGCGGCGCTGCTTTCCATCTCGAAGGTGAAGGAGGCGTCGTTCAGCCGCAGGCGGGCGATGGATTCGCGCAGTTTTTCGAAATCGGCGGCGTCGACCGGGAACAGCCCGCAGAACACCACTGGCTGAACTTCCTTGAAGCCGACCAGCGCCTGGGTGGCGCCTTGTTTCACGGTGGTGATGGTATCGCCGACCTTGGCCTGCGCCACTTCCTTGATCTGGGCGGTGATGAAGCCGATTTCGCCGGGGCCAAGCTCGTCCAGCACCTCGATCTTGGGGCGCATGCAGCCGACCCGATCGACCAGATGCTCGGTCCCGCCCGCCATGAATTTGATTGCCGCGCCTTTTTTGATCACGCCGTCGATCACCCGGACGAGGATCACTACGCCGAGGTAGGGATCGTACCAGCTGTCGACCAGCATGGCTTTCAGCGGCGCCTTGCGATCGCCCTTGGGCGGCGGGATGCGGGTTACGATCGCTTCGAGCACGTCGATGATACCTATTCCTGATTTGGCGCTGGTCAGGATGGCGCCCGAGGCATCGAGGCCGATGATCTCCTCGATCTCGGCGCGGACTTTCTCGGGCTCGGCGGCGGGAAGATCGATTTTGTTGATGACGGGGACGATCTCGTGGTCGTGCTCAATCGACTGGTAGACGTTGGCCAGCGTCTGCGCTTCGACGCCCTGCGCTGCATCGACCACCAGCAGCGCGCCTTCGCAGGCGGCGAGCGAGCGGCTGACTTCATAGGCGAAGTCGACGTGGCCGGGGGTGTCCATCAGGTTGAGCTCATATTCGAGCCCGTCCTTGGCGGTGTAGCGCAGGCGGACCGTCTGGGCCTTGATGGTGATCCCGCGTTCTTTCTCAATATCCATATTATCAAGGACTTGCGCGCTCATCTCGCGCTCGGTCAGCCCGCCGGTCTGCTGGATCAGCCGATCCGCCAGAGTCGACTTGCCATGGTCAATATGCGCGATAATCGAAAAATTGCGAATCAGCGAAAGTTCAGTCATGGGCTTCTTTGCTAAGGGCTGCGGTGCATGCGCACCATGGTCCGTTAGCAGCGCGGCACTCACCTGTCAGCAGCCCATTCAGGCCGCGCGGTTGACCTTGCCATTTAACTTGGGAGCAACCTGGCCAAACTTGGGCAGCGAGAAGCCGCTCGCACCGCCCAGCTGGGTTGGCAACTGCATGCCGGGCGTCAGCGCCGTAACCGGCATCCCCGCTGCGGCCAGGATATACGGCGAAATTCGGTGCCGCGTGCAGAGCCCGCCAGCCCCATCATCAACCAGCGGGGTTTCAAATTCGAGTCCCTGGGTCGATCCGCTCGAGCGCCGCACCCGCGCAACGGTCAACTGGCCTTCGCCGAAATCGACGACGAACTCCGTGCCTTTCGGGACATCGAGCAGGCCTTCGATCATCGCTCCATTGCTGGAATAATTGCGCATGGTAACTTCATAGCGGTGATCTTCGTGGATTACGCCAATCTTGCGGAAAACAGTGCGCCGATCTGGACGGTACCGGCCTGGGCCGCTCGGCTCGATCACCCATTCTCCGCTAGCCATCGCATCGAAAACTTCGTCGAATGAAACCCCGCGAGAATAGATGAATCCTTGGATTTGTCCGACGTGAAGCTTGCGCATCATATCAAGCTCGTCGTGTGCCTCGATACCCTCGGCGGTGGTGTCCATCTCCAGCGCTTCGGCCAGACTAACGATCGATTTGATGATGGCGCCATTGCGATTACCGGGTTCGGTAACCCCGCGAATGAAGCCCTGATCGATCTTGATCTTGTCGAACGGCGCCTTGCGCAAATAGGCAAGCGATGAATAGCCAGTGCCGAAATCGTCCAGCACCAGCCGAACGCCCAAATTCTTGAGCGCGGCAAACATATTATCAGTCGCGGCAACATCGGCGAGGAAGATCGATTCGGTCAGCTCCAGCTCAAGTCGATCCGGCTTGATGCCCGAATTGGTAATGGCCTGCGCAACGATGGCCGGGAAAGCGAGATTGCTGAACTGCGCCGGCGACACGTTAACCGCGACGCGCACATTGCCCGGCAACTTTACCGCATCATCACAGGCGCGGCGCAACGCCCAATCCCCCAAGGCACCGATCAAATTGCACTCTTCGGCGATCTGAATGAACAAATCGGGCGAGACATTGCCCAGTTCCGGATGCTCCCAGCGAATCAATGCTTCCAGCGTCACCACATGGTTGGACCGGGTATTGACGATCGGCTGATACGCCAACCTGATCTGATCCTTGGCCAGCGCATCGCGCAGATCATCCTCGATCATTCGGCGGCGTTCGGCCTCGGAGTGGAGATCGCTTGAATAGAACCGGAACAGGCCGCGCCCACCGCCCTTGGCGGCATAGAGCGCCAGATCGGCACTGCGCACCAGCTCGTCGCTGTTGACCCCGTCGTAAGGGGCGATGGCAATGCCCACCGACGCACCGATAACGCAGCGGCTGCCTTCGACCGAATAGGGCTGCGCGATCATCGAGATGATCGTTTTGGCGATTTCACCAAGCCGCCCGCGATCATCGATATCGGGCAGAATTATCTGGAACTCATCGCCGCCCAGCCGGCCAATATCGAACGATTTGTCGAGCACCTGCTGCAAGCGCTGGGCGACCTGCTTAAGCAGCTCGTCACCCGCAGGATGGCCCAGCGTGTCATTGACCAGCTTGAACCGATCAAGGTCGATCAGCATAACCGCACAGCACCGTTGCGCAGCCTTGTAGGCAGCCAGGGTGCTGCTCAAGCGGGTTTCCATCCGATGGCGATTGGCCAGCCCGGTGAGCGAATCATACATCGCCAATCGCGATGCATCGCGCTGGCTTTGCCGGGTTGCGGTTACATCGGTGCCGTTGCCGCGATAGCCCATGAATTCACCGCTGGAATCAAACTGCGGACGGCCCGAAATGGACCACCAGACCTCTTGCCCATCAAACGCCGCGCGAACCGCCAGTTCGGCGAAAGTCTTGCGCGAACTGAGGATCAGCGGCAGCGTCCGCTCAATCGTATCGTCTCGATCCCGGTCGAGAATGAACAGCGACGGAACCGGCGTGCCGATAATATCCTCACGCGGCCGGCCCATGCGCGTGACAATACAATCAGAGACATAGGTGATGCAGCCCGCCGCATTGCTTGCCCAAAACCAGCCGATGCCCGATAGTTCATAATCGCGGAGCAGCAACATCGCCAAACGAAGCTCATCTCCCTTGGGCAATGAACTGTCAGACCATTCGTCCCGCTCGGGCTTAGCGCCAAGCAGTCCGCGAAACCGGCCTATGCCTGATGCCCCTGACACGCTCAAACTGACATCCTTTTCTAAACCAGCTACTGGTTAATTGTGCAGCTATAAACTGACAAGATTGCTGATTTGATAACATCGGGCACGGCAGCAGGGGCATGACATCAGCGGATGAGAATGGCTGAGGCAGCCTGCTTGAATTGATTCCTCGCGCCGTGCATGTTCTGCATCGTCATTGGAAATCAAGGGCTCCCAAATGCGCCATATTGCAATCATCGGTTCCGGCCCAGCGGGATATTACACGGCCGAGGCTGCACAAAAACACTGGGGAGACGACGTCCGGATCGATATTTTCGACATGTTGCCAGTGCCATACGGGTTAATACGGAGCGGGGTTGCGCCCGATCACCAGTCCATCAAAGGCGTCTCGAAACGCTATGAGGGCACTGCATTGTCCGACAATGTCCGCTTTATCGGCAATGTCACGATCGGCGAGGACATCTCCATCGCCGAATTGCAGGGGCTGTATGATGCGGTGGTGCTGGCGACCGGCGCGCCCAATGACAAACCCGCCGGTATCCCAGGCGAAGGGCTGGCGAATGTTTTCGGCAGTGCGGCTTTTGTCGGCTGGTATAATGGCCACCCCCAATTTGCGGGACTTGACCCGCAGCTGGACAGCAAGACCGCGGTCATCATCGGCAACGGCAATGTCGCGCTCGATGTGGCGCGGATCTTGGCCAAGACGCAGGCCGAATTTTCCGGCAGCGACATTGTCAGACACGCGCTAGATGCGCTCAACGGCTCGAAGATTGAGCGGATCGTGATCCTGGGCCGGCGTGGGCCTCACCAGATCGCGATGACCCCCAAGGAGCTGGGCGAGCTGGCCCATCTGACCCGCGCCTGCCCGCGGGTCGATCCTGCTGATTTTCCGCCGGTGGGCGACGATGCCCTGCTTGAACCCGGCCAGCGCAAATCGGTAACCCATCTGCGTAGCTTTGCCGCAATCCCCGAAGAATTCCGCAGTGACAAGGCCCAGGAGATCGAGTTCGATTTCTTCGCCTCGCCCCGCTGCATCCTTGGCGAAGGGCGGGTTACCGGGATCGAGGTTGAACGCACCACACTGGACAGCAACGGCCGAGCCAGCCTGACCGGGGAGACCTACCCTATCGATTGCGGGCTGGTCGTTACCTGCATCGGTTATCGCACCTCGCCGATTCCAGGCGTTCCGTTCGAGGAGAGCGCAGGGCGCTTTGCCAATGATGAAGGGCGGATCATGCCCGGCCTGTATTGCGTTGGCTGGGCGCGGCGCGGCCCTTCGGGAACTATCGGCACCAACCGGCCCGACGGCTTCGGCGTGGTAGAAAGAATAGCCGAAGATATCGGCGGCGGTTCGGGCAAGCAAGGCCGACCCGGCTTTGACGAATTGGCAGAAGCGCGAAGCCTCGACATCGTCACCTTCCGCGACTGGAAGAAGATCGAAGAGGCCGAAACCGCCCGCGCCCGCGAGGGTGCCCCGCGCGAGAAGTTTGTCGCTGTCGCGGCGATGATTGCAGCGCGGAGGGATTGAATGTCGTCATCCCCGGCTCGACCGGGGATGACGTTTAAGCGATCAATTAAACTCGACTCACGGGCCGTTCGATGACATTCTCCGGTCAAACATACCGGAGAGAAACCATGTCCACCTATGACCTGATCATCCGCAACGGCACCATCGTCGATGGCACCGGCGCGCCCCGCTTTGCCGGCGATGTCGCGGTCAAGGATGGCCTGATTGCCGCGGTTGGCAAGGTCAGCGGCGATGCCGCGCAGGTGATTGACGCGGGCGGCAATGTCATAGCACCTGGCTGGGTCGATATTCACACCCATTATGATGGCCAGGCAACTTGGGACGCGGAAATGGCGCCTTCATCGTGGCACGGCGTCACCACGGTGGTGATGGGCAATTGCGGCGTCGGCTTTGCGCCCGCGGCTCCTGATCGGCACGAATGGCTGATCAGCCTGATGGAAGGGGTGGAGGATATTCCCGGCACGGCCCTTGCCGAAGGAATGAAGTGGAACTGGGAGACCTTCCCCGAATACCTTGACGCGCTGGAAGCAATGCCGCGCAGCATCGATGTGGGCACCCACGTTCCCCACGGCGCAGAGCGCGCCTATGTGCTGGGGGATCGGGAACAGCCGGGCGCGGTGCCGACCGCCGAGGATATCGAGAGGATGTCGGCGATTGTCGAAGAAGGCCTGCGCGCCGGGGCACTGGGTTTCTCGACCAGTCGGACGATCCTCCACAAATCGGTCGACGGCGAGCTGGTTCCCGGCACGACGGCCACTGCCGAAGAGCTGATCCAGATCGGACGGGCGATGGGCCGGGTCGGGTTTGGCGTGTTCGAGATGGCATCGGACCTCAAGCGCGAATGGAACGAGTTTGAATGGATGGGCGCGCTCAGCCGCGAGACGGGTCTGCCCGTAACATTCGCCGCGCTGCAATCGATCGCCAAGGAACTGCCGCTGGACGAGCAGATTTCGGAAATGCGGGCACAGAACGACAACGGCGCCAATATCGTCGCCCAGATCGCGCTGCGCGGTAATGGCATCATCATGAACTGGCGCGGCACGGTTCATCCGTTCCGCTTCAAGCCGAGCTGGGTGGCGATTTCGGAACTGCCGTGGGACGAACAGCTGGCTCACCTCATAGACCCCGAATTCAAGGCTCGCCTCCTCGCTGAAGAAAGCGTGTTCCCACAAAGCGATATCCTGCCACTGCTGCACGTGATCGCCGGAGTGTTCCAGCTGCAGTTCGGCATGGACGACAATTTCAATTACGAGCCACAAGCCGATGAGACGATTGCATCGCTGGCTGCCCGGGCGGGCAAAAGCGGGGCAGAGTTTGCCTATGACACGCTGATGGAAAACGAGGGCACCGGGCTGATCTATTACCCGATCCTCAACTATGCCGATGGCAATCTCAACTTCCTTGAGGCGCTGCAGAACAGCGACGACTGCGTCAATTCGCTGTCCGATGGCGGCGCGCATTGCGGGACGATCTGCGATGCTGCTAGCCCGACCTTCATGCTCCAGCATTGGGTGCGGGACCGCGATGGGGTGCGGATCAGCCTGGAAAACGCGATCAAGCGCCAGTGCCGCGATACCGCCCGGCTCTATGGGCTGGATGATCGCGGCATCCTTGCGCCTGGCTATCTCGCCGATATCAACATCATCGATATGGACCAGATCAAGCTCGGCCGTCCGTGGCTGGCGTTCGATCTTCCTGCAGGCGGCAAGCGGCTGCTGCAAAAGGCGGACGGCTATGTCGCCACGATCAAAGGCGGCGAGGTGACCTTCCGCGATGGGATATGGACCGGTGCCACCCCCGGAGGACTGATCCGCGGGCCGCAACGCGCCGAAATGCTGGAGGCCGCAGAATGAGCCTTGCTGCCATCCGCGTCGGCTCGCCCGCCAATCTTGATACGCTGCTGCCCGCCACAATCGCGGATCCCGGGCAGCCCGGACCGGGCCAGATCCGGGTCAGACTGGCGGCCTCATCGCTCAATTTCCATGATTATGCAGTGGTCATGGGGATGATTCCGTCCGAGGCGGGACGCATTCCGATGTCGGACGGGGCTGGAACGGTCGAGGCGGTGGGCGCGGGCGTGACCCAGTTCAAGCCGGGCGATCTGGCTGTATCGCTGTTCTTCCCCGACTGGATCGACGGCGCCACCCCGGCCACCGCCTTCACCCGCGTTCAAGGCGACGGGATCGACGGCTATGCCTGCGAAGCCGTGGTCACGCCAGAGCACTGGTTCACTCACGCGCCCAAAGGCTATTCCGCCGCCGAAGCCGCGACGCTCACCTGCGCTGGGCTTACCGCATGGCGCGCGCTGTTTGAAGACGGCGAGACCAAGCCCGGCTCGACCGTGCTGGTGCAAGGGACCGGCGGCGTCTCGATCTTCGCGCTGCAATTTGCCAAGGCAGCAGGCGCACGCGTGATTGCGACAAGTTCATCCGATGCAAAGCTGGAACGGCTGAAAGCGCTCGGCGCGGATGAAGTGATCAATTACAAGGAGAACCCCGCCTGGGGCGTCAAGGCGCTTGAGCTGACCGGCGGCCGCGGCGTTGATACCGTGGTCGAGATCGGCGGCGCGGGCACACTTGATCAATCGATGATGGCGACCCGGGTTGGCGGTCATGTTGCCCTCATCGGCATCCTGGCAGGCTATGCTGGCCCGGTGCAGACCGTGCTCCTGATGCGCAAAAGTTTGCGAGTTCAAGGTCTTACCGTGGGAAGCCGGGCTCAACAGTTGGCGATGATCGCCGGGATCGAGGCGACTGGCCTCCGCCCGGTGCTGGACCAGCACTTTCCGCTAGCCGACCTTGCCGCCGCCTTCCGCCATCAAGAAAGCGGCCAGCATTTCGGCAAGATCGTGGTCGATATCTAGAGCGTGATGACAGAGCATTGACCCGCCCTGACGGAGCCGATTTTGGTTCGTGGGGAGGCGCGAGGAGTGAGCGATGCCATAGCATCGTGATCGACGAGCAACGTTCCCACGGGGCAAAATCGGCCCGCCCCGGAGGGGTTGGACTGCAAGGCCCCGTGGACAGCGTTGCGGCCCTTGCAGGGGCGATGAGCACCTGCTGCACGCCGCGCCTAGCCACGGGACCTTGCAGTCCAATCAGGGTGGATCAATGCTCTGTCATCACGCTCTAGGGGCGGATCACGATCCCCACCGCGGGATCGGCTATGCCTTTGAGCGTATCTGCAAAGGCCTGTTCGGCGGCGGCAAGACCTGATCGCGTGTCCACGCTCACCGCGCCCTCAGTCTCACCCAGAAATATTTTCCAGCTGGCCGCGACTGCTTCACCAAAGCCCCTGGGGCCAAGTTCCTTGATCGTAGCTACGGCGTGATCGGGGGCGAAGAACAGGACTGGCTTGGGTCCGGGCAGCGAGCCATTGTCGCGTCCGAAGCCTGCGCCGACATGGGTGGCCCCCACGGTGCATGAGTATTTCAGCTGGTCCCCAAGCGCGGTGTGGATCGCGTGCAGCACCGCCGCGCTGCCGGCAAAATCGACCGAAACGCTGGGCACCTGCGGCAGGCTGGCAACATCGCCATAGGCCAGCACCGCATCATACAGACCGGTCGCTTTCACGAAATCGACATTGCCGGCCGACGTCAGCCCGATCCGTTCCATTTGCGGTGATTTGTCGCGCGCGACGCTGGCGAGCGCTAGCGCGGTCTTCGACGATGCACTGGTGAGGATCACTGCCTGTGCACCTAACCATCCTTCACGCCGCATCATTGCCTCGATCAGAAAGCCAGTCTTGAACAGCGGGCCGAAGATCATCCGCTGGGCCTCTTTCGTCGGATCATGTTCAGGATCGGCGGCCAGACGGCTGTACTGGTTGTAGATCGGGCTCATCGGCTGGCGGTGCGCCGCGCCGTCGCTGAAGCCACCGGCGGAGAGATTCACCGGCAGAACATCCAGATGGGCCGCCATCGGCAAATAGCCATAGACCCGCTCACCCACAGCAATGTCGGCATGATTCGAAGCCTCGATCACAGCGTGGCCCCACATCGGCACTACGCCCCACCCGTCCTCGCCCGGGAAGAAGTTCCAATAGCCAAACGCATCTCCGGCGACCGCATAGGTGACATTGTTGGCGGTCACGGCAAAGCTCTCAACCCGCAGACGGACGGCATTTTCGAGAAGCGCGGGCAGATCGCGCTCAACCAGGCGCGTCTCGGTGATATTGTTGCGCATAACCTGGACTGTCTGGCTCATGTCTCTCTCCCTCGAACGCAAATGGGCGCGCGGCACCCGCACGCCCATTCAACCAGCTTCGCCACCCAAGGTAAAGCGAGCTTACACCCGCATCGGCATCAGCACATACAGCGCAGGCGATTTCTCATCCTGGCGGATCATGGTCGGCGCACCAGCGTCGGCCAGATGCAGCTCCACCGTGTCGCCGTCGATCTGGGCGAGGATGTCCTTGAGGTAGTTGGCGTTAAAGCCGATCTCGAACCCGTCCGACTTGTAATCCGCCGGGACTTCCTCGGCCGCAGTGCCATTGTCGGGCGAGGTGACCGAGAGCGTGACCTTGTCATTCTCCAGTGCCATCTTGACCGCGCGGGTCTTTTCGGTGGCGATGGTCGCGACCCGGTCAACCCCATCATAGAAGCTTTTGGGATCGAGCCGCAGCAGCTTGTCGTTGCCGGTGGGAATGACCCGGCTGTAATCGGGAAAAGTGCCGTCGATCAACTTGCTGGTCAGCACCACGCCGTGTTCGCCGCCCAGAGTGAAGCGGATCTTGCTGGCGGACAAATCAATCAGCACATTGGTATCGAGCGCTTCTTCCAGCAGTTTGCGTAGTTCGGCGACGCATTTGCGCGGCACGATCACATCGGGCATGCCTTCTGCGCCGTCCGGACGGGCCAGTGTGTAGCGGGCCAGGCGATGGCCGTCAGTTGCGGCGGCCTTCAGCGTCGGCTGATCCTCGTCCGACACATGGAGGAAAATGCCGTTGAGATAATAGCGCGTTTCCTCGGTCGAGATCGCAAACCGGGTGCGATCGACCAGCTGGGCCAAGGTTGAGGCCGCAAGCTCGAAACTGGTTGGCAGATCGCCTTCGACGATCATCGGGAAATCATCGCGCGGCAGCGTCGGCAGCGAGAAACGGCTGCGTCCGGCCTTCACTGTCATGCGGTTGTCGGCGGTTTCGAGGCTCACCTGGCTACCGTCTGGCAGCTTGCGAGCGATGTCGAACAGCAAATGCGCCGAAACGGTGATCGCGCCGGCCCCCTCAACCGAGACCGCGCTCATGGTTTCAACCACTTGCAGATCAAGATCGGTTGCCATGATCCGCACGGTGCCGTCGGCCGCAGCCTCGATCAGCACGTTAGAGAGGATCGGGATCGTGTTGCGGCGTTCCACAACCGACTGGACGTGAGACAGGCAGCGCAGCAGCGTTGCACGTTCGATGGTGGCCTTCATGGTCGTCTCGTGTCCCGTCCTCAAGTGCCCCAAGGCATGTGCTAACCACAGACGCAGCGCCGGAATCGGCAGCGCGCCGTCAATTCGGACCCTCTTCCTTAACGTGGAGACCGCAAGCGGCAAGCCGCAAACAGCTGAAACAGCGCGAATCTGGGGATAAATGCGGGGTTACCAAGCGTCATCCCGGACTTGATCCGGGATCGCTGCCCGTCTGGCGCGAGTTTGCATCGATGAGGCCAGCGGTCCCGGATCAAGTCCGGGACGACGAATCTCAACTCATCATCGCCATGCCGCCGTTCACATGCAGCGTTTGGCCGGTGATGTAGCCCGCCTCGCGGCTGGCGAGATAGGCCACCGCCGCGCCAATATCCTCACCCTCGCCCATCCGGCCCATCGGAATCCGAGCGTTGAGGGCCTCTTTCTGGGCATCGGGCAGAATCTCGGTCATCGCCGTGCGGATGAAGCCAGGGGCGACGCAATTGACGGTGATCCCGCGCGTAGCCAGCTCGTGCCCAAGCGATTTCGACATCGCAACCAGCCCGCCCTTGGCCGCAGCGTAGTTGACCTGCCCCGGATTGCCGGTCGCGCCGACGACGCTGGTGATGGTGATGATCCGCCCGAACCGCGCCTTCATCATCGGCTTGGACGCAGCGCGCATCAGGCGGAACGCGGCTTCGAGGTTGATCCGGATCACCGCATCCCATTCCTCGTCCTTCATCCGCATAGCCAGATTATCGCGTGTAATTCCGGCGTTGTTGACCAGAATATCGAGCTTTCCCATCGTATCGACTGCGGCGGGAACCAGCTTTTCAACATCCTCGGCATTCGACAGATCACAGGTAATCGCAACATGATCGACCTTCTGGTGATGCTGCGGCGAATGCTCATCCAGCTCGTCCCGAAAGGCGCGGAGCTTGGACGCGTTGGACCCCGAAAGCGCCAGTCGCACGCCCTGTGCGGCCAGGCTGCGCGCAATCGCCGAGCCGATTCCCCCCGAAGCGCCAGTGACGAGGGCGGTCATTCCAGTCAGGTCGAACATGCTATTCTCCATATTCTGATTTCACGCGGAGGCGCGGAGACGCGGAGGAAGGGGAAGAGTAATCATTCACGACCCGTCGGATCCCTTCCTTCATCGTCTCGTGCCCAAAATTGAGCAGCAGTCCAACCGGCAGCTTCATCAAGCGCAGATAGGTCAACAACTGCTTGCCGTGCACCGGCTTCAGCTGATCCACGGATTTTATCTCGACGATCAGTCGATCTTCCACCAGAATATCAAGGCGAAATGCTCCCGCGAACTGCATGCCATCGAATACAATATCGACCGGCTTTTGCCGGTCAGCCCTCAAGCCCGATCTTGCAAGACTCGCCGCGAGGACGGCTTCATAGACGGATTCAAGAAGCCCGGGACCAAGCTCACGGTGCACTTTGATCGCAACATCGACGATTTCAGCGCTAACGCAGTCAATCTCCATTTTTTACTTCTCCGCGTCTCCGCGCCTCCGCGTGAAAACTCACAACTCCTTCGCCAGCGCTTCGATATCGGCCATCGTTACCACGCTGGTCACATTCACATCGGCCACAGTCCGCCCGATCATCGGGCTCAGCACTTTACCGCCCAGCTCGATAAACTGATCGACCCCGGCATCCTTCATCGCGATCACACTTTCGCGCCAGCGGACCCGGCCGCAAACCTGTTCGACCAGCAGGCCCTGGATTCCGGCGGGATCGGTCACCACATCGGCGGTGACATTGGCATAAAGCGGCAGGCGGAGCGCCTTTGGCGGGGTCTTGGCAAGAGCCTCGGCCATGGCATCGGCGGCAGCTTGCATCAGCGAGCAATGGAACGGTGCCGATACCGGCAGCGACACGCCGCGCTTGATCTCGAACTCCTTGACCAGCGCAATCGCCCGCTCGATCGCGCCAGTGTGGCCCGATAAAACGACCTGAGTCGGATCATTGTCATTAGCGATGGTGCAGACTTCCTTTTCGGCCGCCGCGTCAGCCAATTTTTGCGCCTTGCCGATATCCGTGCCGAGCAGCGCGCACATCGCACCTACGCCCACCGGCACCGCCGCCTGCATCGCCTGGCCGCGCAGCTTGAGCAAACGCGCCGTATCGGCCAGCGAGAATGCGCCGGCAGCACATAGCGCGGTATATTCGCCGAGGCTGTGACCGGCGACAAAGTCACCCTTTTCGGCCAGACTGATCCCGCCTTCACGCTCCAGCACGCGCAGCACCGCTATCGAATTGGCCATGATTGCGGCTTGCGCATTCTCGGTCAGCATCAATCGGTCATCCGGCCCATCGCGCATCATCGCGAACAGCTTTTGGCCGAGTGCGTCATCGACTTCCTGGAAGACCTCGCGGGCCGCAGCGCTTGCAGCAGCCAGTTCGACCCCCATCCCGACTTTCTGGCTACCCTGGCCTGGAAACACGAATGCACGCATGAAATTCTCCTCTGGTGCGAGCGGTTATTTGTCAGAACCGCGCCCTGCAAGCCCGAATGGCACGATCTTGTTGGCAGCGTCGTGGCCAATGTCGGCCTCGCCCAGAAAACGAATGGCGTGGCGATCGCACCAATAGCGGGCGATCTGTTCGGGTTCTGCGCCGAACGCCCGGTCATTCGCCGGGACTTCGCTGACCCTACCCAGCCTGAGCCCCGCGATCCCACCAAGATGTGCGGTCACATGGAAAAACAACCGGTCCACCGCATAAAGATATTCGGCCACTTCTTCCACCATCACGACATGGCCCGCCAGCCCCGGCATCAGCGATGTGCCGCACAGCATGGCCAGCGTCATCAAGTTGAAAGCCACGGTCGGATGCTGGTCCAGCGATGGCTCCAGTCCGTGCGAATTGCCAGTCAGGAAATCGAGCGTGCGCCGCACCGCCTCCTCGCCGTTCTCCCGGCGAATATCGGCCGGCATCGGGGCATGGATCGGATGGCCGATTTTCTCGCGATAGAGCCCGCCGAGCAACGTGCCGCTATCCGAATAGCCCAGAAACCGCTTGTCCCGCGCCGCTGAGCCAAGTCGGGCGATTGCAGTTTCCGCAATCCGGTTCGCCCCATAGCCGCCGCGCGCAAACCACACCGCGTCAAACCCCGGATCATTGGCGCATTCGAGGAACGCGGCCAGGCGCAGCGCATCCGGTCCGGCAAAATGGCCATCGACTTCGAAGCATTGCGGATGAAAGTGCAGCTCGTGCCGAGGAAACTCGGCTGCCGCCAGCGCAGAGACACGCTGCGCATCCTCGAGGCCGAACGGAGTGGACGGGGCACATATCGCGATGCGGGTCATATGCCACTCATAACCACATTCGTCATCCCGGTGAAAGCCGGGATCGCTGGCCTCATCATTCCACCCAGGCATCGACGAGGCCAGCGGTTCCGGGCCAAGCCCGGGACGACGTGGTTGTCATATGCGCGCCAGGCTTTTACCGCGACGGAATGACTTCGCCAGACACCCTCACTTCGCACCCCTGGTTCTTTTGCGGCATCGGCGGATCGGGGATGCTGCCGCTGGCGCTGATCCTGCACGGGGCCGGCGCAAAGATCGCCGGGTCTGACCGGAGCCGCGATCAGGGGCGCACACCCGAGAAGTTCGCCTGGCTGGAAAGCCTTGGATTTGAGCTATTCCCGCAAGACGGCAGCGGGATTTCCAGCGCGGCGCAAACGCTGGTTGCCTCGTCCGCGGTTGAGGACACGGTGCCGGAAATGATCCGCGCCAAGCAGCTGGGCTGCCCCCGGATGGGCCGGGCAGAGCTGCTCGCGGCGCTGTTCAATGCCGCCCCCGCCGGTATCGCCATCGGCGGAACCAGCGGCAAGAGCACCGTCACCGGGATGCTCGGCTGGATCATGACTGTCACCGGGCGCGATCCGACGATCATGAACGGTGCGGTGATGAAAAACTTCGTGGCCGCCGACGCACCGTTTGCCTCGGCGCTGGTTGGCAAGGGCGCTGTGTTCGTGTCGGAAGTCGATGAAAGCGACGGTTCGATCGCGCTTTACCGGCCTAAGGTCGCGGTGCTCGGCAATGTCAGCCTTGATCACAAGAGCCTCGAGGAATTGCGCACATTGTTTGGTGATTTTCTCGGCGCAGCAGAAGTGGCGGCGATCAATCTCGATGACGCTGAAACGGCGGCGCTCGGCCCGTCCGCCCGTGCGCTGGTGAGCTTCGGGATCGCCAGCGAGCAGGCGATGATCGGGGTTGCTCCCGGCAGCATCAATGAAGCGCCAACCTCGCTAACCGCCACGATCCTCGACCACCGCGACGGCACCACCTACGCCCTCATCCTCAAGGTTCCTGGCCGCCACAATCTGGCCAATGCGCTGGCGGCGATTGCCGGGGCCAATGCGGCTGGGGTGCCGGTGGGTGAAGCTGTCGCCGCCCTCGCTTCGTTCAAGGGCTTGGCCCGGCGGTTCGACATTGTCGGCACCAGTGCTTCGGGTATCACCGTGATCGACGATTTCGGCCATAATCCGGACAAGGTTTCCGCCACGCTCGATACGCTCAAAGCCCATCCCGGAAGGGTGATCGCCTTCTTCCAGCCTCACGGTTATGGCCCGCTGCGCCAGATGGGCGCCGAACTGGCAGAGGTTTTTGCAGCGAAATTGGGCCCTGAAGACCTCACCATCCTATGCGATCCGGTCTACTTCGGCGGCACAGTTGATCGCAGCCAGGGTAGCGAACGGATCGTCGGGCTGATCGCAGCGGCAGGCGGCAGCGCTGCATATATTCCCGCACGCAAGGATTGCGGCGCGCAGATTATAAAGATCGCCCGACCCGGTGACCGGATCGTGATCATGGGCGCGCGTGATGATACGCTCTCAGAATTCGCCAAGGCACTGTTGGACCGAATAGATTGATCAAGCCTGCGCGTCGTTCAACGCGGTGAGAATCCGGCTGCGGGCTAAACCACTAATTTCCTTGCGGTCTTTGCACAAGGCCGGATCGAACGGATCGAGGAAACGGACGTGGACCTTGTAGCTGCCCTTGCGGGTGAAGGCTTTCCACGCGCTTTCCCAACCGGTTTCCTCGCCCAGCCAGCCTACCTCAAGGCCGACGTCCCCGAAATCGAGCAGCACCGGCTGGATCAGCATCGGCCTGGGCGGCGGGACCAAAGTTTCGAACAGCGCCGGCTTGAACGGCAGCAAGCCCTGCCCATCTGACGTAGTTCCTTCCGGGAACAGGGTGACCGACCAGTTCTCGGCAATAGCGGCACGCAGCTGCGCCACTTGATCGCCGACATTCTGCCGGTCGGTGCGCGAAATGAAGACCGTGCGGTTCAGGCTCGCCAGCCAACCGATGATCGGCCAGCTGCGGACGCCATCCTGCGCAACAAACGCGGTGCCATTGATCCCGGCAAGGATCGGAATGTCGATCCACGAGACATGATTGGCGACAAAGAACACATCCTTGCGTAGCGATTTGCCGTGTACTTTAACCCTTACTCCCAGCACCCGTGCCGCGATCCGCAGGAACAGCATGGCCCAGGGCGAAGGCTGCCTTAGCCAATGCCAAATCAGATGAAGTGGCACCAGCACTGCCAGCGGCACGACAATAACGGTGGCGCGAATCGCAAACCGCAGCAGGGCCAGCGGTTCAGTCTGTCTAATAGTGATCGAGATGGCTGCCATTGGGTTTCGCCTTGACCAGCATTGCACCGGATTGCAATTCCTGCGTTTCAATAGCGGCGCTCCGTTACCAGCGTGTGACACGCCGACCGCGCTTGCATTTCGCCACAAATTCGCTATGCGCCCCTCTTCTCCGGTCCGCCGGAAATCCAAGAAAGCCGGAGGGGCCCCGCAATTGTGCGGATCAGCCAGCGATCGGTTACGAAGTGAAAGGCATTACATGCCGCTCTATGAGCATGTCTTCCTGGCCCGCCAGGATCTGAGCCAAGCGCAGGTTGATGTGCTGGCCGCCAGCGCTACCGAGATTGTGCAAGCAGGCAAGGGCAAGGTCACCAAGACCGAGTCATGGGGCCTCAAGAGTCTCGCCTACAAGATCGCCCGCAACCGCAAGGCCCATTTCGTGTTGCTCAACATCGATGCCCCCACCGGCGTCGTAGCCGAGCTGGAACGCCAGACCTCGATCAACGAAGACGTGATCCGGTTCATGACGATCCGTGTGGAGGAGCATGAAGAAGGTCCGTCGGTCATGCTGCGCAAGACCGATCGCGAACGTCCCCGTCGCCGCGACCGCGAGGAGTATTGATCATGGCTCGTCCATTTTTCCGCCGCCGCAAGTCGTGCCCCTTCTCGGGTAAGAATGCTCCTGCGATCGACTATAAGGATGTGCGTCTGCTGCAGGGCTTCATGTCCGAGCGTGGCAAGATCGTGCCAAGCCGGATCACCGCCGTTTCTGCAAAAAAGCAGCGTGAGCTGGGCCAGGCGATCAAGCGCGCACGTCAGGTCGGCCTCTTGCCGTACCTCGTCAAGTAAGGAGGGCCAGGCCCATGCAAATCATCCTCCTCGAACGGATCGAGAAACTCGGCACCATCGGCGACGTCGTCACCGTCAAAGACGGTTATGCGCGCAATTACCTGCTGCCGAACAAGAAAGCGCTGCGCTCCAACGAAGCCAACCGCAAGGTCTTCGAAGCCAACCGCGCCCGCATCGTATCCGACAATGCTTCACGCCGTTCGGATGCCGAAACGCATGCCGCCACTGTCGAAGGAATGCAGATCGTCCTGATCCGTGCGTCGTCGAACTCGGGCCAGCTGTACGGTTCGGTTTCGGTGCGTGACATCGTTGAAGCGCTTAACACCGATGGCGCCAAGCTGACCAAATCGATGGTTGTGCTAGAGCAGCCGATCAAGACTATCGGCGTGTTCGACGTGCGCGTTTCACTGCATCCTGAGGTTGCCGTGAACGTGAAGGTCAATGTTGCCCGTTCGCCTGACGAAGCCGCGCTGCAATCGCAGGGCGTCGACGTGATGGCGGCGATGTTCGACAGCGACGCTTCGGGCTTTACCGAAGCCTACGATCCGAACGCTGAACCCGGCGGAATCCCGGCCGATATGCTCGAAGAGCAGGCCGAGGGCGAACCCGAAGCCTGATTGACTTCACCAGGTTGACGAATTGAGGGGGGGGGCCGGTTCGGCACTCCCCTTTTCGTTGTGCTATTTGAATGTTTGAGCGCCGCGCGCTAATGGTGCGCAATGCATGAAACAGAGACGATCATCGCGGAATTGGTCCGCGTCTACGAAACCGCCGTTGCCACTCTCCAGGCTGACATCGCGGCATTTGCCAATGACGGCACTCTTCCTCCCGCAGACCGCCGCGTTGCCCGCGCCTGGTGTTACCCCGAACTCCGGCTGCATTATGCCGGCCGTGAGACGCGACCCGATCTGGCCCGCGCCTTTGGCCGGTTGTCGCACACCGGCACCTACGCCACCACGATTACCCGCCCCGCGCTGTTTGCCGACTATCTGACCGAGCAGCTCTCACTCCTCGCCGATGACTATGACATCACGGTCGAGGTTGCGCATTCCGCCCAGGAAATCCCGTTCCCCTATGTGATCGACGCCAGCTCGGGCCTGGGTGCGCTTAACCCGCAGGATCTGGCCCGGCATTTCCCCTCGACCGAGCTGGCCGCGATTGGCGATGAGCTGGCCGACGGGATCAATCTGGGCGGCCCGGACGAGGCGATCCCGCTTGCCTTGTTCGATGGGCTGCGCACCGATTTCAGCCTTGCTCGTCTGGCCCACTACACCGGCACCGGGATCGAACATTTCCAGCGCTATATATTGTTCACCAACTATCACCGCTATGTCGATGAATTCGTTGGCTGGGCGGGGCAACAGCTGGGCACGGAAGGGTTTACTGCGCTGGCCGGCGCGGGCGGGCTTTATCTGGAAAAGCCGGTGCCAGACGCGCGCGAGTTGCTGTCTGACACCGCCTGGCGGCGCCATCAGATGCCCGCCTATCACCTGGTTCGGCCAGACAAATCAGGCATAACGCTGGTCAACATCGGGGTCGGCCCGTCAAACGCCAAGACGATTTGCGACCATCTGGCGGTATTGCGGCCCGAGGCATGGCTGATGATTGGCCATTGCGGGGGCCTGCGCGATACACAGAAAATCGGCGATTATGTGCTGGCCCACGCTTATTTGCGTGACGATCATGTGCTCGATCCGGTCCTGCCGCCCGAGATTCCGATCCCGGCGATTGCCGAGGTTCAGGTGGCTCTGGCCAAGGCTGCGGAAATGGTCAGCGGCGAAGGCGGCGCTGACCTTAAGAAGCGGATGCGGACCGGCACGGTTGTCACCACCGACGATCGCAATTGGGAGCTGCGCTATACCAGCTCGGCCCGGCGCTTAAGCCTTAGCCGCGCGGTCGGGATCGATATGGAAAGCGCGACTATCGCCGCCCAGGGCTACCGGTTCCGGGTGCCCTATGGCACGCTTCTGTGCGTCTCGGACAAGCCGCTGCACGGCGAAATCAAACTGCCGGGGCAGGCCAACCGCTTTTACGAAGAAGCGATTGCCGCCCACCTTGCGATCGGCACCACCGCCTGCGAATTGCTGCGGGCCGAGGGCGCAAAGCTGCACAGCCGCAAGCTTAGGGCGTTCAACGAACCGCCGTTTAGATGAACCGTCATCCCCGGCTTGACCGGGGACCGCTGGCCTCATCGACGCGAGGTCGGATCGATGAGGCCAGTGGTCCCGGATCAAGTCCGGGACGACGTGATGATCAGAAAATCGCGTATCGCGACGCCCAGATCAGGGAATGTCACCGAACTCATATGCGTGCCGGGGATAATCGTTAGCGTCGCATTGGCGAGGACATCTGCCAGCTTTTCAGCTGAGCCATTGTCCTGATCCTGTTCCCCGCACACAACCATGGTGGGCATGGTTAGCGCGGCCAGCGCCTCGGGCGCGGTATCCAGATTGCTGCCCAGCAGCAGCCGCGCCGCAACCCGGTCAACCTTGGTTGATTTCATGAATTGCACCGCGAAATAGTCTTTGTCCCCCGGCTTGACCACGTCAAAACGGTCAATCGCGCCGGTGAAGAAAGCGCTCCGCCTGCCCCATCCAGCAAGGCCGTCCAGCCCCATCCCGCCCAATATCAACCGGGCAGGCCTCAGCCCGCCGATTACCCCGCGCACCGCAGTCCGCGCGCCGAGCGAAAAACCGCCCAGATCATAATCGGTCAACCCCAGCGCATCGACCAGCGCCGCCAGATCCAGCGCCAGCACATCGGGCGGATAGGCCGCCGGGTTATGCGGTGCCGCGCTTGCCCCATGCGCGCGCAGATCGGGCATGATCACCTCAAACCCCGCCTCGGCCAGCACGGCGGCGTGGCCGTATTTGATCCAGTTCATCGCCGCGCTGGAGAACAGACCATGGAGCAGCACCAGAGGCCGTCCCGCACCCATCCGATGGACGGCGAGACGGGTTCCGTCAAAGCCTGCGGTGAAGCTGGTATCCATCACCCCTTCTTCAGATGCCGCCGCCCGAGCAATTCCGCGATCTGCACCGCGTTGAGCGCCGCACCCTTGCGGAGGTTGTCCGAAACGCACCACAGCACCAAGCCATTGTCGACCGTCGGATCCTCGCGCACCCGGCTGACATAGGTGGCGTCGCTGCCAGCGGCTTCAACCGGGGTGGTGTATCCGCCGTCCTCGCGCTTGTCGATCAGCACGACGCCGGACGCCTCGCGCAGGATGTCCTGGGCTTCCTTGGCCGAGATTTCATTCTCGAACTCGATGCTGACCGCTTCGGAATGGCCGACGAACACCGGCACCCGCACGCAAGTTGCCACGACCTTGATTTTGGGATCGAGGATCTTCTTGGTCTCGACCACCATCTTCCACTCTTCCTTGGTGAAGCCATCATCAAGAAAGACATCGATATGCGGGATCACGTTGAAAGCGATCCGCGCGGGGAACTTGATCGGATCGCGCATTTCGCCGGCCGGCATGAATACGCTGCGGGTCTGCTCGAACAGCTCGTCCATCCCGTCCTTGCCCGCGCCTGAAACCGACTGATAGGTTGACACGACGACCCGTTTGATCTTGGCGGCATCGTGGAGCGGCTTCAGCGCGACCACCAGCTGTGCAGTTGAGCAATTGGGATTGGCGATGATGTTGCGCCTGGAATAGCCATCAATCGCATCGGGGTTCACCTCGGGCACGATCAGCGGCACGTCCGGGTCCATCCGGTAGAGCGACGAATTGTCGATCACCACGCAGCCTGCAGCGGCCGCCTTGGGGGCATACTCCCTGGCCGGGCCGGAACCGGCAGCAAACAGCGCGATATCCCAGCCGGCGAAATCGAAATGCTCGAGATTCTTGCATTTGAGCATCCGCCCGGTGTCGCCATATTCGATCTCGATCCCGGTCGAGCGCCCGCTGGCGACTGCGGCGATCTCGTCACACGGAAACTCGCGCTCAGCCAGAATGTTGAGCATCTCGCGGCCCACATTTCCTGTCGCGCCCACAACTACAACCCGGTAACCCATCAATTCAATCCTTGCGCATAAGGAAACGGCCGGTCTTCCTGTGTGGGAAGCCGGCCGTCTCGGTCTGTTTGTCAGATGATCTGTTCGCGATCAGCCTCCTCTCATTCCGTGGCAGCCGTACCGGCGGTCCGAATAGTTTTGCGTTCAGCAATACGCGCGCGTTTGCCGGTGCGGCCACGCAGGTAGTAGAGCTTGGCCCGGCGCACCACACCGCGGCGGACCACGGTGATGTTGTCGATGTTGGGCGAATAGAGCGGGAATACCCGCTCCACGCCTTCGCCAAAGCTCATCTTGCGAACGGTGAAGTTCGAGCCGAGGCCGCGGTTCGAACGCGCGATGCAGACGCCTTCATAGGCCTGCACACGGGTCCGCTCACCTTCAACCACCCGCACGCCAACGCGCAACGTGTCACCAGCCCGGAAATCGGGGATCTGCTTCTTCGCCTTGAATTCCTCGATGGCTTCCGCCTCGAGCGTCTGGATCAGGTTCATGAACCCTTGTCCCTTTTTTCACGCCGCGCGCCAGAGGCAGACTGGACCCGAGCGCCTGAATGACGCTCCCAAAGATCCGGCCTGCGTAACCGTGTGTCATCCTCCGCCTGTTGCTTCCGCCAGGCAGCGATTTTCGCATGATCCCCCGATCGCAGCACTTGCGGGATCTCGCGCCCTTCCCATTCGATGGGCCGGGTATAGTGGGGATATTCCAACAAGCCGTTCTCGAACGACTCCTCAGCCCCACTGGAAGCCGCGCCCATTACGCCGGGGAGCAGCCGAATGCAAGCATCAAGCAGCATCAGCGCGGCAGGCTCTCCGCCTGACAGGACGATGTCGCCGATCGAGACTTCCTCGATCTCGCGGCCGGCGAAAATCCGCTCGTCAAAACCCTCGAAACGTCCGCACAGAATTGTCACACCCGGACCGGCTGCCAGCGCGCGAACCCGGGCCTGGGTGAGCGGTTTTCCGCGCGGAGTCATCGCCAGCACCGGGCAAGCGGGATGCAATGCCGTTGCATGATCGATGCAAGCGCCCAGCACATCGGCCCGCAGCACCATCCCCGCCCCACCACCCGCCGGCGTATCATCCACCGCCTTGTGTTTGCCGATCGCAAAATCGCGGATCTGAACGCAATCAAGCGCCCACTTGCCCTCCGAACGAGCGCGCGCCGCGAGCGACACGCCCAGCGGCCCTGGGAACATATCAGGGTAGAGGGTGAGGATTGTGGCGGCGAAGGTCATTCAAACTGTCCAGTTCTCAACCTTGAGCCCCGGCACATCGGCGAAGTGCTTCACATTGCTCGTCACCAGAACATATCCCAGAGCCAGCGCATGGGCAGCGATGAGCCGGTCGAAGCTCTTTCGGCGAACGCCAATTTGCTTTGCGATAAGAGCATATGACCGGGCTGCTGCTTCATCAAAATCATGGCAGCGCACGACTTCGATGAACCGTTCGATGCGCCGGGCATCCTCAACCGGATCGGAGGATTCGCGGGCACCAACCAACAATTCACCGGCGGTAATCGAAGAAATGCCCAAACCGCTGCGAAAGCCAGCTTCGACACGCCGCTTGGCCACATCGCTGCGACCATCGACGAAATCGATGCAAATGTTAGTATCAAGCAAATACATCAGGCTGCGGAGCTTACCGGACCGCGGTCCCAGGATCGATCGTCTTGTTCAATGTCGCCTCTACCGTCCTTCATAAAGCCCTGCGACATGCTGCCATAAAGACTCATCAGAACCTTCAGCCCGTCGCTCTCTTTCCAGAAGCTGTATGTGCCGTCAGAATGCGGGACAATCACAACCTCGTCGCCTTCGGCGAAGCCCATCGCCTTGGGCAGACGAAGCGCCAGCGAATTGCCTGACTTGAAAGTCTTGGTTTTCCATTCGCGGCTCATAGAATTCTCCGTATATACATTACGTATCTACACGATTTGCCGCTATGGGTCAAACCACTATGACCAATCTTCATTCCATCTGGCACCGGTTCGCCGCCTTAGCCGTTCTGGCCCTCGCCTCCCCCCTTCACGCCGAGGATATCGGCGAGTGCCGGTTTGATCGTGATACGCTGGCTTTCGCGGGCACGCCGCTTGAACAAGCGACTTGCCTGCTCCGTAAGGTCGAGCAGGGTGGCATGCGGCAGCCGCAGGCGCTGCCCGCTGTGATTACCCGCCTGATGACACAAGGCGGCGCGCCCTCGCCCGCGATACTGGAGACCGCGCTGGCAGCTTTTCCGGAGCCTTATCGCCGCTTTGCCATAGAACACGCCCGCGATCCGGTTTCACAAACCGAGGCGGGATTGCCGCTCAGCTATTTCGTGATCCATGACACAAGCACACCGTTTTTGGGCGACGAGAAATTTCCAAAGCGGCTCGAGAACGATCTGCTGGTCAACAGTTTCGAACCCTATATCGTCGACCACCCGGTGGCGCATATCTTCCTCAATCGGGTCGGACAGATCTGGGCGGGCCATGATTTTGTCGAGCCGTGGCGCGCGACCAAGCTGGAATCTTACCTGATCGGCCCCGCCGCGCGGGGGCGGTTCGTCCATATCGAGACGGTCCAGCCCCGGCGGTTCATGCCCGGCACAAACTCGCTCGACAACACCTATGGGCCGGAGCCGGGCTTTTCGGAGGCGCAGTACAAGATGCTCGCTGCGCTATACATCTATGCCAGCGCACGGGCCGGGAAATGGCTGATTCCGGCGCAGCACAATACTGTGGATGCCGGGATTCCCGGCACCCATGACGATCCGCAGAATTTTGAACTGGAGCGGTTCGGGGAGGAGCTGGAAAAGCTGATTGAGCCTTAATCGGCAGCAAATGCCGCCTCGATCACCAGCCGCTCGCCCCATTCGGGTACGACCTCAGCTTTCATCGGGACCATGAAGCGCTTCTTGTCGGGGCGTTCGATCTCGAGGATGTCGCCCGCGCCGTAATTGTCGACGGCAATGCAATGGCCCAGATCCTCGCCCGTGGTGGAAACAGCAGGCAGGCCGATCAGATCGGCGTAATAATACTCACCCTCAGTCAGCGGCGGGAGGGTGGAGCGCGGCACGGCCAGCACGGTGCCGCGCAAGGCTTCCGCGGCGGTCCGATCATTTACTTCGGCAAAGCGGGCAATCGCGCCGCCTTTGGTATCGTCGCGCAGTTTTTCGAGCGTGAGTTTGCCGTCATTGAAGGTGGGGTAGCGCTTCAGCGCCGTCACGCCTTCGCCGAACAGCTTGAGGCGGACCTCCCCCGTTATGCCATGCGCACCGCTGATGGCCGCCAGCGTAACGGGGGAGTCCTGAGCCAAGGCTTAGCCTTCAGCCTGATCTTCAGCCGCAACTTCGGCAGCCGGAGCTTCCTCGGCTACGGCTTCAGCGGCAGGTGCCTCTTCAGCAGCGGCTTCGGGAGCAGCTTCCTCGGCAACTTCGGCAGCCGGAGCTTCCTCGGCTGCGGCTTCAGCGGCAGGTGCCTCTTCAGCGGCGGCTTCGGGAGCAGCTTCTTCGGCAGCAACTTCGGCAGCAACTTCAACCGCAGCTTCCTCAGCAACTACTTCTTCGACCACTTCTTCAACCACCGGAGCGGCGGCGGCGGCGGCAGCTTCTGCGGCATCAACGGCCTTCTTGGCCTTGTCTTCAACGCGTTCCATGGCCTTCTTGCCGGGTTCGGCCTTGTTCGGGTTGTTGGTCGCGGCACGTTCCTTGATCCCGGCCTTGTCGAGCATGCGAGCAACCCGATCGGTCGGCTGCGCGCCAACGCCCAGCCAATAGCGGACGCGATCTTCGATCAGCGCAACGCGCTTTTCATCATCCTTGGCGAGCAGCGGGTTGTAGGTGCCGACCTGCTCCAGATACTTGCCATCGCGCGGGGCGCGGCTGTTGGAGACGACGACCTTGTAATAGGGCCGCTTCTTGGAACCGCCGCGTGAAAGCCGGATAGCTACTGACATGAAATTACCTTTCTTCTAAATTAGTTAATTGTTATTTCTTGAGAAACTTTGAGAGGTCGGGGCCGCCGCCCATTCCGCCGCCAAGGCCAGGAAACCCGCCTCCAGCGCCGCCCCCCATGCCCGGCATGCCGCCGCCGCCGAACAGCTTGCCGAGGCCCGCGAGGCCGCCCATCTTCTTGATCTGCTTCATCGCGCGCTCCATTTCCTGGTGCATCTTGAGCAGCTTGTTGACGTCCTGGACCTGCATGCCCGAGCCTTTGGCGACACGGATCTTGCGCTTGGCGTTGAGCAATTCGGGACGGGCACGCTCCTTGGGGGTCATCGATCCGATGATCGCGTCCATGCGGATCAGCACTTTGTCGTCCATGCCGCCTTGCGCCCCCGATTGGTTTAGGGCCGCCTTGGCCTTCTTCATCCCCGGCATCATGCCCGCCAGCGCGCCGAGGCCGCCCATTTTCTGCATCTGGCCAAGTTGCATCCGCAGATCGTTCAGATCGAACTGACCCTTGGCCATCCGCGCGGCCATCTTCTCGGCATCAGCCTCGGCGATGCTGGCGGCGGCCTTTTCGACGATCGAGACGACATCGCCCATGCCGAGGATGCGGCCGGCAACCCGCACTGGGTGAAACGGCTCGATCGCATCGATCTTTTCGCCGGTCCCGGCAAATTTGATCGGCTTGCCAGTCACCGCCCGCATCGACAGCGCCGCACCGCCGCGGGCATCGCCGTCCATCCGGGTGAGGATCACGCCGGTCAGATCAACCTGGCCCGCAAAGCTTTGCGCAACGTTCACCGCATCCTGCCCGGTCAGCGCATCGACGACCAGCAGCACTTCCTTGGGCACCGAGATTGCGGCGACTGCCTTCATCTCGTCCATCAGCTGGCTATCAACGTGGAGGCGGCCAGCGGTATCGAGCAGCAGCACATCGACCACCTGGAGCCTCGCCGATTGCAGCGCACGGGTCGCGATGTCGACCGGGGCCTGGCCCGCGATGATTGGCAGGGTGGCAGCGCCAATCTGCTCGCCCAGCACCGCCAGCTGTTGCTGCGCGGCCGGGCGATTGACGTCGAGCGACGCCATCAGCACCTTCTTGCCATGCTTTTCCTTGAGCAGCTTGGCCAGCTTGGCGGTGGTGGTGGTCTTGCCCGAACCCTGCAAGCCGACCATCATGATCACGACCGGCGGCAGAGCCTCCAGATCAAGCTCGGCGGTCTGTTCACCGCCCAGCATCTCGACCAGCGCATCATTGACGATCTTGACGACCTGCTGACCCGGCGTGACCGACTTCAGAACCGACTGGCCAATCGCTTTTTCGGTAACATCATCGATGAAGCGGCGGACAACCGGCAGCGCTACATCAGCTTCGAGCAGGGCGATTCGGACTTCGCGCATGGCATCGAGAACGTCTTGTTCCCTGAGCGCACCGCGCCCACGCAGCTTGTCGAAAACGCCGCCAAGACGATCTGACAGACTGTCAAACATGGGCCAAAACACTCCAATACGCGAAAAAAGCCGGTGGGCGAAACCTCGCCGACCAGCCTGCTGCAAAAACTCATTACTCTTGAATGGTGGTGGAGCCTAGCGGGATCGAACCGCTGACCTCCTGCATGCCATGCAGGCGCTCTCCCAGCTGAGCTAAGGCCCCATTCCATTCATCGCCAACGCCCCGAAAGGCCATCAGCCCTGACCTTGCAATCAGGACGCCGCGCTCTAGTGGCGCGCTCCTGTCAATGCAAGGGCAGATTCACCTAGTGCTCGTCGTCATTGCCTTCAACGCCGGGAACGCCAAGATCTTCGTCACCGCCCAGATCGACATCGTTGTCGGGCGAATCGCTATCCTCGTCGATTTCCAGATCTTCCTCGGCCAGATCGCCATCCTCGACGGCCTCCACCTTTTCTTTCTGGACCTCCTCATAAGGAATCGGCTGCTTTGACTTGAGCACGGGTTCGGGAACCCAAGCATAGCCACATTCTATGCAGGTTACCGGGTCATCCTTGCCCAGATCGTAAAACCGAGTGCCGCATTTCGGGCAGCCTTGCTTGGCGCCCCATTCAGCCTTGACCATGAAAATTCCTCACTCTGGCCCTCCGCCAAGGCGGCAAGCCGAAAAACCTGTTGCGTTGACCTGTTGCGTTGATGGTGATGGCATAAGCCAGAATCAAGCGAGGGCGCGCCTTGCCATAGCCCGCGCGCGCTGTCAAAAGCCGCCGCGCCACCTGCCCCGTCAGATGCTCCACTTACTCCGCCAGATGCGAAAGCTGACCTGTGACCGCTGCCGATCCTGCCGCAACCCGCCCTCGCCGTTTCATGCCCGCTGGTCCACTGCGCGGCACGATCCGCGTGCCGGGCGACAAGTCGATCAGCCACCGCGCGCTGATGCTTTCGGCGCTGGCAGTGGGGACAAGCCATATCTCCGGCTTGCTCGAGGGCGAGGACGTGCTGGCCACGGCCGCAGCGATGCGGAGCATGGGGGCAGTCATCGAACGCACCGGCGAGGGTGAGTGGCGCGTCCACGGCGTCGGCGTCGGCGGATTGCTCCAACCAGAAGCTGCGCTCGATATGGGCAACAGCGGCACTTCTACCCGCCTGCTGATGGGCCTGGTCGCGAGCCATGGGATCACCGCCAGCTTCATCGGCGATGCCAGCCTGTCGAAGCGCCCGATGGGCCGGGTGATCGATCCGCTGAGCCAGATGGGCGCGGATTTCACCGCCTCGCCGGGACAGACACTACCGTTGATGCTGCGCGGCGCTTCCCCCGCGGTGCCGATCACTTATCGGCTGCCGGTCGCCTCGGCGCAGGTCAAAAGTGCGATCCTGCTCGCCGGTCTCAACACGCCCGGCATCACCACGGTGATCGAGCCGGTGCCGACCCGCGATCATTCCGAGCGGATGCTGGCGGGCTTTGGCGCGGAGCTGACAGTGGAGACCGATGCAGAGGGCGTCCGCACGATCCGCATCCGGGGTGAGGCCGAACTCAAACCGCAAACCATCGAAGTGCCCGGCGATCCCTCGTCCGCTGCCTTTTTCATGGTCGCGGGGTTGCTTGTGCCTGGCTCCGACATCATGATCGATAACGTTGGGATGAACGCCACTCGCACTGGACTGTATGCCGTGCTGCGCGCCATGGGCGGGCAGATCGAGGCGCTAAACCAACGCAAAGTCGGCGGTGAGCCGGTCGCCGATCTGCACGTCCGCCATTCTGCGCTGACCGGGATCGCAGTCGATCCAGCCGTCGTGCCAAGCATGGTCGATGAATTCCCGGTGCTGTTTGTTGCGGCGGCACTGGCCAAGGGACGCACCGTCACCACCGGCCTCGATGAGCTGCGCGTCAAGGAAAGCGACCGCATCTCCGTCATGGCCGCCGCGCTCGCCGCCATCGGTGCAAGGGTGGAGGAGACTGCGGACGGCCTGATCATCGAGGGCACCGGCGGCGAACCGCTTCGCGGCAGCGCCAATGCTCGCATCAAAACCCACCTCGACCACCGCATCGCAATGAGCATGGCGGTGGCTGGGCTGGCCAGCAGCGACGGCGTGGAAGTGGACGACACAACCCCGATCGCGACCAGCTTTCCGATGTTCGAAGCGTTGCTGGACGGGTTAGCGGGATGACCAGTGGTGTCGCCGATGTGATTGGCCTTATCGGCAGCGCATTGTTCATTGCCGCCTTCGCCTATGCCAATATGGCCGAAAGCTTGAACAAGCTGTGGTTCAATGCCGCAAACCTGCTCGGCACGGTGTTGCTGCTGACATCACTCAGTGTGAATTTCAATCTCGCAGCCTTTGTGCTCGAGGTGGCCTGGGCCATAATCGCGCTGGCCGGACTGATCGGAGCAATACGAGCCCGCCTGCGGAAGAGCGATTTATGATCATCGCCGTCGATGGCCCCACCGCCTCGGGCAAGGGCACGATTGCCAAGGCCCTCGCCGCGCATTTCGGCTTGCCGCATCTTGATACCGGGCTGCTGTACCGGGCGGTTGGACGGCAGGTCGCGCTGAACGGCGGCGATCCTGACAATCCGGGCGATGCGTTTGCCGCCTGCGACTTTTCCGATAGCTTGCTGGATGATGCCGAACTGCGCTCCGAAGTTACCGGCGGCTACGCCAGCCGCGTTTCGGTGCATGCTGTGGTGCGTCAAGCCCTTTATGAACGCCAGCGCGGCTTTGCCATGCAGCCGGGCGGCGCGGTGCTTGATGGGCGTGATATCGGCACAGTGATCGCGCCTGAGGCAGCGGCCAAGCTGTTCGTCACCGCCAGCGTTGCGGCACGGGCCCAGCGGCGCTTTGCAGAAATGCAAGCGGCCGGGCGCAAAGTTGCCCTCGCCGAGATCGCCGCCGATCTTGAACTGCGCGACCGGCGCGACAGCACCCGCAAGGACGCCCCGCTGCGCCCCGCCGAAGATGCCATGCTGCTGGATACATCAGCGCTGAACCGCGCCGAAGCGATTGCCGAAGCAATCCGCTTGGTCAGTTCGCGCAGGGGCTGACCCTAATCCTCAAAGCCCACGAACACCGCAGTCTCATCAACCGACTTGCGCTCAGACACCACCGCGTTGGCGGGGAAGCTTTCGTCCGGCCAGCCCAGCGCGATACTTTTCATGATGATCTGATCGTTGGCTATTCCAGCATGCTCGCGCACCACCGGTGATTGCATGATCCCCTGGCTGTTGATCACGGCGCCCAGCCCGCGAGACCAGGCGGCGTTGACCAGCGCGGTGGCCACCGCGCCGCAATCGAACGGCGTATCGTCGCTGCCGTCCAGCACGCGGTCATAGGTCACAATCACGCAGACCGGCGCGTCGAATTGGCGGAAGCCGCGCAGCACCCAGTCCTGCCGCATTTCCTTGTCATCGCGCTCAATCCCCATCGCAGAGAACAATTGCTTGGCGACGCCAACCTGCCGGTCACGATGGGGGCCGGCAAAGGCCTGTCCGGTGCGAAACTCGCGCGATTGCGGCACCCCCGCCACCATCCGTTCGGTATTACCGGCGCGGATCCGGTTCAGCGGCTCGCCAGTGATAACGTAGAAATTCCACGGCTGGGTATTCATCGAGGATGGCGCACGCATCGCGATGCCAATGATTTCCTCGATCAGCGCCTTGGGAACCGGATCAGGCTTGTAGCCGCGGATACTGCGGCGGCCCAGCACAACGTCGTCAAACAGCATTTGTGACCCTTGAATTAGCTAGCTCGATTTGGATTGATAGAGGTTTGTTGAGCAATTGAAACCCTCTCGGCTGAACGAATGGCGCGCGCAGGCGGGACCAGCGGGAATTGGCCTTGGCTGGCACCGTTTCGCCCCATTTCCCTTGCTTTCCGCGCGCCCCTCACCTAAGCGCGCCCGGTCTGATGGGCTACTCGGCTCAGACGGCGCCTGCCATGGCATCCGGCCCGGTAGGCAGATCGGCCCTTTTGGCCCGTTTTGGCAATAGTGCCACGGCGGAGAAAGACCGGCGGAAAAACCGCCCGGCCGGAAACATCGATTTAGGATCTCCCTCTATGGCCACTACGGCTTTCCCCACGCGCGACGATTTCGCCGCGATGCTCAACGAATCACTCGGCGGCAGCGCCGATGGCGGCTTTGAAGGCCGCGTCGTCAAGGGCACAGTTACCGCAATTGAGAATGACAAGGCCGTGATCGACGTTGGCCTGAAAAGCGAAGGCCGCGTGTCGCTGCGTGAATTCGCGCAGCCTGGCCAGCCCCACGGGCTGTCAGTCGGCGATGAAGTCGAAGTCTATGTCGACCGGGTTGAAAATTCTGACGGCGAAGCGATGCTTAGCCGTGACCGCGCCCGCCGCGAAGCCGCCTGGGACAAGCTGGAAAGCGAATTTGGCGAAGGCAAGCGCGTTGAAGGCGTGATCTTCGGCCGCGTGAAGGGCGGCTTCACTGTCGATCTTGATGGTGCTGTGGCTTTCCTCCCCGGTTCACAAGTCGATATCCGCCCGGTCCGCGATGTGCAGCCGCTGATGGATATGCCGCAGCCGTTCCAGATCCTCAAGATGGACCGCCGCCGCGGCAATATCGTCGTTTCGCGCCGCGCCGTCCTCGAAGAAACCCGCGCCGAGCAGCGTTCGGGCCTGATCCTCAACCTCACCGAGGGTCAGATCATCGCTGGGATCGTCAAGAACATCACCGATTACGGCGCCTTCGTCGATCTGGGCGGGATCGACGGCCTGCTCCATGTCACCGACATGAGTTACAAGCGCGTCAACCACCCAAGCGAAGTTATCAATATCGGTGACACGGTTAAGGTGCAGATCGTGCGGATCAACCAGGATACACAGCGCATCAGCCTTGGCATGAAGCAGCTGGAAAGCGATCCGTGGGAAGGCGTTGTCGCCAAGTATCCGGTTGGCGCGAAGCTCTCGGGCGTTGTCACCAACATTACCGAATACGGTGCTTTCGTCGAACTGGAAGCGGGCATCGAAGGCCTGGTCCATGTTTCGGAAATGAGCTGGACCAAGAAGAACGTCCACCCCGGCAAGATCGTTTCGACCAGCCAGGAAGTCGAAGTTCTGGTGCTCGAAGTCGATAGCGACAAGCGCCGCATTTCGCTGGGCCTCAAGCAGGCCCAGTCGAACCCGTGGGGCGATTTCGCCGAGAAGCACCCGGTTGGCTCAATCGTCGAAGGCGAAGTCAAGAACGCCACCGAATTCGGCCTGTTCATCGGCCTCGATGGCGATGTTGATGGCATGGTCCACATGTCGGATATCGCTTGGGGCATCTCGGGCGAAGACGCGCTCGCGCTGCACCGCAAGGGTGAGCCGGTCAAGGCTGTGGTGCTCGACGTCGATGTCGAAAAGGAACGCATCAGCTTGGGCATGAAGCAACTTGAAAAGGGCGCTCCGGCGGCCGGCGGCGTTGCTGCCTCGAGCGAAGGTTCGCTGAACCGCGGCCAGGTTGTTACCGTCACGGTCCTCGAAATTCGCGATGGCGGCCTCGAAGTTCAGGCGGGTGACGATGGCGCGACCGGCTTCATCAAGCGCACCGACCTTGGCCGCGACCGTGACGAGCAGCGTCCCGATCGCTTTCAGGTGGGCCAGAAGCTTGATGCCATGGTCACCGGGTTTGACCGTTCGAAGAAGCCGAACTTCTCGGTCAAGGCCCGTCAGCTGGCCGAAGAGAAGGAAGCTGTGGAGCAGTACGGCTCGTCGGATGCCGGTGCTTCGCTGGGCGACATCCTTGGCGCCGCGCTGAAGGGCAAGAAGTAAGATTGATGCGTCTTCCCCGGCTTGACCGGGGACCGCTGGCCTCATCGATGCCACGTCGCACCAGGCCGCCAGCGATCCCTGCATTCGCGGGGATGACGAGACAAACAAAAGCCCGTCCGGAGCGATCCGGGCGGGCTTTTGCTTTTCAGCCCAGTCGCTAGAGTGGCCCGCAGGAGATCGCCATGCTGCAAGTCCACCAGTTCGCCTGCCTGACTGATAACTACGGGTATCTGCTCCACGAGTCCGCCAGTGGCGAGACAGCCTGCATCGATACGCCCGATGCCGCAGCTTACTTGCGCGAAGCGGATGCCAAGGGCTGGCGGATCACCCAGATCTGGAACACCCACTGGCATCCCGATCATGCCGGCGGAAACGAGGCGATCAAGGCGGCGACGAACTGCACAATCGTCGCCCCGGCCGCAGAAGCCGCCCGGATCGCCGGGATCGACCGGGAGGTGGCCCATGGCGATGACGTGTCGCTGGGCGAGTACACCGCCCGCGTGATCGACGTTGGCGGACACACGCTGGGCCATATTGCCTATCATCTGCCGCAAGCCTCGCTCGCCTTCGTTGGCGATTCGGTGTTCGCGCTGGGCTGCGGGCGGATGTTCGAAGGCACGCCTGCGCAGTTCTGGGCCAGTCTCTCACGGCTCAAAGCCCTGCCCGGAAAGACCGCGCTTTACTGCGCGCATGAATATACTGCCGCCAACGCCCGTTTCGCGCGCTATGCTGATCCTGATAATGCCGCCCTTGCCACCTATGCCGATGAAATTTCGGACAAGCGCACGCGGAATGAGTGGACCGTTCCAACCCGGCTCGATCGGGAACTGGCGACCAACCCGTTCCTGCGGGCGGACGATCCTGCACTTGCCGCAAGATGGGGTGACGGTAATGCGATCGCGACTTTCGCTGCATTACGCGCCGCCAAAGACAGCTTTTGAAGGCGATGCAAGCACTGCTGGTTACCTCGCTGTCACCTGATTTGTCGGGCACAGCGATCACCGAGGTGCCCGTGCCAGTTCGCACGGCGGGCCAGGTGCTGGTGCGGATCAAGGCGACCTCGCTCAATTTTCCCGATCTGCTGATGACGCGCGGGGAATATCAGCTAAAGCCGCCCCTGCCCTTCACTCCCGGGATGGAAATTTCAGGAACTGTGGCGGAGGCCGATCGGGATAGCGGCTTCTCACCCGGTGATGCAGTGGTCGGATCGTGTCGGCTGGGCGGGATGGCCGAATATGTGGCAATTGACGCCGCCGTGCTGCGAAAACTTCCACCTGATATCGATCATGCCACCGCTGCCAGCTTTGGTGCAGCCTATCACACGGCCTGGGTCGCGCTGGTCGAACTGGGCCAGCTCAAGCCCGGCCAATGGCTGCTGGTCCATGGTGCTAGCGGCGGGGTGGGTCTGGCTGCGGTGGACCTCGCCAAGGCATTAGGCGCGCGGGTGATCGCTGCTTCAGCCTCGGCGGAAAAGTTAGAGGTGATCGCCACGACCTACCAACCCGATGCTACCCTGCTCGCGACTGGCCGGTTCCGGGACCGGGTTGCAGAGATCACCGGCGGGACGCTGGCCGATCTGGTCTATGATCCGGTTGGCGGCGACATCTTTGATGAAAGCACGCGCTGCGTGGCCTTTGGCGGCAAGCTGCTGGTGGTGGGTTTTGCTGCGGGGCGGATCCCTGACATCTCAGTCAATATTCCGCTGATCAAGGGTTTTTCCTTGGTCGGCGTGCGCGCAGGAGAATTTGCCCGGCGCTTCCCCGAGCGTGGGTTGGCGGCGCGCGATGCGCTTTACCGCCTGCTGGAGAATGGCAAGCTCCACCCGCGCGTGGATCGCGTCCTGCCCCTGTCGCGCTGGCACGAGGCGTTTGAGGCCATGGCAGCGCGGGAAATTATCGGGAAAGTGATATTGCTACCCGGAGCCTAAAACAGAATTACAGCCCCGCGATAGCCTCATCCACCAATGCCTGATCAGCCTTGGCGCTGTGGTTCCGGGCGATCAGCCCGCGCGCTGCAGCGGTCGCGAGCTCGGCTGCCTTGGCACGCAATTCCTCGACTGCGCGGCGCTCGGCGGCGCCGATCTTTTCCTCGGCCATCTTTTGGCGGCGGACAATCAATGCGGCGGCATCAAGTTTGGCCTGCTTGGCGATTTCATCGGCTTCACGCGAAGCTGCGGCTTTCAGCGCTGTTGCTTCGTCGTCCGATGCCTTGATCTTGGCCTCGTACTCGGCCTTGAGCGCTTCGGCTTCCTTGCGCAAGGTCGCGGCTTCATCCAGCTGCTGGCGAATGCCGGCGATCTGCTTGTCGAGCGCTCCGGCAATCAGGGCCGGAACTTTCATCCGCAGCATGATCAGAAACACGGCGATCATCGCCAGGGCAACCCAGCCGCCCGGATCGAGCCCCCAGGCGCTGGCCTCGGCGGCTTCGTGTGCGCCTGCAGCTTCGGCTGCGGCTGCCAGAAGTGTTTCAACCATGAGCGAGAACTGCCTTTACTGCATCGCCTGCGTCTTTTGCCGTAACTGGTGTACCGGTAATCTTGCCGATGATGTCCTGTGCCGCTTCTGCCGCCACCTGCTCAATGCTGGCAAGAGCAGAATTGCGCGCCTTGGCGAGCGATTCTTCAGCGGCCACGAGCCGCAGCGCAATCTCGCCGTCAGCCTTGGCCACGCGTTTTTCTGCATTGGCAACCGACTTGACCTTGGCCGCCGCGGTGATCGTCTGCGCGTCACCACGCATCTGGGTCACACGGGTTTGCAGCGTGGTTTCAGCCTCATCAGCTGCTGCGCGTGCACGGTGCGCTGCGGCCAGATCATCAGCGATCTGGCTGTTGCGCGTCTCGACTGTTGCTTCGATCTTGGGGACCATGCCCCGGCCGATCACAAAATAGACCACGGCCAGCACCAGCAGCAGCCAGAACCACTGCGACGCATAGGCGAGCATAAGTTGGTTGAGTTGTGGCATCAGTCATCCCTGAAGGGCTATCGTTGAACTGACACCCCGCCCCCCGGACAGGCCGGGCTACGGGGCGCAAAGTTCTTTAATCAAACGGCGTAAAGAATGATCATCGCCAGCGCGAACGACATCAGACCGAGCAATTCGGCAGCCGCGAAGCCGATGAACAGACGGCCCTGCTGGCCATCCGCCGCAGCCGGATTGCGCAGTGCGCCCTGAAGGAACGAACCGAACACGTTGCCCACACCAGTGGCGGCAACGCCAACCCCGATTGCGGCCAGACCGGCACCGATAACTTTTGCAGCAGCAAGATCCATGATTAACTCCTATTCGAAATTCAGATGATTAAAGCCAGATAGTCGAAAATCCACTCAATGCAGGTGCACTGCATCCTTGATGTAAAGCGAGGTCAGCAAGGCAAAAACATAGGCCTGAATGGCGCAAACCAGCAGCTCCATCGCGCTCACCCCGATGATGAACACAAAGCACAACGCCGAGATCGCATAGCCGAAGCCGCCGGCGTTGATCCCCTGAACGACAAAATTGCCGAATACATCGACCAGAATGTGGCCCGCGAACATCGCGATGAACAAACGCAGCATCAGGCTGAACGGGCGCACCAGGAACGAGAGCAGTTCGATCAGGAAAATTAGTGGCAACAGCGGCAACGGCGTTCCATGCGGCACAAATAGCGAGAAGAAGCGAAAGCCATGTTTCCACAGGCCAACGATGATCACAATCGAAAAGCTGATGATCGCCATCACGCCGGTCACCGTAAACTGGCTCGTCACCGTAAAAGGATGCGCTGCCGGAACCAGCCCGAACGGCATCATGCCCATCAGATTGGCGAACAGGATGAAGGTGAAAATGGTAAACACCCACGGCATGTATTTCTTGCCTTCGGTGCCGATATTGGCCGAGACCATGCCGCTGATGAAGCCGGTCAAACCCTCGACCGCAACCTGCCAGCGGCCCGGGATCAGCGAACGCTTCATCCCGCCCATCATGAACACATAAATGCAGCCCAGCACGATCAGCATCCACAGCGCACTATTGGTGAACTGGAACGCAGAGCCGGTAAGTTCGCCGCCACCAATCGGGTGGATCTGGAACTGGTGCATTGGATCGATCTTGGCTTCGGCCGCCACCGGTAAACCCCTATAATCTCAAACCAAAAAAACGCCGGACTATTCCGGGCGTTCTTTTGAAATTCGCCAAATTTCTCTGCCCGCAGCAACTATTCCCAGGAACAGCATCACGAGCAACGCCTTGGGGCTGCTGCCCAGCTGGCGGTCGATAAGCCAGCCGATCAGTGCACTGCCCAGCGGAAACCCGATCAGCGTGGAAAGGACCCGGTTCCCTTGCGACGAGCCTTTGCCCGTCATCCCAAGGTTAGCTGACGAAATTCCGGTCCTGACCTTCTCTGCCTGCCGCACCTTGGCGAGCTTTTCGTCAAGTGACGTAAGCCGCGGGTCCTGCACACCTTCGGGGTCCTGAACGGGGTCGTTCGCTGCGATGTCGATTCGTCCGCTTCAATAGGAAAACCGCCAAGAAACGGGTTTCCCCGCCAAGGCGCGAACCCCTTAGGAAAGGGGGGGCATGGTGTCAACCGGGAGGAATGGGCCAACCCGGTGAAATGCTGCAGTGCCGCAACTATGGCGCAATCAGGCCGCTGGCGGGCAGCGGCTATCGCGCAGTGGTGGCTCGCTGGTGCGGGTGCGCCAGACGCCGTCGGGGGCCTGATACTTTTCACCCGGAACGGTACGGGCAATCATCAGGCAGCCGGTCGTCAAAGCATATTCTTCGACCGTGGCGCCATTAGCCTGCGCTTTGGCCGCATAGGCAGCCTTGCGCTTGATATTGATATCGTCTGCCAATGCGCGGACCGATTGGGTGGGAGCGACCGGGAAGCCGAGGTAGCCATCGGTCTTCTCGCCCACCTGTCCGGCGGCACGCGCAGCGGCATAGGCGGGATCACGCTGCTGCGCGATAGCGGGCGCGGCCAGCACAGCCAGAACACCCACCAGCAAAGCAGTGTTGCGGAACGAAAGACTCATTTTCAACTCCAGACCTCAAAAAATCTCAGGATTGCTCTTGATCGTGTTCCCGGCGTCGGCCGCGAGACGATAGATCACCTCCTGCTTGATGTTGATATTGAGCTCGATCACGATCGGTTTGTCCGGTGCATTGACTGAAACGCACCCGCCGAGCGCCAACGCGCCGCTTATCAACACTACCAGCGCCCTTGCGGTATTCTGGCCCGGCCACCCGCTCTGACTCATTGTTCCCTGCATGAGGGCAGTTCTCGCAGCACCGGCACAGTTGGTCAATTCACGGCGTGTCATGGCTTTTTCTCGCTGACTGGGGGCTGAATGGCTGGTGCAGAAACTTTTACCGGCTTCCCGTCCTTGCCGATCAGCCCAAGCGCGCGGGGATCGGCGACATAGCGCGAATCATAGAGCGAACGGAACGAGCCGATCAACTGGAAGAATGGCGCGCGCAAATTGACGTTGAACTGGATCGGCAGGTTGGACAGCTGGCGAGTGGCGAAGTTGCGTTTCGCTCCTGCGCCCTGCTTGACCCCGTTGAATTTGACCCTGGTGACGATCTCACCTTCCAGCGCCCCGTCCAATGCAACCCGCATCTGCCGGTAATCGAGTGATTTCAACGCATCGAACGCGAAATTGGCGAAGGCACCGAGGTCTTTGTAGCTCAGCTCGCCAACATAGGAGACATTGCCGCCCGGCGCGCGTGACGTCAGCAATCCGCCCTCAATCCGTCCGCCATTTTCATCAAACACCAAGGGCAAAATGCCGTCGAAAGTGCCGGTAGCAGAGATATTGCTCAACTCCATGCGCTGGACAAATTTGGCGGCGTTCATCCCCTCAACTGTCAGAACATAGCGCCGCACTTCGGCAGCGCCCAGCACCATCCGGGTCGGAGCAAGGGTCAGCCTGCCATCGAGAAACGGCCAGTTCGCGCCATTGATATCGAGCACCCCATCGGGTTTCAGCGCAAACGACAGCTGCCCGTCATTGACCTCGATCCCCGGATTGATCGAGGCGATGCTAAGCCGCTGGTCCGGTGCAGTGACCAGACCGAGCAGATCGGTGAACACCACGGTTCCCGAGGTGCCCTTGACCGGGCCAAAGGCCGCAGCGAAATCCATATTATCGGTGGTAAAGCGCCCGCTGCTGGTGATCTGATCCGGCGACCAATCAATCCGTCCGCTGCCGCGCACCACACCCTTGGCATTGGCGATTACCCCCAGCGCCAGCCGGGTTAGCGTATCGGGCTGAAGTGCCCGATCGAACACCACCCCCACCACTGCCAGATCGGCATGCCCGGCCCCCGTGGCAAGATCATGGCGGATGGCAACACTGGTCACTTCCCGGTCGCTGACTGGCTCACGCATGATCGCGGTTGCGGCAATTCGGTTGTCCGCGAGCGTCAGCATCGCGCCGCGGGCGATGAGCGGCCGGAACCGATCATCGATCTGGCGATCTTCCAGCCGGAAAGCGCCTTCGTTGATCGTCAAGCGGCCGGCCGCATAGCGCCAGGCCCCGCTGGCGGCGAAAATATCAAGCGGAACAGCGGCCAATCGCACATCGGTCTGGGCAAACCGCCCGGCAATATCCTGGCCGATCCGGGCTGAAAGATCCTCGATCCGGAAACTGGCTGGATTGGCCAGTGGGCCGAGCAGAATGTCGAGACGTTTCGCCGCCAGCGCGCCGGGAATGGCAAAGCCGACCGGCCCGCTGGCAATGCGGATCGGGGTATTACCCAGCCGCCCGGCAAGATTGAGCGCAGAGACCCCGGCGGCAAACCGGGTCCCTTTGCGATCAATCCGCAGCATCGCACCATTCCGGGTTGGGCAGAGCGTCAGAC
>JANMKT010000114.1:0-8387 GCA_031372185.1 Novosphingobium sp.
CCAAGCGGATTTGACCAAAATGGCCCATCGCAGCGTTGGATAGGCTTGAAATAGAATAACTATTCCCGCACCTATCCGCCTCGCGCTGGACCATTTTGCTTCAAACCTCGATGGCGCGGTTAACAGGTCCTGACCCTAGCCCGCCGAGGCTGCTGACGTCATCGGTGACCCGCCTGATTTGCGCCCACTCATGCCGCGCGCCACCATGGTTCCGGCCGATGCGGCAGCAGCGCCAGCGCGGCCTTGCCGGCCCTTTCCCACATGCTGGGCGATTGGCGCCGCTGAGCGCGGACGGCTTCCTCGCCCTGAGTTTAACCTGTTGCGCCACAGCGGCGGCATCTTTGGTTTTGTGCAAGTTTCAACCCACAGATGGAGAAACACGCGGAGTTGTGCGAGAGGCTTTTGCAAGTCGCCCGCAGGACCGCTAGAAGCCGCCGCCAATGCCTGAACCCTTCATCTTGCTGGACGACGCACGGGCTACCGAAGCCAGCGATGCGCGGTTGTATCGCGCGCCGCTGGAAATCGTCGTGGCGCAACATGCAAACGAGGTTGCGCCTGCACTGGAACGGCTTGATGCGCTGCGCGCCCAAGGCCATGAGCTGGCCGGATTTCTGGCTTACGAAGCGGGTCTCGCGCTCGAACTGCGGCTGGCTCCGCTCGCATCGGCGCGGACCGGCGCGGCCGGGCCGCTGCTGTGGTTCGGGGCCTTTGCCGGTCATCAAGTAATCCCGGCAGCAGAGGTCCCTGCCTGGCTTGCCCGGAACAGCACCGGCACACCGACGATCGGCCCGCTGGAGCCGCAGCTCTCGCTTGGCGGCTATATGCAGGTTTTTGCGCAATTGCAGGAGGCGATCGCTGCGGGCGATATTTATCAGGCCAACCTTACTTTCCCGCTGTCCGGAGCCTTTCGCGGCGATCCGCTGGCGCTCTACGCCGCACTCCGCCCAGCGGCTGGGGCCGGCTATGGCGGGGTGCTGTTCGATGGTGCACATTGGCTGCTGAGCCTGTCGCCCGAGCTGTTCTTTGCGCTGAAAGACGGTGCAGCAATGGTCAAGCCAATGAAGGGAACGCGCCCACGCGGCAGCGATGCGGCCGAAGATGCCAGCCTTGTCGCTGAACTGGCGTCATCGATCAAGGACCGCGCCGAAAACCTGATGATCGTCGATCTGATGCGCAATGATTTGTCGCGCGTGGCACAGGCGGGCAGCGTCAAGGTTGAGAATGCATTTATAGTAGAGACCTATCCCACCGTCCACCAGATGGTCACTACAGTGCGGGCGCAGCTCCACCCCGGATGTGGCGTGATCGACCTGGTTCGGGCGATCTTCCCCTGCGGTTCGATTACCGGCGCGCCCAAAATCCGGGCAATGGAGCTGATCAACCGGCTGGAACGCGATGCCCGCGGGCCCTATTGCGGAGCGATCGGGCGAATTGATGCCTCTGGTGACGCCGCCTTCAATGTGGCAATCCGCACCTTGCGTCTGACGCCTGATCGAAATGGGGGCGACGAGAATGGCCGGGGCAAGGCAGTGCTGGGGGTCGGCTCGGCGATTGTGGCCGATTCGGAAAGCCTGGCCGAATGGCGCGAGAGTTTGATCAAAGGGGGTTTCGTGCGGCGATCATCAAAAGACATGGCCGCCGCCGGGTTTGATCTGATCGAGACCATGGGTTTCACTCCCAAGGGCGGCATTCCACTGCTCGAGCTGCACCTTGAACGGATCAGGACCAGCGCGGCTGAGCTGGGCTTTGCGTTCGATCATCATGCCGTTCGCAATGCGATCCAGGCGCTGTGCTTTGAAGCGACCGCAGCGGCAAAGCTGCGACTGGTAGTCGCGCGCAGCGGTATTTTTGCGCTGGAACTGGCGCCGCTGCCGCCCGCTCTGCCATCGCCCGTGCCTTGCGCCGTACTGAGCCTGCCGGTCGATAGCGGTGATTGGCGGCTGCGCCACAAGAGCACCGATCGCAGCTTCTATGATGCCGGCCTCAAGGCAGCGCGCGCCGCTGGAGCCGAGGAGGCGCTGTTCCTGCGCGACGACGGCTTGCTGACCGAGGGCTGCTTCACCACGCTGTTGGTGGAGCGCGGCGACAAGCTGCTGACCCCGCCCGCGCGGCTGGGGCTGTTGCCCGGCGTCCTGCGCGCCTCGTTGCTGCAAAGCGGCCGGGCGCAAGAAGCCGAGCTGGCGCTGGATGATCTGGCCGGCGGCTTCCTGATCGGCAATGCCCTGCGCGGGCTGCTGCCGGCGCGGCTGATGGCCACATGATCTCCGCCGCACTCGCCCGCATCCAGCCCTCGCAAACCGCCGGGATGACCGATCGCGCCGCTGCGCTCCGGGCCGGGGGCCGTGATATCATCTCGTTATCGGTGGGCGAGCCCGATTTCGCTGCGCCACCGCATGTCATTGCTGCCGCCAAGGCTGCGCTGGATGCGGGCGACACCAAATACACCGCCGTCGCCGGGACTGATCGGCTGCGCAGCGCAGCAGCCCTGCATTTTGAGCGCGACCTAGGCATCCGCGTGCCGCCCGCGCAGGTGCCCGAACGCGTGATCGTCAGTGCCGGGGGCAAGCAGGCGATCTTCCATGCGCTGCTGGCGACGCTTGATCCGGGCGATGAAGTGCTGATTCCTGCGCCGTGGTGGGTCAGCTATCCCGAAATCGTGCGGTTCGCGGGGGCCGCAGTGGTTGCCATGCCCACCGATGCGGCAAGCGGTTTCCGGATCACGGCGGCGCAACTGGAAAGGGCGATCACCCCCAACACGCGCTGGTTGCTGCTCAACAGCCCCGGCAATCCGACCGGTGCGATCTATCCTGCAGAACAGCTGCGTGCCCTCGGCAAGGTCCTCTCACGCCACCGCCGCGTACTGGTTATGTCGGACGATATCTATGCGCCGCTGCGCTACACCCCCGGCGCTCATGCAACGCTGGCTGCAGAATGCCCCGATCTGGCGGAGCGTATCCTGACCGTCTCGGGCGTCTCGAAAAGCCATGCGATGACCGGTTTCCGGATCGGCGTTTCGGTTGGACCGGAATGGCTGGTGCAGGCGATGACACGGCTGCAATCGCATAGTTCGGGCAATCCCTGCTCGATCAGCCAGGCGGCAGCGGTTGCTGCATTCGAAGGCCCGCAGGGTTTCTTGCGCGATTGGTGCGAGCGGTTCCGCGCGCGCCGGGATCTGGTGGTGGCCTTGATCAATGCCATCCCTGGCCTTTCCACTCCCGTGCCGGATGGCGCATTCTACTGCATGGTCGATGCCGCGCCGTTGATGGCGCGCTTTACCGATGACGAGGCGCTGGCCATGCAGCTGCTCGACCATGGCGTGGCGATTGTCGCAGCTAGCGCGTTCGGCGCACAAGACGGCTTCCGGATCAGCTTTGCGGCGGATGAAGCGAAGCTTGAACAAGCTCTTAGCCGCATTGCAAAGGCCCTCTCCTGATGGATCTTCCTATTCTGTTTGAAGACGGTGAGGCCTTGGTGATCGACAAGCCCGCCGGTCTGCCGCTTGACCGCCCGCGCGCCGGAGGGGAATGCCTTGAAGATTATCTCGAGCAGCTGAAATTGGGTTTCGTTCGCCAGCCTTCGCCAGTCCATCGGCTCGACCGGGATACTTCAGGCTGTCTGCTGCTGGCCCGCAATCCCAAGGCTTTGAAGCGTTTTTCCGCTGCTTTTGAAGCGCGGCAGGTGGAAAAGACCTACCTTGGCCTCGTCGCCGGCGAAGTTACCGAGGAAAGCGGCACGATCGAGCTTGCGCTGAGCAAGATCAGCAGTGAAAAGGACGGCTGGCGGATGATCCCGGCCAAAAAGGGCAAGCCCGCGATCACCCACTGGACCCGGATCGTGGTGCGCGACGGGATCAGCCTGGTCAAGTTCATGCCAGTGACCGGCCGCACCCACCAGATCAGGATCCATGCACAGGCCGGGCTGGGCCTGCCTCTGGTCGGCGATGCGATCTATGGCAAGGGCGATCGCCGCGTGGGGCGGACGATGCTCCACGCCTCGGCTATCACCGTCCATCGCGGCGAAAAGCCACCGATCACTGCGGTATCACCGCTTCCGGCAGATTTCGGCATTCTGGGTTTCATGGGCGACGATGAGTGAGCTTGAGGCCTCGATTGCCCGCGCGTTGGAGGGCTTGAGCGAGAGCTTCATCGCAGCCGCTGGCCCCGGCGGGCAGAACGTTAACAAGGTGGCGACTGCGGTGCAGTTGCGGCTGGATATTTATGGCTTGCGGCTCAACCCCGAAGTGTTTGCCCGCCTGAAGCTACTCGCCGGGAGCCGGATGACCGCCAAGGGCGAGCTGGTGCTGACCGCGCGGCGCTTTCGCACCCAGGAATCCAACCGCTCGGATGCGCGGGCGCGGCTGACCGAACTGCTGACGCAGGCGCATGACCTGCCGCAAAAGCGCGCCAAATCGCGGCTCAACCGGGTCGGCAAGGTCGCGCGGCTCGAAGGCAAGAAAAAGCGCGGGGTGGTGAAGGCGGCGCGCGGGAAAGTCAGCTTCGACTGACTCGTCGTCCCGGACCAAGTCCGGGACGACGCACTCGCACTCATCACCTGGCGGCCATCACCGGCAAAGGCGCCCAGTTCAATGTCCCCGCCGCTGCCGCGCATCACCAGATGCAGTGCTTCACCGCAGATCGCCGGGCTAAGTCCACGAAAGGCGAAGCTGCTCAGCGCATTATCGCCCAGCTCTTGGGCTGCCAGATCGAGCAGCAATGTCGCGGTCAACGGGCCGTGGACGACCAGACCGCGATAGCCCTCTTCGCCAGTGGCATAGTTCAGATCGTAATGAATCCGGTGGCTGTTGAAGGTCAGCGCGGAAAAGCGGAACAGCAGCGGCTCGCTGGGAAGAATTTCGCGGTGCGTTTCCCAGCCAGTGGCATCAAACCGCCCCTTACCCAGCGGTGGCGGGGCCGACGGAGCGCCAGCCGGAGCCGCCTCGCGGTAAACGATCGATTGTACTTCGCGCACCGCTACGCCATCGGCGCCGCTGGTTTCGTGCATCACATCGACGAACACCAGCAGGCCTGATCCGCCCTGCTTTTCCGTCACCGAGGCAATGCGGGAACGGCGGCTTACCGGCTCGCCCAGATGCAGAGACTTCAAAAACTCAAGCTTGCTCGCAGCCCACATCCGGCGCGGCAGCGGCACCGGGGGTAGGAAGCTCGCGGGGCTGTCATCACGCAAGGGGTGCCCGTCCGGGCCGAGCTGCGCGGTGGCGGCATCGGGGGTGCACAGGCACCAGTGCAGCGCCTGCGGTACGGTGCCGTCTGCGGTGGCCGCGTGGTCCAGCGTAGCGAGCCAGCGCGTCACCAGTCCCGGATCGATCCGGTCAGCGCGATGCTCTTCGCGGCCGATCCAGGCGGCGTAGTCGCTCATGCCCGCTCGAACACCGCAGCAATCCCCTGACCGCCGCCGATGCACATCGTCTCAAGCCCATATTTGCCGCCGCGCCGATGCAGCTCGCGCGTCAGATTGGCGAGGATCCGCCCGCCGGTGGCACCGATCGGGTGGCCCAGCGAAATGCCCGAACCATTGACGTTGAGGATTTCGTGGCGGCTGTCATCCGTGCTCCAGCCCCAGCCCTTGAGGCAGGAGAGCACTTGCGGGGCGAAGGCCTCGTTGAGCTCGACCAGATCGATATCGCCCCAGTTTAGGCCATTGCGGGCAAACAAGCGCTCCACCGCCGGAACCGGACCGATCCCCATCCGCGACGGGTCGCAGCCTGCCGCAGCCCAGCTGTGGAACCAGGCGATCGGTTCAAGGCCAAGTTCTGCAAGCTTGTCCTCGGCCACCACCAGACAGGCGGCCGCGGCATCATTCTGCTGGCTGGCATTGCCCGCGGTGACGACGCCGCCCTCCAGTGGCCGCAGTTTTCCGAGCGATTCCAGCGTGGCATCGGCGCGGTAGCCTTCGTCATGATCGAAAATCAGCGCCTCACACTTTTTCTGAGGCACCGCGACCGGCACCAGCTCGTCCGCGAACAGCCCCTTGTCCCACGCGGCGGCGGCGCGCTGGTGCGAGCGGGCGGCATAGGCATCGCAGGCTTCGCGGCTGATCCCGTAATCCTTGGCCAGATTCTCCGCCGTTTCGATCATGCCCGAGATCACCCCGAAGCGTTCGACCGGCTGCGACATCACCCGGCCGCGGGTCAGGCGGTCATGCAATGTCAAATTTCCGGCGCGGACGCCCTTGCGGATATCGACCGAGTAATGCTCGACATTCGACATGCTCTCCACCCCGCCCGCAACGACCACATCCGAGACCCCGGTCTGGACCATCATCGCCGCATTGATGATCGACTGAAGCCCCGAACCGCAGCGGCGATCGAGCTGATAACCCGGAACTTCCAGCGGCAAGCCTGCCAGCAACCACGACCAATGCGCGATGCACGGCGCTTCGCCATTGCCATAGCCTTGGGCAAAAACCACATCATCGACCCGCGATGGGTCCATCCGGGTGCGCTCGATCAGCGCCTTCAGCACTACCGCGCCAAGCTCGCCTGCGGTAAGCGAGGCGAGCGATCCGCCGAACTTGCCGACCGCAGTGCGGATCGGGGCAACTATGGCAGCGCGGCGGAGTTGAGGTTTGGTCATGCGGGTTCCTTATCGCTGGTGGAAACGACGCCGGCATCGATCAATGTGCCGATTTCTCCCGAGGATAATCCCAGCCGCGTGACCAGAACCTCCTCGCTGTGTTCGCCAAGAAAAGGCGCAGCGCAAGGGGTTCCCCGGTCTTGCCCGGGCAAATTGGCAAAGGGTCCGGCGGCAGGATAGGCAAAGCCGCTGGGGTTCGCGGGAGAGGGACCGAACAGCGGATTCTCGGTCACCAGCATGGGATCGCGCGCGGCTTCATAGGCCGTGCGGTAGCGTTCATAGGTTGCCCCGGCTGCGGACAAGCGCTTGGCTATTTCCGTATAATCAAGTCCACCCGCTGCATTCTGGATGAGCGTAAAGAGCGCATCACGGTGGGTGAAGCGGTTGTGATCGCTGGCTGCAAAGCGCACGCCATGCTGTGCTTCCAGCGCGGCGACCCCGTCCGCAATTGCAAAGCCCTGCACCAGCGCGGCCCACTGCTTGCCCGTCAGCGCGGCGACCATAAAACGCAAACCGTCGCGCGAGGCGAAGTCACGCCCGAAGGCTCCCCAGATGGCATTGCCAAGCCGTTCGCGGTCTCCGCCGCGATAGAGCATTTCGGCCATTGCCCCGCTGTTGGCGAGTGTCCCGATCGCGACATCGCCCAGCGGAATCCGGATTTCGCCGCCCTGCCCGGTGGCATCGCGGTGGCGCAAGGCCGCCAGCAGCGCAAAGGCGCCATAGGCACCGGTGATAAAATCCCACGCGGGCAGCACCTGATTGATCGGTGGAACCTGGCCATCTGCATCGACGAGATCGACCGGCCCGGTCATCAGCGGATAGCCACTCGCCGCATTGACGGTGAAATCCATCGCCTGACGGCCATCTGGCCAGCCCATCACCCGCACCGTGATCATATCCGCCCGGCCCGCAGCCAGCCGCTCATGCGAGAGGAAGCTTTTTTCCGGGACATTGGTGATGAGCTGCCCGGTCACCCGCGCCAGTTCGGCGACCAGTTCACGGCCCCGCGCCGAACCCAGATCGAGCGCGACGCTTTTCTTGGCGCGGTTGAGGTTCTCCCATGACAGCGAGCGGCCATTCCCGGTTTGCATATAGCGGTTGTAATCAAGCCCGCCGCCGATCTGATCGACCCGGATCACCTCCACGCCCATCTGCGCGCAGTAGAGCCCGATGGTGGGCGAGGCGACGAACGAGGAAACCTCGATCACCGACAGGTCGGAGAGGAGATTATACACCTGGAGCACCTCCCGCCGATTGGGCGTGCGATTCTGGTTCACGCAGAGACGCAGAGGCGCAGAGAATATCACGCGGAGGCGCGGAGACGCGGAGAGTTGGAGTTTTGGGCGCAGCCTGCTTATCCAGCGGCTTCATTTCACTGCGGAATGCTGAATTGGGCCTGCGGCACAGAACAACTCCTCCGCGCCTCCGCGCCTCCGCGTGAATCAATCTTCCCTTCGTTTTCATGCCGCAGCCCATTCGCGCAGCATATGCTTGGCGATCTGCAACTGGAGAATCTGGGTGGTGCCTTCGTAGATCCGGTAGACCCGGGCATCGCGGAAGAAGCGCTCGGCCTCGTATTCGGCGAGATAGCCGGCGCCGCCATAAATCTGGACCACCCGGTCAACCACACGGCCGCACATTTCGGTGGCGAACACCTTGGCGGCAGCGGCCTGCCGCAGCACTTTTTCGCCGCTATCTGCACGCCGGGCAGCGTCTTCCAGCATACATTCTGCTGCGTAGATCTCGATATCGCTTTCGGCGAGCATCTGCTGGATCAACTGGAAGTTGGCGATC
>JANMKT010000012.1:0-3219 GCA_031372185.1 Novosphingobium sp.
GGCAAAATACCCTCAATCCGCAACCACATCCCGTCGCTCACAACAAATCGGCTCGTGTTCATCCAACCACTCCCGGCAAAAAGGAGCTTGAATCACAATCTCACCCAAATGGGAATCCTAAATGTCCACAGGCCTTAGAAATCAAACTGCGCCCTGACCCCAACCGCATCGGCGCTGTAATCCCGCGAAGTTCCCGCCGCGACTGCCGCATCGTTGAGCCACAGATGACCGTAATTGAGGATGAAGCGGACGTAATCGGTTGGAACCCACAGCAACGACACTGCCGCAACCTGCTGGCGCCCGCCGATAATCCCGGCATCATTGAGATCGAGCCAGTCATAACGTGCGTTAAGCTGCAACGCACCCATTCCGCCCTTGTTCAGCGGGTTCTTTGGTCTGATCCGGTCGTAAACCCCGCCCTTGTAGGCGGTGGTATCGTCGGTCAGCAGATAGCCGACTTCGCCGTAACCGCCGTTGAATGTGGGATCGGCCAGGCCGGGGCGGTGGGCGGTCATCCAGTGGCTTTCGGCGCTCGCGTGGAACCGCCCGGCGATATAGGCCAGCTCTGCGCCATAATCCATTTCGCCGGTCGAGACGATGTTGCCGGTGTTGATCAGGCGCAGGTCGGTGGTGTGAACGAATGGCCGGGCGCGGTAGCGGGTGGTGGTTGCCGCATCGTTGAAATCACGGACATGGATCGAGCCGCCGATGTGCAGCTGTCCGCCCGCCAGCCTGGGCATGAACACCACGCGGCCATCAAGGCTGTAGCTGTTGTTGGTATCGGCGTTTAGATCGGCCGCATTATCGCTGAACACCCCGCCCTGCACCAGCACAGCCTTGCCCGAATAGGTCGCGCTCAGGCCGATCCGGCGTTCGAACCCGAAGGCAGTGTTGAAGGCCGCGCGCTCCATGAAGCTGGTGAACAGATCAGAGGTGATTTCCTCCAGCCCCCCAAAAGTCTTGTGCTGGCCCAGGGTCACGGTCAGCTTGGGACTGGGCTTGTAGGTCAGGTAAAAATCGGTGAGTTCGACGCTGCTACCCGCCAGATCGGCTTCGACCCGGTAGCCAAAGTTGCCCGGAATGGTGCCCTCGAAGCCGATATAAGCCCGGCGGAACTCGGTGGCGATGCCCAGGCTCTTGGTGCCGATCGTATTGAGCGCATCGACGCCTGCAACATCGACTTGCAACCGGCCGCGCGGCTTGAAGCTCCAGCTTCCGGCAGCCGGGTTCTTGGAGTCAGCCGGAGATGAAATACGCGGTGCCCCTTCCCACGCGATCGTCGTTCCTGCCGGAGCGGTTACGCTCGGCGGGGGCGGAGCAACTGGAACCACAACCGGAGCAAGGGCCGCCTTGGCCGCAGCCAGCTGGCTTTCCAGCGTATCGATCCGCTGTGCCATCTGGTTCATCTGGGCGCGCATCGCCGCCAGCTCCTGCTGGATTGCGGCATCGTTGGCATCTGCGGCCTGGGCTGGAAGCGCCCAGCCGACAGCCATAGCGATGGCAACGGCTGAGGTTCGGAACTGGCTGTTCACTTTGTGGGCCTCCCTAAAGGCGTATGGTGCGATTCGGATCGGGTCTTGGGAGTTCTTATCTGACATTGTTGCAGCGTCCTGCCGCTACGGCAATGCGGCACCGGCTTTAGGCGGTTGAAAGCCGCACTGCATCGTGCCATTCCGCCTCGCGCTTACCCCCTGCAGAGGTGGGGGATACCCTCTTTTATCAGCGGAGCTGAACTATGACCATTTCATTCAAAGACCGGGTTGCCATTGTCACCGGAGCAGGTGGGGGCCTCGGCCACGCCTATGCGATCGAACTGGCCAGGCGCGGCGCGAAGGTTGTGGTCAACGATCTGGGCGCGGCCCGCGATGGCACCGGCCATTCGGATGCCGCGCTCAAGGTGGTCGAGGAAATCCAGGCCATGGGCGGCGAGGCGATGCCCGACGGCGGCAGCGTCACCGAATATGACCAGATGACCGAAATGGTCGCCAGGGCCAAGGAAAAGTGGGGCGGGGTTCACATCCTGATCAACAACGCCGGGATCCTGCGCGACAAGAGCTTCGCCAAGATGGAAATGGCCGATTTCAAGCTGGTGGTCGATGTCCATTTGATCGGCTCGGCCAATTGCACCAAGGCGGTGTGGGAAACCATGCGCGAGCAGAATTACGGCCGGATCCTGATGACTGCCTCATCGACCGGGCTCTATGGCAACTTCGGCCAGTCCAACTATGGCGCGGCCAAGCTGGGCCTGGCTGGCCTCACCAAGTCGCTTTATCTGGAAGGCGCGAAATTCAACATCAAGGTCAACACGCTGGCCCCGGTTGCCGGCACCCGCATGACCGAGGACCTTGGCATGCCCGAGGCCCTGTTCAAGGCGCTCTCGCCCGAAAACGTCGCCCCCGCCGCGCTGTTCCTGGTCAGCGACGATGCGCCGACCAACATGATCATCGGCGCGGGCGCAGGCGCCTATCACGCGGCATACGTCACCCTCACCCCGGGCATTGCGCTGGCGCAAGAAGATCGCACCCCCGAAGGGATCGCAGCGCATTGGGCCGAGATCATCGACCGCACAGGCGAGATCGTGCCGCAATCGGGCAGCGAGCAATCGGGCGTGGTGATGGCCGCACTGGGCAAGATCGGCGGGTTGGGGTGAGTTCTGGCAGCTGCGGGAATAATGAGCGCAACCGCGCGGAAGGCCAAATTTTCGCGCGGTTTCGTTTTGGCGGCCGGCTGGCGGATAGTGAGCAAGTAGCCAGTCACTCGCAACGCCCGCTCAGACTGAGCCAGTGCTGAGAGTGTCGGGATTGGTGGAGTCCGGAAGGGCAGGTTTTGCAATACAATGCAGCCGTAGGAGACATTCATGCGTGTGAAGCCACGGCTTTGCTGCTGATTTTTGTCGTTAAGCGCTGATCATTCTGATTCCCAAAAAAGCTTCCGTGCAGCTGCGATTTCGACCTTTTCCTTAGATGCTCTAAATATCAGCCCACGAATGCTTTGCCAGTCACGCGCAGAAGCCATCGCGCCTCCCGATGCACATCAACCAACATCTCGTCGTCGCTCAATACGCCACCAAAGAATGTCCCTAAGTGTTTAGTCCCGGCATTTGATGGGTTGGATTGATTGTAAATCTGTCTGGCTCGATTGTCCATATTTTGCAGATGTATTCGAAGGGCGTGAGGCCCTTGAGTGTCTTCAGCCTCCGCCCGTAATTGTAGGCATCGA
>JANMKT010000051.1:0-16677 GCA_031372185.1 Novosphingobium sp.
AGGCCCAGGATTCGATCTGAAACGCGGGCGCGGCGGGATCCGCGAGGTCGAATTCTTTGCCCAGACCCACCAGCTGATCCACGGCGGGCGCAATCCCGCGCTGCGCTTGCGCGGAACCCGCGCCAGCCTTGATGCGCTGGCCACCGCCGGGATCATCGATCCGGCCGATGCACAGCTGCTGGGCGAGAGTTATGACCGGCTGCGGGGGATCGAGCACCGCTTGCAAATGGTTGGCGATCAGCAAACCCACAGTCTGCCGCTCGATCCGGCGGCGCTGGACAATGTAGCGCGGCTGGAGGGGCTGGAAAATGGCGCCGCGCTGGTCGCAGAAGTGGCTGCGATCAGCGAAACAGTGGGCCAGCGCTACGACCGGCTGATTGCCGAGCATAGCACGGCGGAAACCGCGCAGATCGCGGTATCTGGCGGCGAAGCGCTGGGCGAAATGCTGATCGGGCTGGGGTTTGCCGATCCGCCGGCGCTGGCGAACCGGATCGCCGGCTGGCGCTCGGGCAAGTTGCGCGCCTTGCGCAGCGATGCCGCCCGCAACGCCTTCGATGCCATCCAGCCCGCGCTGCTCGCCGCGTTTGCGGTCGCGCCAGAGCCTGAGCGCGCGCTGCTGCGCTGGGAACAGCTGCTCACCAATCTGCCCAGTGCGGTTAATCTGTTCCGGCTGCTGGAAGCGCGTCCCGCGCTGCTCCAGTTGCTCGCCCGGATTCTCAGCCTGGCCCCGCCGCTCGCCGATGCGCTGACCCGGCGGGCCGATCTGCTGGATCCGCTGATCGATGCTAGCGCGTTTGACCTGCCCGGCGCGGTTGCCGCGCTGGCGGCCGACTTTGGCCGCCTTGAGGCGGATGACGATTACCAGCGGCTGCTTGACCGGGTCCGGCGCAAAGTGGGCGAGCTGCGCTTTGCGCTGGGCGTGCAACTGATCGCCGATGATTTTGCCGGCGGAGCGCACGACCCGCTTGAGATCGCAGCTGGCCTGTCGCGCATCGCCGAGGCGGCGCTGGCGGTGCTGGCCGAGGCGACCATTGCCGAGTTTGCCCGTGCCCATGGCCGGATCGCCGGAGCGGAGCTGGTCATCCTGGGGCTGGGACGGCTGGGCGGCGGGGCACTGACACATGCCTCGGATCTTGACCTGATTTATTTGTTCACCGGGTCCCACGGGGCCGAATCCGATGGCCACAGACCGCTGGGCGCGACACTCTATTTCAACCGGCTGGCCCAGCGGATCAGCGCTGCGCTGTCGGTGCCGACCGCCGAGGGCGCGCTTTACGAGGTCGATACCAGGCTCAGGCCGTCTGGCGCACAAGGCCCGCTGGCGGTCAGCCTAGACAGCTTCGCCCGCTATCAGCACGAGCAGGCCTGGACCTGGGAACATATGGCGCTGACCCGCGCCCGGCCGCTGTTTGGTCCGCTGGCCGCGCAGGCGGAGCTCGCCGGGATCATCGACGGTGTGCTGCGCGCCCCGCGCGATCCCGCCAAGCTGCGCGATGATGTGCTGGCGATGCGGGCCGAGATCGCCCGGTACAAGCCCGCCAAAGGCCCGCTGGACGTCAAGCTGGCGCGCGGCGGGCTGGTCGATATCGAGTTTCTGGTCCATTATCTCCAGCTGCGCGAAGGGGTGGGGCTGGTGCCCGATCTGGCCGGCGCGATCGCTGCACTGGTCGCAGCCGGGCTGCTTTCGCGCTCGATCTGTTCTGCCCATGACATGATGGCGCGGCTGCTGATCGCCGCACGGCTGCTGGCCCCCGACGCCGATACTCCGCCGCCGGCTGCGCGCGCGGTGCTTGCCAAAGCCTGCGGTTGCCGCGATTGGGAGGCTGTCGGCCTGGAGCTTGCCGCGGCCCGCGCCGCAGTTGCCGCCAGCTGGGCGGAGATTTTTGGTGAAACGCTGGAGATTTGAACCATGAACAGCTTCCCCGTGATCGGTGATCTCCTGCCCGATATCGCGCTTGAGCGCCCCGCAGGTGGCACCATGCGGCTGGCCGACTTCGCGGGCCAAAAACTGGTGGTGTTCTTTTATCCCAAGGACGATACCCCCGGCTGCACCACCGAGAACAAGGATTTCTCGGCTCTGGCAGAGGATTTTGCCAAGGCCGGGATCGGTTTGCTTGGGGTGAGCAAGGATCCCCCCAAAAAGCACCAGAAGTTCATTGCCAAATATGGCCTGACCGCGCCGCTTGCCAGCGATGCCGAAGTGGGGGGTCTGTCAGACGCGCTTGGGGTCTGGGCCGAAAAGTCGATGTACGGGCGCAGCTACATGGGCATGGTCCGCAGCACCTATCTGATCGGCGCCGATGGCAAGATCGCGCGGATCTGGGACAAGGTGAAAGTTGCCGGACACGCCGCCGAAGTGCTGGCGGCGGCAACGGCGCTCTGATCAAATCCGCCTTGATCGGTTGGCCGCAAATCAATTCATCACGCGAAGAATCACTTGGAATAAATCAGGAAAAGCTTTGCGAAACGCCATTTTTCTGGGGCGTTAAGCCCGCATTCAACGGTTCGCCCCACGAGTCACCCGGTTTATCCCGCACTCTCCGCATCGGGGTTGCCAGTTAAAGCTTTTGACGCATAACCCCAACTCGCGAGACGGCGGGGGGTTCCGACCATCTCAAAATATGTTTGTCGGCCGAATTGGTCAGCGTCTCAAATGCGCTGCCTTTCGGTCCGTTAAAACAGGGTTCGCACGGCCTGATCCAAAGATGGATTGGCCGGAAAAACTAAGGTAATTTGAGTGGTCGTTCTTTCGTTTTTTGCCAAGGTTCGGACAGCCAGGATTCGGGCGATTGTTGGCGCGTTTGCCGCATTCCTGAGCCTCGCGGCCGCCCAGCCGGCATTTGCCAACAGCAGCGCTACGGCTGATATCGCCGCCCCGCTGCGCGCTGCCCAGGCTTCCAAGCAGACCGAACTTGGCCATGGTGATGATGAATTTCGCCGTCTGTTCAGCAGCTGGCAGTCGCTCGACAAGCCTGGCGCTCAAATCGCCCTGCCCAGCCGCCGGATTGGCGGCGTTGCCATTCCGTCCCGGATGCCGGTTGAAGGGGTTCGCCTGACCAGTGGTTTCGGGATGCGCTGGCATCCGGTCATCGGCGGTCGCCGCGCCCACCAGGGCGTCGATCTAGCCGGACCGGTTGGAACGCCGGTTCATGCAACCGCCGATGGGGTGGTTGGCCGCGCTGACTGGTTCAGCAGCTATGGTCTGTATGTTGCGCTGGAGCACGGCGGCAATATCGAAACCCGCTATGGCCACATGTCACGGCTGAATGTTGCGGCTGGCCAGCAGGTACGCAAGGGCGATATCATCGGTTACGTCGGCACTACTGGCCGCTCGACCGGTCCGCATCTCCATTATGAAGTGCGGATCGCCGGCCAGTCGGTCAACCCGATTCCCTACATGCAGGCTTCGGAAATCCGCGCGGCGGTGAACAATTCCGATCCGTCTGCAACCGGCGAGGGCGGCGAATAAGTTTACCACCGCGGTACTGGGCATCAGACCCGGGCCGACGTCAGCTTCGTGAGGATGCTGGGAAAGGGGCGACGGGCAACCGCCGCCTTTTTCTTGTCAGCGCGGTTTTCTTTTGCGCTATTTAATCACCCGGTTAAACTCCCCCTGACGAGCGGCCAGAGCCGCCGCCCGAGGAGAGCCAATCGCCATGCATCCGAAAGTTCACGCCAAGGCCCATCCGGATAAGCCGGCCATCATCATGGCGGTCAGCGGCGAGATCATCACTTACGCCCAGCTGGATGCCCGCTCCAATCAGGTCGCCCAGCTGATTCGCGCCCGCGGGATCGGAATTGGCGAGACGGTTGCGCTGTGCCTCGAAAACCATCCATGGTTCTTCGTGCTGACCTGGGGCGCGCAGCGCGCCGGGGTCCATTATGTGGCGATCTCCAGCCGCCTGACCGCGCCCGAGATTGGCTATATTCTCGAGGACAGCGGGGCCAGACTGCTATTTGGATCGGCTTATCTCGCCCCGGTGCTTGACCAGGTAGCGAAACTGAGTCCCCAGGTCGAGCAGCTGCGGTTCGATACTGCGGGCAAACTCAGTGCCGAGGATGCGCTGGCGGCCATGCCCGAAACCCCGATTGCCGATGAACGCGCAGGCACCGATATGCTCTATTCCTCGGGGACCACGGGTCGGCCCAAGGGGGTCAAGATTGCCTTGCCGGTCGACCCGGCGATCGATGCGCCGAACATCATGGTTCAGTTCACGCTGGGGGCCTATGGCATCACCCAGGATGCGATCTACATCAGCCCCGCGCCGCTGTATCACGCGGCACCGCTGCGCTGGTCGATGACCATCCACCGGATCGGCGGGACCGTGGTGGTGATGGAACGGTTTGATCCCGAAGCCGCGCTGGCGACGATCGAAAAATACGAGATTACCGACGGCCAGTTTGTCCCGACCCATTTTGTGCGGATGCTTAAGCTGCCTGAAGAAATTCGGGCCAAGTATAACGTCTCAAGCCTGAAATGCGCGATCCACGCCGCCGCGCCGTGCCCGGTTCCGATCAAGCGCGCGATGATCGAGTGGTGGGGGCCGGTGCTGTTTGAATATTACGCCGGGACCGAAGGCAATGGCTCAACCTTCATCACCAGCGCGGATTGGCTGACCAAGCCCGGCTCGGTTGGCCGGGCGCTCTCGGGCGTGGTCCATATCTGCGATGAAGCAGGCGACGAGGTGCCGCGCGGGACCGAGGGCCAGGTGTTTTTTGAGCCAACCGATCCCAGTCTCAAGCCGTTTGAATATCACAATGATCCGGTCAAAACCGCCGAAAGCCGCAACAGGCATGGCTGGACCAGCCTTGGCGATGTCGGGCTGCTCGACGAAGATGGCTTCCTGTTCTTGACCGACCGCAAAAGCTTCATGATCATTTCGGGCGGGGTGAATATCTATCCGCAAGAGGTCGAAAATCTGCTGATCACCCATCCCAAGGTGGCCGATGCAGCGGTGATCGGCGCGCCCGATTCCGATCTTGGCGAAAGGGTCGTCGCGGTGGTCCAGCCGCTGGATATGGCGGACGCCGGGCCGGCGCTGGCAGATGAACTGCTGGCGTATCTTGCCCCGCAGCTCAGCCGGGTGAAGATGCCGCGCCAGATCGATTTCCGCGCGCAGTTGCCGCGCGAGGCAACCGGCAAGCTCTACAAGCGGCTGCTCCGCGACGAATATCTCGCTGCGGCGGAGGTCCAGTCATGAGCGATCATATCGCCCCGGATGAAATCGCCCGTGCGGTGATCGATCCTGCCGCCTATGCCGCGTGGGATCCGCTGCTCGATCAGTTTGACTGGCTGCGTCAGAATATGCCGGTGGCGAAGATCGTCTCGTCAGCGCCGCAGGACAGCACCAGCTGGCACGAACCGTTCTGGTTCGTTTCGCGCTATGATGATGTGATGCGGATCAGCAAGGATAATGCGACTTTCCTCAACAATCCCAAGCCGGTGGTGTTCACCACCAAGGTGGGGGAGGATTTTGCCCGGGCGATCACAGCCAAAACGGGCGAATCCAGTCATAACCTCGTCGAATCGCTGGTGGTGTTCGATGCCCCGATCCACCTGGCCTATCGCAAGCTGACCCAGGAATGGTTCATGCCCAAGAACCTCAAGCGGATCGAGGCCGATATTCGCGAACTGGCCCGGCACACGGTGGACCGGTTGATTGCTGCCGGGCCCGAAACGGATTTCGTCAAGCTCGTGTCCGCTCCCTATCCGCTCCACGTGGTGATGCAGATCCTGGGCGTTCCCGAGGCGGATGAGGCGCGGATGCTAATGCTGACCCAGCAGATGTTCGGCGGCCAGGATGAAGACCTCAACCAGTCGGGGATCAAGAACCTGCCGCCCGAGGCGATCACCCAGCTGGTGGCGGGCGCGGTGGCTGATTTCGAGGCCTATTTCGCGAGCCTCACCGCCGAGCGCCGGATCCGGCCAACCGATGACGTCGCCAGCATCATCGCCAATGCCAGGGTCGATGGCGAGTATCTCTCCGATCGGCATCTGGCCGGCTATTACATCATCCTCGCCGCCGCCGGACATGACACCACCTCGGCCTCAACCGCCGGTGCAATGTTGGCGCTGGCCCGCGATCGGGCGCAGTTCGCCCGGGTCAAGGCCGATCGTTCGCTGCTGGCGGGGATCGTCGAGGAGGCGATTCGCTGGGCCAGCCCGGTGCAGAATTTCATGCGCACCGCCGCGCAAGATACCGAGGTCGGCGGACAGCAGATCGCCAAGGGGGACTGGCTGATGATCAACTATGTCGCCGCCAATCACGATCCGGCGCAGTTCCCCGATCCGCGCCGTTTCGACGCCGCGCGCGAGCCCAACCGCCACCTCGCCTTCGGAGCAGGCGCGCATCAGTGCCTCGGACTTCATCTGGCGCGGCTGGAAATGCGAATCCTGTTCGAGGCGCTGCTTGACCGGCTGGACTCGGTTGAGCTGGCGGGGACGCCCAAGCGCGCGAAAAGCACATTTGTGGGCGGGCTCAAGACCTTGCCGCTCAGATTTACGGCCAGTTAGAGTCGCTCTGTTTGAGAATGGATCATTCAAAATCCTGCCCACAGGGACAGGGATCGCCTATGATCCAAAACTTCCTGCTTCGCCACCCTGAAACAAGTTCTGGGTGACGAAGAAGGGGAGAAATTTCATCTGCGATAGCCCGACCCCCACAGGGGGAGGATTGCGCTGCGGGAATCCAATCCGAAAAAGCTCTCGCCCCTACCAGCGCAGAAAACGCGGCACGATCAGCCGCCCGGCCAGCGCGCACAGGCCCACCGCCAGCGTGTACCAGATCCCGACATAGGGGATCGTCGTGCTGGGGCAGTGGAGGCTATAGGCGAAGGCTCCGAAGCTGCCTGCTGCCAGCCCGACCAGCCAGCCCGCGCGGTTCAGCGCAACCGGAGCGCCGCGGTGCAGCCACAGCGTTAGCGCGGTGCCGATCGCCAGCGCCGATACACCGCTGATCCCCAGGCACCACGGCCCGTTGGGCGAGGTCAGCTCGGCCATCGGCAGACGCCGCTCGGCCAGCATGATCACCAGGCTGGTCAGCGGAAAGATCAGCGCGGCACCCAGTGCCCAGCGCCAGCCATGGCTGGTCTGGCCCACTCCCGGCCGGGCCGCAGCGATCACCGCAGTCAGCGCGGCGCTGCCCAGCAGCAGCAGCGCGCCTGCGCGCAGCACCACGATCCCGGCGGGCTGCCCGGCCATAACATCGCTGCGCAGGCCAAACAGCGCATAAATCGTCAGGATCGCCGCAATCGTCAATGCCAGCGTCATGGTCCAGGCCTGGGCTGGGGTAAGACGGCGAACCGGGGTGAGATCGGCTACGAGATCGTTGATGGTCGGCGTCATACTATTCGCTTTCGATCAGGGCGGCCAGACGGCGCAGCCCGCGATGGATATTGACTTTGACCAGCGGCTCCGACTGGCCGCAGCGCAACGCGGCTTCGGCAATTGAGAGGCCTTCGATCTTGACCAGCCTGATCGCGTCAATCTGGCCGATCGGGAGCCGGGCCAGCAACCGGTCGAGGCTGATCCGGGCGATCAGCTCGTCGTCGCCTGGACCGAATGCCTCATTGCCGGTCAATTCATCGGTGCTGGTGCGATAGCTGCGGCGCAGCTCGTCAACCCAGCGATAGCGCGCGATCGCCGCCAGCCAGGGCAGGAATGGCCGGGCCGGATCATAGCTGGCCCGCTTGGCGTGGAGCGACAGCAGCGTCTCCTGAACCAGATCATCGACCGCGCCCGGCGCGATCCGGCGGCGGAAAAACCCGCTCAGCCACTCGCTGCTGGTTTGCAACACCTGGCGGTAGGCGGCGCTATCGCCGTCCTGGGCCAGAGCCATCAACCGGGCCAGAGTGGCACCATCAACCTTCATGGCTGCCTGGCAATCAGCAACCGGTCCAGCGCCAATGTGCCGCCGCCGCGTTGCAGGATCACCAGCAGCAGCCCCAGCCACAGGCTGTGGACCGTCCACCAGGCATCGGGATAGACCAGCAACTGGATCACAAGCGTCATGATGATCAGCCCCGCCGCAGATATTCTGGTGAACAAGCCCAGCACCAATAACGCAGGCAGGAGGTGTTCGGCCAGCATTGTCAGAGGGGCGGCGATTTCGGGCGGGATCAGCGGAAGCCGATATTCCTCGCGGAACAGATCGGTCACCTCGGGGCGCAGGGTGAACAGCCCCTCCACCTTGGTCCGCCCGCTGGCCCAGAACGGATGGGCAGCGGCGATCCGCACGAACAACAGCACCAGCGCCTCGGGAATCCGGGTGAGCTGCAGGTCGAGGCGGCGGTAGTGGGCCAGCATCAGGCAATTTCCGTTTAGGTAAGCGCCCCTGCGCCAATGGCGAGGGTGAAAAGGGCGAGGAGGGCCGCCTCGGGATGGGCCCGCTGGAGCCGTTCCAGCAAGGTGCCGACGGTGATCGGACGGCGCACCGCAGCAAACAATGCGGCCAGCTCTGCGCCGCCGCCGACCAGCAGCACCTCGGCAGCGGGTCGGGTCACCAGCAGCCAATCGCCGTGCTGCAATCCCAGGCAGCGGATCAGGCGCGGATCCGAATGCACCAGCTGTGCCGCCGGATGGAGGGTGATCGGCAGCGCCAGCAGCGCAGTCTCGTCCAGCCGGGCCAGATCTGCCAGGCCCAGCGCCGGTGCATCGGCGGCACGATAGGCGCAGAGCCAGGCCCATTCGAACTGCGCCAGCTGCACCAGCCACCGGGCGGTCCGGGCGGCGGCCAGCCATTCGGGAAACGGCGCGCCGATCATCGCCAGCGAGGCCGCGGCAGCGCCGCCGCCTTCGACAAAGCGCCGGGACAGCCGGTTGAAGCGCGGATGACCCATCGCGCTCCGGGTCAGCGGGAAACTATCCTCCAGCGCGATCAGGCGGCCGTGTGAAATCGTGTTGGCATGGATCTTCAGGCCCAGCAGCACCCGCTCGGCACTCCCGGTGAACAGCGCCGCTGGAATCCGGCCGGGGCCAAACCGTATCGCCGCCGCGATGGCGGCCTGTGCTTCATGCAGCGCGAGCATGATCACCCTCCGCCGCTGCCAGGCCCTCCGCCGCTGCCAGGATTGCGCCAGCCATCGCCGCCTCGCGCATCAGCACGGCATAATCGGGCACATCGGTATCCCATTCGATCAGCGTCGGCAGTGCCCCGGCCCGGGCGACAAAGCGGGCGAACAGCGCCCAGGTTTCCGCCGCGACCGGTGAGCCGTGATCGTCAATTGCCAGAACGAAGCTGCCGTGGTCTTCACGGGCATGGCCGGCCAGATGAACCTCGCAGACCAGCGCCGGATCGATCGCATCGACCATCGCTGCGGCATCGAGCCCAAGGTTGCCTGCCGAGACCGCAACATTGTTGATATCGAACAGTAGCCCGCAACCGCTTTGCCGGCAGAGCTGGTGGAGAAACGCGGCCTCATCCATCGTATCGCCCGCGAAGGCGAGGTAGCGTGAGGGGTTCTCGATCAGGATCGGACGGCGCAGGCGGTCCTGCACCATGGCAATGCTGGTGCAAAGCCGGTGCAATGCCGTTTCATTATAGGGCATCGGCAGCAGATCGGGGAAGTGATCGGCACCGCTGACACTCCAGCTGAGATGGTCGGAAACCTGAGCGGGTTGATAGCGATCGACCAGCCGGGCCAGCGCCGCAAGCTCTTCCAGGCAGGGTCCTGCGGCGGAACCGAGCGACAGTCCGGTCGAATGAAAACTCAGCGGCAACACTGCGGCCACCGCCTCCAGCCAGCGATGCACCGGACCGCCATCCGCGAAATAATTCTGCGGATGGACTTCAGCCCAGGCGGGCAGAGGGGCATCCCCGCACTCGCCCAGAACTGCACCATAATGACATGGCTTCAGCCCGATGCCCGCTAGAGGGGGGAGGGCGCGGGCAAGAGGCAAGGCGGGGATGCGTTCCATCAGACGACCCGACGGAATCTTTACATCTTGTGTTCTGTGGCCATCATCGGAACCGGCGCGGCATTACCAGCGCGCGCGGTCAGCGAGCCGCCCAGCTTGGCGCAAGTGCCCTTGGTAACATGCTTCCAGGCGTTGCCCTGATAATCGGCGGTAGAGGTGCCGGCGCAGGTGGTGCCGGGTCCGGCAGCACAGTCATTTTTACCGGCGAGGGAAATGCCATAGCATTTCTCGCCCTTGCTATCGGCGGCAGCGGCCGAGCCAGCAACAGAGATCAGCGCAGCAGCCAGCGCGCCCAGAGTAATTGCGGTTTTTGACATTGGGGAACTCCATCTTGTGTCCAGGAACCGTCACATGGTCCTGACAAGGAGTTCGCCGCTCAGGGGAAGATGGTTACAAGGGCGTGCAAAATTTTCTCACTGGCCCAGCAACCTTCTCGCCATTGCCCGCACTTCATCGGCCATGTCCTCGCGTTCAAGCGCCACGGCCAGGGTCGCCTCGACAAAGCCCATCTTGCTGCCGCAGTCATAACGTTTGCCCGCAAAAGTCACCGCGTGGAACGGCTGGGTGCCGATCATCCGGGCCATCGCATCGGTCAGCTGAATCTCGCCGCCTGCGCCCTTTTCCTGCCCTTCCAGCACCCGCATCACTTCGGGTTGAAGAATGTAGCGGCCCGAGATGATCAGATTGGAGGGCGCGTCCTCGACTTTGGGCTTTTCGACCAGCCCCTTGACCTCGGTCAGCGCGCCGTTGGTGTTGCCGGGGGCGATCACCCCATAGCTTGAGACTTCGCTGCGCGGCACTTCGAGCACGCTGATCAGATTGCCGCCAACTTCGTGATAGGCTTCGACCATCTGCTTCATGCAGCCAGGTGAGCCGATCATCAGCTCATCAGGCAGGAAGATCGCGAAAGGCTCATCCCCCACGATCGCGCGGGCGCACCAGATTGCGTGGCCCAGCCCCAGCGGCACCTGCTGGCGGACGGTGATCAGATTGCCCGGCATCAGCCGGGTCGGCTCCAGCGCGGACATATCCTTGTCCCGCTCACGCAGGGTGGCTTCCAGCTCGAAGGCCACGTCGAAATGATCGACGATCGCGGTTTTGCCGCGACCGGTGACGAAGATCATCTGCTCGATCCCCGCCTCGCGCGCTTCGTCCACCGCATATTGGATCAGCGGCCGGTCGATCACCGGGAGCATTTCCTTGGGGATCGCCTTGGTCGCGGGAAGGAAGCGGGTGCCCAGGCCAGCGACGGGGAACACGGCTTTGCGGATCGGTTTTCTGCTGCTCATGGCGAGGGGAATTGCAGGCCATTGCGACAAGGTCAACCATCCACCTTGCCGCCCGGACTTTTCGCGCTAAACCGCGCTCATGGACAAGATCATCATTCAGGGCGGCAAGCGCCTTTCCGGCACCATTCCCATCTCTGGCGCGAAGAATGCCGCGCTCACCCTGCTGCCCTGCACGCTGCTCACCGATGAGCCGCTGACCCTGCGCAATCTGCCCCGGCTGGCCGATATTGACGGGTTCCAGCATCTGCTGAACCAGTTCGGGGTGTCGACCACGATTGCGGGATCGCGGCCTGAAGATTTCGGCCGGGTGATGACGCTGGCGGCCACCCGGATCACCAGCTCGGTCGCGCCCTATGAGCTGGTCCGCAAGATGCGCGCTTCGATTCTGGTGCTGGGGCCGATGCTGGCGCGGATGGGCGAGGCGACCGTCTCGCTCCCCGGCGGCTGCGCGATCGGCAACCGCCCGATCGACCTGCATCTGAAAGTGCTCGAAGCTTTGGGCGCGCAGATTGAAATGGCGGCGGGCTATGTCCGCGCGATTGCCCCCGATGGCGGGATGCCGGGCGGGCGCTACAGCTTCCCGGTGGTGTCCGTGGGCGCGACCGAGAATGCGCTGATGGCCGCCGTGCTGTGCAAGGGCAAAAGCACGCTGCACAACGCCGCGCGCGAGCCGGAGATTGTCGATCTGTGCAATCTGCTGGTGGCGATGGGCGCGGAAATCGAAGGGATCGGCAGTTCGGACATCACCATCCACGGCGTGCCCCGGCTGCATGGGGCGACCTATCGGGTGATGTCAGACCGGATCGAGGCGGGCAGCTATGCCTGCGCGGCGGCGATCACCGGCGGCGAAGTGACGCTCAAGGGCGCCAGGGTCGAGGAGATGGATGCGACCGTGCAGGCGCTGCGCGATGCCGGCGTCAGTGTTGAGCCGGTGCCGGGGGGCCTGCATGTCGCCGCCGACGGCCCGCTGAGGCCAGTGACATTGTCGACCGCACCTTATCCCGGCTTCGCCACCGATATGCAGGCCCAGCTGATGGCGATGCTGTGCCGCGCCGACGGGGCCAGCGTGCTGACCGAAACGATCTTCGAGAACCGCTATATGCATGTCCCCGAACTCAACCGGATGGGTGCGCATATCGAAACCAAAGGACGCACAGCCGTGGTCCACGGGGTTGGCAAACTGACCGGGGCAGAAGTCATGGCAACCGACCTGCGCGCCTCGATGAGCCTGGTGATCGCTGGCCTTGCCGCAGAAGGTGAGACGCAGGTCCACCGGCTCTATCACCTCGACCGGGGGTATGAGCGGCTGGAGGAGAAGCTGGCGCTGGTGGGCGCGCAGGTGGAGCGGGTTGGCGGGGATTGAGGGTGAAATAACACACTGAGTCTAATTTGCTTGGCTTCGATGCGATACGCCACAAGAGTTGAAATTCTTGCCATTGTGTTCTATATTCGTTCGCATGAATCACTTCGATGCATCGGCAGAAGCACAGTTTGAGGCGCTGGAGGATAGACACCTCCAAAACGCACTCGCCAGTGCAGGCTTAATTGACGATACAGACGATGAAGCTGGGGTGATCTTTCCGCTACCGGAAGGCGCGCAGATAGTGCGGATTGTCGCGGGTTATGATACGCGAAAGACGACTGACCAGAAGGTACGCTGTTCAGCATGCAGGCAGCGTCAGCCTCATTATCGAGGATTTCGAGTCGAACTTGATATCGGTCAGCAGGCGCGGATTGGCTTCGATTGCGGTGAAAAGCATTTTGGAATAGGCACATGGCAATCGGCCGTGGCTGATTTTGACCGTCGCGCCGAGAATGCTCTATACATTTCAAGAATTGAACCCGCCATTTTTTCGATTGAGAAAACCGTGTCAGTTCTCAAAGAATGGCATGTGCGAACCAATATCTTCGGAAGTTGGATCATTTCCTTTCGTGAGCAAGTCCCGACCCTGTTTGCTCGACTAGCCGACGAGGCAAAGCTCAGAGATGGGCGGCTTGAGCGTCAACGGAAAGTGAAACAGAGTAGCGTCAACCGGCAGGGTGTGGCAGCGCAGAAAACAGCTTACGAAACGATCCTGATCGGACGAATTCCATTTCCAGGAATGTTCAAGGGGTCGTCTCCAAATCATGGATTGAATTCCGCAAATAAAAGCTTTGGTCTTGCGATCACATTGCTAGAGAACAAGCGAGATACGGCAAGTTTGGCGAAAGCGTTTAGGCATATTCAAGACGCACGCCAGCAACTCCAACTTGCTGCCGAAGTGCATATTCAGATTAGATCCAACCTAAATCTTGATTGGCTCCCGTCACTTTGTGATTGGGCCAACCGAGATGAACAGCTTGAAGCAAGGTATCGAGCAGTAAGCGTGGGCCTTTTGCACGATGAGCATGGGCTAGATGAGATTTTTGAGTTCATTGACCGAGAGGCGATTGGACTGCCAATGCTCGGCGAAATTGACGCTTTTTGGTAGTTGGCTTAGCCGACAGATGGCATTTCCAGTACCGACGCAGCCTCTCCTCGCCAGAGCGGGGCAATTGCAATTTCAATCAAGCCGCCTTTCCGCTCCCTATCCATCGGGTGATCTGGGACAAAGCTGGACCCCGGGTCAAGCCCGGGGTGACGAGGTGGAGGAAGTGCGGGTGGCGGACCGGAATTGGTGGTTGGCTGATGCGAATAAACCGCGTCAGACGACGCTCCGGAATCCACCCTCTAACCGTCTCCCCGGGCTTGACCCGGGGTCCCGCTGCCTTGTCCAGCGTTGCGGAAGAAAAGCGGGATCCCGGGTCAAGCCCGGGATGACGGGAAGTTAAGGTGCGCTTGGGCTCCACACGATCAGACGAGCAGGTCATGGAGATCCTTCCAATCCGGGTTAGCCCGTTCGATCAAGGCAAACTTCCATTCCCTGCGCCATCGTTTTACCCGCTTTTCGTGGGCAATGCACATCTCGATTGAAACTCCGCGTTCAGCCCATACCAGCCTGTCGAGCCCGTAGCGCTTGCAGAAATCGGAGCCTGATCCTTGCCGGTGTTGAAAAATGCGTGCCGACAGGTCTGAGGTGACGCCGACATAAATGGCACCGCGATATCGGTCGGCCATCATGTAAACCCAGCCGCCTTTCCGCTCCCTATCCATCGGGCGATCTGGGACAAAGCGGGACCCCGGGTCAAGCCCGGGGTGACGGGTGGGGTTTTGGTTATCAGCTACCAAGCAAAAATCCTGATTTTCCTACATCGTCCACTCCTGCTACCTTCGCATCGGTTCTTTTCCGCCCGAATTCCGGCGGGTCGCCAAGAGAAAGCGCGCTGTGTGCATGAGCTTTATCAACTAAACCCCGCGACTCGGGGACAAAGTCAGACCTCGCCATAATTTCAACCCCCAACGGGAACGCACATGCCTGACGGTTCAAAGCCCACCTTCGCCAACCTTCTCCGCACCTTCACCCGGATCGGCTTCCTCAGCTTTGGCGGCCCCGCCGGGCAGATCGCGCTGATGAACCACGAGATTGTCGACGAGCGCAAATGGGTCGATCAGGGCGCGTTCCTGCGCGCGCTGAACCTGTGCCATCTGCTCCCCGGGCCCGAGGCGCAGCAACTGGCGACGTGGATCGGCTGGCGCTTGCATGGGGTAAAGGGCGGGCTTGCGGCGGGGTTGCTGTTCGTGATTCCCGGCGCGCTGGTGATGCTCGGGCTGTCGCTGGTCTATGTGCTGGCTGCGGGCCTGACCTGGTTTGCGGCGCTGTTCCTGGGGATCAAGGCGGCGGTGCTGGCTATCGTGGTGCAGGCGCTGCTGCGGATCGGCCAGCGCGCGCTGGGGACGCGGTTCAAGCTGGGGCTGGCGGTGCTGGCGTTTCTGGCCCTGACGCTGCTCGATGCGCCCTTCCCGCTGGTTATCCTGATTGCCGCGCTGGCTGGAGCTTTGGCTGCCCAGTGGCATCCTGAATGGCTCGGTGCCCATGCGCCGCCACCGGTATCCGCTAGCCAGCCAAGCCGCCGCCAGCTGGCCGGGGCAACTCTTGTTACCGTACTGACCTGGCTGGCGATCTGGGCGCTGCCGATGGTGCTGATCGGGGTCACTCTGGGCCGCGATTCGGTGCTGTGGGATATCGGCGCGTTCTTTTCCAAGCTGGCGGTGGTCACATTCGGCGGGGCATACGCCGTGCTGGCCTATATGGCGCAGCAATCGGTCGAGCAGTTCGGCTGGCTCAGCGCGGGCGAGATGGCCGATGGGCTGGGGCTGGCCGAAACCACGCCGGGGCCGCTGATTATGGTCACGCAGTTCGTGGGCTTTCTGGCGGCATGGCGCGATCCCGGAACGCTCTCACCCATGACCGCCGGGCTGCTTGGCGCAGGGCTGACCACCTGGGTCACTTTTGCACCGTGTTTCTTGTGGATTTTCGCCTGCGCGCCGTGGATGGAGCGGCTGGAGCGGGTTCCCGCGCTTCAGGCGGCGCTGGCTGCGATCACTGCGGCGGTGGTCGGCGTGATCTCTAATCTGGCGCTGTGGTTTGCGGTCCATGTGCTGTTCGCGCGGCCTGAGGCAGAGATTTTCGGCCTGCCAGATCTGACCAGTCTGGACTGGCGCGCAGCGCTGATCGGGGTGCTCGCGGCGCTGCTGCTGTTGCGCGTAAAGCGGAGCGTACCCGAGGTGCTCGGCGTGTCCGCGCTACTCGGCCTCGCGTTCGCGCAGTTCTGACACCAGCCAGCCGACCAGCCAGACCCGGACTGCTCCCGCCAGCCCCGGCGGGGTCGGTGCGACGATCCGCTCCATGTCGATCCGGGCGACGAGTGCGTTAATCGGCAGGCCTTCTGCCGCTGCCGCCTGTTTGAGCAGTTCCCAGAACAGCGGTTCGAGGCTGATTGAGGTCTTGTGTCCGGCGATCTCGACCGAGCGTTTGCGCGGGGGGTGATAGGGAGTGGTCATGGGGGGAGGGGGCAGCGCCGATCTGGAGGAAGCAAGGGTGTTTCACACGAAGACACGAAGCGGTCTTGTATGGGGTGGAGCCCCTCAAAAATCAAAGGGTTCCATTTGCGGTGCCGCTGGGATCAAGAATAAAGCCTGCGGCAAGGCGCAGCATCTTCGTGTCTTCGTGTGAAACAAATTTCGCTGGTCTACTCCGTCAGTACATATGCTGCCCACCATTAATCGACATCGTCGAGCCGGTCACAAACCCGCCATTGTCCGAGGTCAGGAAGGCCACGCCGCGGGCGATTTCCTCGGCTTGCCCCAGCCGTCCGACCGGGATCTTGGCAACGATCTTTTCCAGCACCGGAGGGGGGACGGCGGCGACCATGTCGGTATCGATATAGCCCGGCGCGATGGCATTGACGGTAACGCCGAATTTCGCGCCTTCCTGGGCCAGCGCCTTGGTAAAGCCGTGGATGCCCGATTTGGCCGCAGCATAATTCACCTGGCCGTATTGGCCGGCCTGACCGTTGATCGAGCCGATATTGACGATCCGCCCCCAGCCACGT
>JANMKT010000054.1:0-16374 GCA_031372185.1 Novosphingobium sp.
GTGGCTGGCGGCGCTGCCCGGCCCGGCAACGACGCGCGAAATCTTCGGAGGGGCGGTACTGGCGGTCGTGGCGCTGATGCTGCTGTCATGGGCCTATGCCCGGGCCGAGGCACAGGCATTGGTAGCGGTCGAGTATACTGCGTTCATCTGGGGAGCCTGGATGGGGTGGTGGTGGTTTGACGAGGCGATTACTGTGGCAACGGTGCTGGGCGTGGTGCTGATCGTGATCGGCTGCTGGATCGCCGCCCCGCGCCGGACCGAGCAGACGGCTCTTTAGCGCCAATTCAGGCGCATTTTCTGCATCCGCTCCCCTTGACGCGCCGCCCCTGAACGCGCATCGGCGGCGCCGTGACAAGGCCCATCGGCGCCGACACACGGCCGATCCAGCTCAAGGAGAACAGCGCATATGACCCAGGTTGGACAGGACAATTTTCAAACCCGCAGCACCATGACCGTGGGCGGCCGCGAGGTGGCCTATTATTCGCTCAAAAAGGCTGCGGCCAAGATCGGCGACGTCAGCCGTCTGCCGTTCTCGATGAAAGTGCTGCTGGAAAACCTGCTGCGGTTTGAAGATGGCGGGTTCACCGTTTCCACCGCCGATATCCAGGCTTTGGCCGATTGGCAGAACAATCCGGTGACCGGCGCCGAGATCCAGTACCGGCCGGGCCGGGTGTTGCTGCAGGATTTTACCGGGGTGCCTTGCGTGGTCGATCTGGCGGCAATGCGCGATGCGATCGCCAAGCTGGGCGGCGACACCTCAAAGATCAATCCACTGGTTCCGGTTCATCTGGTGATCGATCACTCGGTGATGGTTGACGAATTTGGCCACCCCAAGGCGTTCGAGCAGAACGTCGAGATCGAATATGCCCGCAATATTGAACGCTATGATTTCCTCAAATGGGGATCGAAAAGCCTGGCCAATTTCAAGGCGGTCCCTCCCGGCACGGGCATCTGCCATCAGGTCAATCTTGAGAACATCGCGCAAACCGTCTGGACTTCGCAGGATCAGAATGGCGATCTGATAGCCTATCCCGATACATGCGTCGGAACCGACAGCCACACCACCATGATCAACGGCCTCGGCGTGCTCGGCTGGGGCGTTGGCGGGATCGAGGCCGAGGCCGCGATGCTGGGCCAGCCGGTCTCGATGCTGGTCCCCGAAGTGGTCGGCTTCAAGCTGACCGGCAAGCTGGCCGAAGGCGTGACCGCCACCGATCTGGTGCTGACTGCGACGCAAATGCTCCGTGCCAAGGGCGTGGTCGGGCGATTTGTCGAATATTACGGCCCCGGCCTTGCCTCGCTGAGCCTTGCCGACCGTGCGACCTTGGCCAATATGGCCCCCGAATATGGCGCGACCTGCGGCTTCTTCGGGATCGATGACAAGACGCTCGAATATCTGCGGCTGACCGGCCGTGAGGAAGCCCAGATCGCGCTGGTCGAAGCCTATGCCAAGGAACAGGGGCTGTGGATCGATGCCAATGCGCCCGATCCGATCTTTACCGATACGCTAGGCCTCGACATGGGCAGCGTCGTCCCCTCGCTCGCCGGACCAAAGCGGCCGCAGGACAAGGTCGCGCTTACCGAAGTGGACGATGTATTCAACGCCGATCTCGCCAGCACCTATAACAAGGCTCAGTCGCGCGTTGCGGTCGAAGGCAAGGACTTCGACATCGGCGACGGCGATGTGGTGATTGCCGCGATCAGCAGCTGCACCAATACCTCTAACCCCGGCGTACTGGTGGCGGCCGGCCTGGTCGCCAAGAAGGCCAATGAGCTGGGGTTGAAGCCCAAGCCGTGGGTCAAGACTTCGCTGGCGCCGGGATCACAGGTCGTCACCGATTACCTCATCAAGGCGGGCCTCCAGAACCATCTCGATGCGCTTGGCTTCAATCTGGTCGGCTATGGCTGCACCACCTGCATCGGCAATTCCGGACCCTTGGCCGAACCGATCAGCGCCGCGATCAATGGCAATAACATCGTTGCCGCTTCGGTCATTTCGGGCAACCGCAACTTTGAAGGGCGGGTCTCGCCCGATGTCCGCGCCAACTTCCTCGCCAGCCCACCTCTGGTCGTCGCCTATGCCCTCAAAGGCACCGTGACCGAGGATTTCACCACCACGCCGCTCGGCACCAGCACCGCTGGCGAGCCGGTTTATCTGCGCGACATCTGGCCGACCAATGACGAGATCGCCGCCACCATCGCGCTGTGCGTCGATCGCGCCATGTTCCAGGCGCGCTATGCCGAAGTCTATAAGGGCGATGCGCATTGGCAGGCGATCGACGTCACCGGCAGCGAAACCTACAGCTGGCGCGCGGGCAGCACCTATATCGCCAACCCGCCCTATTTTGAGGGGATGAGCATGACCCCGGCCCCGGTGAGCGACATCATCGAGGCGAAGCCCTTGGCGATCCTGGGCGATTCGATCACCACCGATCACATCAGTCCGGCTGGCTCGATCAAGGCGGATTCGCCCGCGGGCAAGTGGCTAATGGAGCATCAGGTCGCGCGCGCGGATTTCAACTCCTATGGCGCGCGGCGCGGACATCACGATGTGATGATGCGCGGCACCTTCGCCAATATCCGGATCAAGAACGAGATGGTCCCCGGCGTCGAAGGCGGGATGAGCAGCTATAATGGCGCGACCATGTCGATTTATGACGCGGCGATGGCGCACAAGGCCAATGGCACCGCGCTGGTGGTGATCGCGGGCAAGGAATACGGCACCGGCTCAAGCCGTGACTGGGCCGCCAAGGGCACCAATCTGCTGGGGGTGCGGGCGGTGATCGTCGAGAGTTTTGAGCGGATCCACCGGAGCAATCTGGTCGGGATGGGGGTGTTGCCGCTCCAGTTCAAGGATGGTGACACCCGCGCCACCCTCGGCCTGACCGGCGATGACAGCTTCACCATTACCGGGGTTGCGGCGCTGAAGCCGCAGCAGGATGTGACGGTTGCGGTGACGCGCAAAGATGGCTCCAGCTTCAACTTCACCGCGCTGTGCCGGATCGATACCGCCAACGAGGTCGAATATTTCATGAACGGCGGGATCCTGCATTACGTGCTGAGGAAACTGGCGGCGTAAGATCAAGGCACGTAGCTAAAAAGATGAAGACGCGAGTCCCGGCGGGCCTCGCGTCTTTCAGTTTTTGGCTTCCCCCGGGTCGCGAGGGAGAGGCCTCAATAATCAGGCGGCTTTGGTCTTCTTGGCAAGGCGCCGGCGCCCGACCAGTGCTGCCGCAGCGGCCCCAAACAGCAGCAGCATCGGCGGCGCGGGAACTTCGGTACCGCCAGTGGTGGTCGAAGTTGTGGTGGTGTCGCCGCCGGTCGAGGACGAGGACGACGAGCTGGTGCTCGATGAGGTCGAGGAGCTGGTCGAGCTGGATGAGCTGGTGCTCGACGAGCCCGAGGTGCTGGTCGAGCTCGACGAGGTGACATTGCCCGACGAGGTCGAGGTTGAGGTAGAGACACCGCCAGTCGAGGTCGAGACACCGCCGGTGGTGGTGGAACTGGTGATCCCTCCGCTCGAGCTGCTGGACGAGCTGCCGCCGGTCGAGGTTGAGCCGCCCGAGGTCGAGGTTGAACCGGTGCTGGTCGAGGAAACCACCACGCTGCCACCGCCCGAGCCGCCGCCGCCGAAAAAACCGCCGAAAAAACCACCGCCGAAGCCGCCGCTCGAACCACCAACCACGGTCACGCCGCCGCCAGACGAACTGCTCGGCTGCGGGGGCAGGGGCGGCAGATAGGGCGCAGCCATCGGGGCCATCGCCATTTGCTGGGGCGCGGCGCAGGTCACTGTGCGAGTAACTACGCGGCGGATCCGCTTAACCTGGCGCGGCGCGGGCGCTTCGGCCCGGCGCACGATGTGGCGGCGGGCTGGCACCTTGGCCCTGGCATGTTTGACGTAGCGCACCTGGGCCGCCGGGGCCTCGGCGACATGCACCGCACCGCCGCCAACCAGCGCGCCGCCCACTGCACAGGCCGACAATTTCGCAAGGGCCATCCGTACCGACATAAGCTCTGCTCTCTTTGTCTTGCGGGACGTCGTTCCCAGCCGTCATCAATTGGCCAGCATATCCCTGCAGGCGCAGAAGCGCAGAGAGTAGATACAGCTACAATGAGATTAACCCTGATTCGTCAGTCCCGATGTGGGGTTTTTGGTCAGTGTGGCCCCGGCGCAAGGCAGTTGTCCCGTAATGGAACCGATCGGATTGTAATTGCGACCCAATCGGGACCGCAGATTACTGTTCCTCGTCGAATAACGCTGCCTGGCTACCGCTCGGCGGAGTGAGGCCAAGGTGCTGCCAGGCCCGGTCATTAAGGCAGCGACCGCGCGCGGTGCGGGCGACCAGGCCAAGCTGGATCAGGTAAGGCTCGATCACCTCTTCCACCGTATCGCGCGGCTCGGAAAGCCCGGCAGCGAGTGTCTCAACCCCCACCGGACCGCCCTTGTAGATATCGGCAATCATGGTGAGATAGCGCCGGTCCATCGCATCGAGGCCGAGCTTGTCGACCTCGAGCCGGGTCAGCGCATTGTCGGCAATTTCGCGGTTCACCACCCCGTCGCCCGCGACATGGGCAAAATCGCGCACGCGGCGCAGCAGCCGCCCAGCGACCCTTGGCGTGCCGCGCGCCCGGCGGGCAATCTCGCGCGCGCCTGCGGGCTCGATAGCCATCCCCAGCAACGCCGAGGCGCGGGTGACCACGCGCTCCAGTTCGGGCACGGTATAGAAATTGAGCCGCACCGGGATGCCGAAGCGGTCGCGTAGCGGTGTGGTCAGCAGGCCTTGACGGGTGGTGGCACCGATCAGGGTGAAAGCGGGCAGATCAATCCGCACCGAGCGCGCCGATGGCCCCTCGCCGATGATCAGATCGAGCGCGCGGTCTTCCATCGCCGGATAGAGCACTTCCTCGATCACCGGATTGAGCCGGTGAATCTCATCAATGAACAGGACATCGCCCTCTTCCAGATTGGTCAGCAGCGCGGCCAGATCGCCCGATTTGGCGATGACCGGCCCGGATGTGGCGCGGAACCCCACCCCCAGTTCGCGCGCGACAATCTGCGCCAGCGTGGTCTTGCCAAGGCCGGGCGGGCCGAAGAACAACACATGATCCATCGCCTCCCCGCGCGATTTGGCCGCCTCGATAAACACCCGGAGATTATCCCGCGCCGCCTCCTGCCCGACAAATTCGGCCAGCGTTTTAGGGCGCAAGGCCGCGTCCGGGTCTTCGGGATGCCGCGAGGGGGTGAGGAGGGGGTTATCGGTCATGTAGCTCGCGGAATTCCGAGTGCATCCTGCACTTCGAGCGCGGAGTGCGTTCCCGATTGCACTATGCCGTTCATGAAAATCAGAACGAGCATTTCATATGGCATTTTTGCGAAGATGGGCCTTGCGTTTACAAGGCCTTGCATCGCTGGCTCCATAAAGAGTTCGATCTGTTTCGAAAGTGGAACCTCCGCTTTGAACACTAACTGACGGTATGACAGCCATTTTTCAGCTATCAAATCAATTGCTTCCAAAGATTCTTCTTTGAGCTGATCGGCAAGAGATTTTTTCTTCGAGAATGGCCACATTGCACTAACCCCTTCATATCGAGATGCACTCAATCGTAACCAAACAAATGGGTGCTGAAACAAGTTCAGCATGACGAGAAACCTCCAAACCCATCCCTTCTTCGTCACCCTGAACTTGTTTCAGGGCCCATTTCGCCCCACCCTCAGGGTCATGCGGGAAGAGCGTCAGCCTTGCACCTATATCCTTGCGAGCGGGCATTACGGGACTCTGTATATCGGCGTGACGTCCGACCTCGTCGCGCGAATGTGGCAACATCGTAACGATGCGCTTCCCGGATTCACGTCGCGCTACGCCGTCCATCGCCTCGTCCATTTCGAACTGTTCGGCGAAATGGAACCGGCGATCAGCCGTGAGAAACAATTGAAGCGTTGGCATCGGCAGTGGAAAATCAACCTCATCAACGAGAGTAACCCGCATTGGGCGGATTTGGCGGTGGGGTTGGGTTTGCCGCCGCTTGCTCCGGATGAGAGGCGAAATGGGTCCTGAAACGAGTTCAGGATGACGATTGAGGAGAGGGTAGTTCATCACCCCGCCGTCCGCTTCAGCGCAACCCGCACCAGCGCATCAAGCCCGGCGCCATCACCCAGCTCGTCCACCGCGCGGGACACTGCCAGCACCGCCACGTTGGGCTTGAAACCGAGGTTTTGGAGCGCCGAGACGGCGTCGATGCTGGTCGATCCGGCAGGCCGAGCCACCACGCCGCCCGCCACACCCGGCAGACTGCCAACCTTGTCCTTGAGCTCATTGACGATCCGGCTTGCCAGCTTGGGGCCGACGCCTTGCGCCCTTGCCACCATCGCCGCATCGCCTGCACCAATCGCGCGCTGCAATTCATCGGACGGCAGCGCGGAGAGCACCGCCAGCGCCATCTTGCTGCCCACGCCTTGCACGCCGGTCAGCAGCCGGAACCATTCGCGTTCCCCGGCACTGGCGAAACCGATCAGCCGCATGTCGTTTTCGCTGACTTGAAGCTGGGTATAGGCGGTCACGCTATCACCCCGAACGCCCAGCGCATCCAGTGTGCGGGCCGAGCAATGGACCAGGTAGCCGACGCCGGCGACATCGATCACCGCCCAGTCGGGGCCGAAATCATCGAGCGTGCCGGTGAGCTTGGCGATCATGCTTTGTTCTATGGCATAGCGGGACGGAGGGGGGAAGGGGCAATGGGGTCTTGTCGTCGTCCCCGGCTTGACCGGGGACCGCTGGCCTCGTCACCCCGCCCTTGCATCGACGAGGCCAGCGGTCCCGGATCAAGTCCGGGACGACGGTTCCCGCACCATATGCGCATGGGCAATCGCCACCGCCAGCGCGTCCGCCGCATCCGCTCCGGCCAGCTTGACGCCCGGCAGCAGCACTTTGAGCATCGCCTGGACCTGCGCCTTGTCCGCCGCCCCGGTGCCGACAATCGCCTGCTTGACGAGGCGCGTCGCATATTCAGCCACCGGCAGCCCGGCTCGGGCCAATGCCAGCAGGCAGACGCCGCGGGCCTGGCCCAGTTTCAGGGTCGATTGCGGGTTGGAATTGACGAACACTTCTTCAACCGCACCGCTGTCCGGGCGGTGGTGAAGGATCACATCGGTCAGTTCGCGATCGAGCACCACCAGCCGCTGTGCCAAGGGCGATGCAGGATCGGTTTTCACCTGCCCATTGGCGATATGGCTCAGGCGGTTGCCCTGCTTGGCGATCACGCCCCAGCCTGTGGTGCCGAGGCCGGGATCGAGGCCGATGATGATCAAACCAAGCCCCTCCTCTTCAGGGGAGGGGCTGGGGTGGGGTCTATCCATCCACACCAACGTTGCGAGTGGGGAGGAACCCCACCCCCGGCCCCTCCCCTGAAGGGGAGGGGGGTTCTCAACCCAGTCTCTCCATCACCGCGTCGGACACTTCATAATTGCCCCACACGGTCTGGACGTCATCATCATCATCCAGCACGTCGATCAGCTTGAACAGCGTTGCCGCATCGGCTTCGCCGACATCGACTTTGAGGGCAGGCCGCCATGCCAGCTTGACCGCCTCGGCCTCACCTAGCGCCTGTTCCAGCAGCCGGGCGACGGGGTGGAGGTTTTCGATCGCGGTCCAGATCGCGTGGCTGTCTTCGTCGCTTTCGACGTCGTCGGCGCCGGCCTCGATCGCGGCTTCGAGGACCGTGTCCTCATCGCCGACTTTGCCGGGATATTCGATCAGCCCGAGCCGCTCAAACCCGTGGCTCACCCCGCCCGATGCGCCCAGATTGCCGCCGTTCTTGGCAAAGGCGGTGCGGACGTTGGTGGCGGTGCGATTGCGGTTGTCGGTCAGCGCCTCGACGATCAGCGAGACGCCGCCGGGGCCATAGCCCTCATAGCGCACTTCCTCGTAATTATCGCCGTCGCCCTTGGTGGCCTTGTCGATCGCGCGCTGGATATTGTCCTTGGGCACCGATTGCGCCTTGGCCGCATTGACTGCAGCGCGCAGCCGCGGGTTCATATCGACATCGGGCATGCCCATTTTGGCCGCGACGGTAATTTCGCGGGACAGCTTGGAAAAGCTCGCCAAGCGTTTCTTGTCCTGCGCGCCCTTGCGGTGCATGATATTCTTGTATTTGGAATGGCCTGCCATGGGATCGCCGTCAGCTAGGGATTGGAGTTGCGCCGCCCCTAGCCGAGACGGGCGCAATCGGCAATCGTCGTCCCGGACTCGATCCGGGACCGCTGGCCTCATCATTCCGCTCTCGCGTCGACGAGGCCAGCGGTCCCGGGTCAAGCCCGGGACGACGGCGCTTCAACCCAGCCCAAGCGCCGCTTTGTAGAGATCGAGGATGGTTTCCATCTCGGCGCGGTCATCGGGCTTCATTTTGCGCAAGGCTACGACCTTTCGCATGATCTTGGCATCATAGCCGACCGCCTTGGCCTCTGCATAGACATCGCGGATATCATCGGCGATGCCCTTTTTCTCTTCTTCCAGACGCTCGACGCGTTCGATCAACAGGCGCAGGCGATCATCGGTGGTTTCGGCCATCGTGGGAGGCTCCGGGTAAGGGGTGAATCGGTTGGACGGGCGATAGCGGCGGCGGGTGATTCGAGCAAAGCGAGGGCTGTGGAAATCTTCCGCGAAACCTCGAATTATCGCTAACCGCCCAATTTTCGTCATGCTGAACTTGTTTCAGCACCCATCAAGCCTAACGCCAGGCGCAAGCGCTGGAAGAGCGGCGATAGCGTTTTTCTGCCCGACTTGGCTACGGTGCGGGAGGAGAAATGGGTCCTGAAACAAGTTCAGGATGACGTGAATTAGAGCGGAGCGCCACAACGCGGTGTCGCATCTTCCGGGCACAATCAATCGTCAGATAAATTCTTCTTCATGCTCTCAGCCATCCGCTCCAATTGCTCAGGCGTGGCGTCGCTTTGGAAGCGCACTTTCCATTCCGCTGCGGGCAACCCGTGGATCACTTCGCGCGCCGCCGCCTTGTCCAGCGGAGCGCCTGCGTCGACAATCCAGTCGCCCAGGCAATTGCGGCAGAACCCGGCCAGCCCCATCAGATCGATATTCTGGGCATCGTGGCGATGGCGCAAATGGCGGACCAGCCGGCGGAACGCAGCCGCCGCGATAGCATCGTCCAGCGCTTCGAGCGGATCTGAAGCGTCTGCATTCGTATTAGTGGCACAGCTCATGGGTTGGTCCTTGGGTTTTGGCCCAGCCTTTGCCATAGGGCAGGTTCCAGCACGAAGGGGAAATTTGTGGCCAAGCTCGATCCGACCCCAATCAGCTTGCGCGGACGGAAAATCAAGATCCTCGCCACGCTGGGTCCGGCCAGCTCTGCGCCCGAAATGATCGGCAAGCTGCTGCGCGCCGGGGCCGATGCTTTCCGGGTTAATATGAGCCATGGCGATCAGGCGACCCATGCCAAAACCATCGCCGCGATCCGCGCCGCCGAGGAGAATTTTGGCCGTCCGATCGGGATATTGTGCGATCTCCAAGGACCCAAGCTGCGGGTCGGCACGTTCAAGGATGGTCGCGCGGTGATCCGTCACGGCAGCCATTTCACGCTCGACAGCAATCCCGAACCCGGCGACGAAACCCGGGTCTGCCTGCCCCATCCCGAACTGTTCGGGGTGCTGACCAAGGGCCAGCGGCTGCTGATCGACGATGGCAAGCTGCGGCTGAAAGTGATCCGCGCGAGCAAGGACGAGATCCTCTGTTCGGCCGAGGTTGGCGGGGTGATTTCCGATCGCAAGGGGGTCAATGTGCCCGATGCGGTGGTGCCGATCCCAGCGCTGACCGAAAAGGATCGCCGCGATCTGGCCTTTGCGGTCGAGCAGGGCGCGGACTGGATAGCGCTGTCTTTCGTGCAGCGGCCCGAGGACGTGGCCGAAGCGCGCAAGCTGATGGGCGGATACGGGGCGTTGATCTCGAAGATCGAAAAGCCCGCCGCGCTCGACAGCCTCGAACAGATCGTCGAGCTTAGCGACGGGATCATGGTGGCGCGCGGGGATCTTGGGGTGGAACTCAACCCCGAGGAAGTTCCCCCGCTGCAAAAGCGGATCGTCGAAATTACCCGCCGCAGCGGCAAGCCGGTGATCGTGGCGACGCAGATGCTCGAATCGATGATCGAAAGCCCGGCGCCAACCCGCGCCGAGGTGTCCGACGTTGCCAATGCGGTGTACGACGGGGCCGATGCGGTGATGCTTTCAGCCGAAACCGCCAGCGGACAATGGCCGATCGAGGCGGTGACGATCATGCACCGGATCGCGATGCAGGTGGAGAACGACCCGGGCTATAAGGCGCGGATCCATTTTACCCAGGTTCGCCCCGATGCGACCACCGCCGATGCGCTAGCGCAGGCCAGCGCGGCGATCGCCGAGACGGTAACGGTGGCGGGGATCATCGTCTTTACCGGCTCCGGCTCGACCGCACGGCGGGTGGCGCGCGAGCGACCTGCGGTGCCGATGCTGGTGCTGACCCCGTCGCAAAAAACCGCCCGGCGGCTGGCGCTGCTGTGGGGCGCGCATTCGGTCCACACCAAGGATATCGGCAGCTTTGAAGAGATGATCGCCAAGGGCAAGCGGATGGCGCTGCGCCATGGGTTTGGTGCCAAGGGTTCAAAACTGATCGCGCTGGCAGGCGTTCCGTTCGGCACCCCCGGCTCAACCAATCTGCTCCATGTGGTGACGCTGTCGGGTGACGAGCTGGACGGTCACAAGGACGATTAGCGCGCGCCGAACAGCGCTGAACCCACGCGAACATGCGTCGCGCCCTGCATAATCGCGGTTTCGAAATCGTCGCTCATCCCCATGCTCAGGCCTGTGATCCCGCGATCATCGGCCAGCTTGGCGGTGAGCGCGAAGAATGGCGCAGGCTCGATCCCCACGGGCGGCACGCACATCAGCCCGGCGAGCGGGATAGCGGCGGCCCGCGCCTCAGCCAGCAAGCCCGGAAGATCGGCAATCGCACAGCCGCCCTTTTGTTCCTCTGCCCCGATATTGACCTGAATGAAGCACGGCACCTGCCGCCCGGCCTTGTCCATCGCGCGTGCCAGCGCCGTCACCAGCGAAGTCCGATCGAGCGAATGGATGCAATCGAACAGCGCCACTGCCTCATCCGCCTTGTTCGACTGGAGCTGGCCAACCAGGTGTAGCGCAATATCGGGATGCGCCGCGCGCAAGGTCGGCCATTTCTCTGCCGCTTCCTGCACCCGGTTTTCCCCGAATACGCGCTGGCCAGCCGAGATCAGCGGAATGATCCGGGCTGCGGAATGGGTCTTGCTCACCGCGATCAGCGTGATCCCGGCAGGATCGCGCCCGGCAACCCGCGCGGCGGCGGCGATCCGCGAACGGAGGTTCTCAAGCAAGGCGGCTGGCTCATTCATGGCGCGCTGCTATAGCGATGCGATGCCTTTGCGCCACCCTCTCCCGCATATCTGGCTGATTAGCGATGCGCGTAATGATGCGGCTCTGGAAAGCGCGCTGAAGCGGATGCCGCGCGGCAGCGGGCTGATCTATCGTCATTACCACCTGAAACCCGCCGCGCGCCGGACCCGGTTTGAGCGGCTCGCCCGGATCGCCCGCAGCTGGGGGCATCGGGTGGTGCTGGCGGGAAGCGCAAAAGAGGCCAGGGCCTGGCGCGCCGACGGGGCCTATGGCGCGCCGCACCGGCTCGCGCGGGGACCAAAGTCGATCCGTCTCGCCGCCGTGCATTCCCTGCGCGAGCTGGCGCTGGCCCGCCGCGCCGATGCGGTGCTGCTCTCCCCGGTCTTTCCAACCCGCTCGCACCCCGGCGGCGCAATGCTGGGCGCTGTCCGTTTCCTGCTGCTCGCCCGCCGCTCCCGCCTTCCTGTGATCGCATTGGGCGGGATGAACAGCGCCTGCGCCCGTCAACTCGGAGCGCCGCGCTGGGCCGCCATCGACGGACTGACTGCCTCGTCGCCCCCGACTTGATCGGGGACCGCTGGCCTCATCAATGCGAGGCCGGATCGACGAGGCCAGCGGTCCCGGATCAAGTCCGGGACGACGTATGAACAAAACAGGATTCTTGACGAGGAGTCACCCACAGGCGCATGATGGACCCGGACCTTGGGGATGATTATGGCTTCACGTGCAAACGGCTCATCGGCAGCCTCAAACTGGCGCGCGGTTTTCCGCCGCAGTCTGCGTCGCGGGCTTGAGCTGGCTGGCGCAGTCGCGCTGTTTGCCGCCATGATCTTTCTTGGCCTCGCGCTGATAAGCTACCACCAGACCGATCCCTCGGTTTCAACTGCGGCAGGCGGCCCGGTCCTCAACTGGATGGGCCGCAGTGGCGCCTGGGTGGCCGAACGCGCGCTGTTCTTGTTCGGCCCGGTCTCAACCCTGTTCCTGCCCCTGCTCTATGTTTTTGCGCGCAAGCTGTGGCGGTTCGTCGAGGAGGAGGACAATGCCGAGCTCCCCCATGCCGATCATGCCTGGTGGCGCCCGATCGGCGTGCTGCTGTTCGCAATGGCGCTGCTTGCCACGGTTCTGGCGCTGATTTTCACCGGCCCGGGCGGATCGCTGCCCGCCTCGTTGGGCGGAATTGCCGGACTGCTTGGCGCAGGTGCAGTACGGGCGCTAGCCGGATTGCTGCCCGAGGCGGCCCAAGGCTGGGCGATCTTCGCCACCGGCGTGGTCGCGCTGCTCGGCGGCTCGCTGCTGGCGGGGCGGGTTTTCGCGCTTGACTGGGGCAGCCTGCTGACCCTGCCCGGCGCGTTGAAGCGTGGTCCTGATGCCCACCATCCGCCCACGACCTCCTTCCTCAAGCCGCGCGGAGCCATGCTGCGCGACAGCAAGATCCAGGGTGAGCAAATCCACCCTCCGCGCCGCCCCCCCGAAATCTCCGACCCGAGCCGCGCAGTCAAGGCGGCGGCGCTTTCGGGCAGCAGCCGTCAGGCCGATATGTTCGCGCAATATATCCTGCCCAGCCTCGATCTCCTCGCCGATGTGCCGCAAGGCAGCCACAAGAAGATCGACCGGCTGGCGCTGGAACGCAACGCGCGGCTGCTGGAAACCGTGCTCGACGATTTCAACGTCAAGGGCGAGATTACCGCAGTCCGCACCGGGCCGGTCGTCACCATGTACGAGCTGGAACCGGCGCCGGGGATCAAGGCATCGCGCGTGATTGGCCTCGCCGATGATATCGCCCGCAATATGAGCGCGATTTCGGCGCGCGTTTCCTCGATCCCCGGGCGGACGGTGATGGGCATCGAATTGCCCAACGCCGACCGCCAGATGGTCAGCTTCAAGGAACTGGTCGCCTGCGAGCAGTTCGCTGCCTCCAAGGCGCTGCTGCCGATCATTCTGGGCAAGGATATTTCGGGTGAGCCGATTGTGGCCGATCTGGCCGCCATGCCGCATCTGCTGGTTGCGGGTACCACCGGCTCGGGTAAATCGGTCGGCCTCAACTGCATCCTGCTGTCGCTGCTCTACCGGCTCACCCCGCAGCAGTGCCGCCTGATCCTGGTCGATCCCAAGGTGCTCGAGCTGAAAAGCTATGACGACATCCCGCATCTCCTTTCCCCCGTCGTGACCGAACCGGCCAAGGCGGTCCGCGCGCTCAAATGGGCGGTTGAGGAAATGGAGCGCCGCTACCGGATGATGAGCGAGCTTTCGGTCCGCAATATCTCGGGCTTCAACGACAAGATCCGCACCGCCGCCGCCGCCAAGGGCAAGCCGCTCGGCCGCCGCATCCAGATCGGCTTCGATCCCGATACCGGCGAGGAGTTGTTCGAGGAACAGCAGCTCGATTATCAGGTGCTGCCGCAGATCGTGGTGATCGTCGACGAGCTGGCCGATCTGATGGTCACCGTCGGCAAGGAGATCGAAGTGCTGATCCAGCGGCTCAGCCAGAAGAGCCGCGCCGCGGGCATCCATCTAATCATGGCCACCCAGCGGCCCTCGGTCGATGTCATCACCGGGGTCATCAAGGCCAACCTCCCCACGCGGATCAGCTTTGCGGTCACCAGCCGGATCGATAGCCGGACCATTCTGGGCGAGCAGGGCGCCGAACAGCTGCTGGGCAAGGGCGATATGCTCTACAAGCCCAATACCCTCCCGATCACCCGCGTCCACGGCCCGTTCGTGAGCGATGAAGAGGTGGAGAAGATCGCCGATTACTGGCGCACCCAGGGCAAGCCCGAATATGTCGACAGCGTCACCGAAGAGCCCGAGGACGGCGGCTTCGGCTTCGATGATTTCGATAGCGCCAGCGATGCGCCGGATGAACGCAAATACCGCCAGGTCTGCCAGCTGGTGTTCGAAAACCAGAAGGCCTCGGCCAGCTGGATCCAGCGCCAGATGGGCGTGGGATATAATACCGCATCCAAATGGGTCGAGCGGATGGAGGGCGATGGTTTCGTCGGCCCGGCCAACCACGTCGGACGGCGCGATATCTACCGCGATGAGAATGGCTCGCCGCTTTAACGTCGTCCCGGGCTCGACCCGGGACCGCTGGCCTCATCGGCGCAACCAAGCATCGACGAGGCCAGCGATCCCGGATCGAGCCCGGGATGACGGAGTAGGATTATGCAGAGGGGCGGCTGGACCTACATCCTGACCAACCGGGCGTACGGTGTCCTCTACGTCGGCGTCACCGCCGATATCGACAAACGCTTGTGGGAACACCAAAGCGGCCTCGGTTCCGGCTTCTGCCGCCTATACGGACTCGACCGGCTGGTTCTGTCCGAGCAACACGCCACCATCGAGGAAGCCATCGCGCGCGAAAAGCAGCTCAAGAAGTGGCGCCGCCAATGGAAAATCGAACTGATCGAAGCCGCCAATCCCGAATGGCTGGATCTTGGCACCACCTTCACCTGAGCGCACCCAATCCGTCGTCCAAGCCCTTCGTCGTCCCGGACCCGATCCGGGACCGCTGCCCTCATCATTCCCCCCTCGCATCGACGAGGCCAGCGGTCCCGGGTCAAGCCCGGGACGACGGGCTGCTTCGGCTCGACAGGTTCGGACCAAACGGCGTATGGGCTTCTCTGCTATGAAAAAGCCATTGCCCGCCCTGACCAGTGATGCTGCGGCTGAAGACTTTGTGGCCGAAAGCGATCTCACCCGGTTCGATCTCTCGGCGTTCCGCCCCCACAGCTTCGAATTCGCCCCCAAGTCAAAACAGGTCAACATGCGCTTCCCCGAAGCGCTGCTCGATGCCGTGAAAGCCAAGGCCAGCGCGCAGGAGATGACCTATCAGCGGTTTATCCGGCAAGTGCTGGAGGCGGTGGTGCGGGGGTAGGGGTGGGGTTTGGTATTGTGACCCGGAGTTTCGATCCTTGGGTTTGACGGCAAAGCGAAAACCAGAATTGCGATAGCGAAGCAAACTGTTAGGTTGCGTTCACCTCGCCAATCAGTCGTGGCGGCGCTAGGGGGTCTCCGTGGGCATCACAAATCTATTCCCCGACATTTGGGCGATCATTCGTTTTGGTTTGTCCGCGGTGGTCGCTTCAGGTTTAGCCATCTGGATATTCAGGACACTTGGCGAGAAGTGGTTGTCATCCAAGTTCGATAAGCAGCTTGAGTCATATAGGCACGCTCAACAGAAGGAACTTGAACGATTGAAATTCAACATCAATGCGTTGATGGACAGGACCACCAAGCTTCACCAGTATGAGTTCGATGTATTACCTCAGTTATGGGCACTTCTTAACGAATCTTACAGTGAAGTGGCTCGATTCACTTCATCTTTGCAGAGCTATCCTGATTTGGATAGAATGGAGGAAGCTCAACTTTCAGAATTCATTCAACAATGCGATCTTGACCAATGGCAAAAAATAAAACTAACTGGCCTAAAATTGAAAAATAAAGAATATCAAGACATGATATTTTGGCACAATTTAAATAAAGCGAATTCAAAATTTATGGATTTTAATAATTACTATATAAAAAATTGTATATTTATACAAGAAGAGTTAAAACTTTTAGGTGACGGAATTCGCGACATGATGAGTGACGCCCTGTTTGAAAAGAAGCATGATCGGGAGTATCCTCAGCCGCGCGAAGGGCGTTATGCAAAATGCGACTTATTCCGCGAGCAGGGTTCACCCAAGCTCGAGGAGTTCAGCGCACTGGTCCAAAATCGCCTTTGGAATGCCCGGTCGCTTGACGGTTGAATCCCGCAGATTTCGAATAAAACGCAAAACAGTCAAAGGCTGAGCAAGAGCACGTCCCCCAAACCCACCCCCAAAACCTCTCTCCCCTCCCCCAGCCTAACCACCACATCCGCCCGTCCCGGCAGCTCCGCCAACATATGCCGGGTCAGTCGCTCGTAGTGCTGGATGAACCGCGTCACCTCGCCCGTATCCATCACCCGGGCGCGTCGGCTCCGG
>JANMKT010000074.1:0-42476 GCA_031372185.1 Novosphingobium sp.
GCATTGCCATACGCCCGGCCTTGGCCGCTGCAACGGTCTGCACGATCCCGATCACCAGCAGCGAAGCAACCAACGGCACGATCGTCATCTGCAATGCCTGGAGCCACAGATTTCCCACCACATCGGCGGCTTTCAAGGCGAACGGGGCGGCCGAAGTCCCTTCCAGCACAATCCCGAGTGCAAGGCCGGCGGCCAATCCGCCCAGCGTCCAGCCTACCGGCACCCGCACGTCCGGAATGAAACCGCTCGCGCTGGTTTCAGACGTCACGCTGTCAGTCATGCAAAACTCCCTGGGTTCATCTTTTTGCAGGCGTGACATTAGCGGCCTCGTGCGACATAGCAATTTCGAAGAAAATCAGCGGTACGGGGCCGAAGTATGGGACGGCAATTTTTTGGCACAGACGGAATTCGCGGACGCACCAACGCCGGGGTGATGACCGCGGCGACCGCGATGAAGGTGGGCCAGGCTGCCGGCACCCATTTCCTGCGCGGCAGTCACAAACACCGGGTGGTGATCGGCAAGGATACGCGGCTTTCGGGCTATATGCTGGAAAGCGCGCTGGTCGCGGGCTTCACCAGCGTGGGGATGGATGTGATCCTGCTCGGGCCGATGCCAACCCCGGCGGTGGCGCTGCTGACCCGCGAGATGCGGGCAGATGTCGGCGTGATGATCTCGGCCAGCCACAATCCTTATGAGGACAATGGGATCAAGCTGTTCGGCCCCGATGGCTTCAAGCTGTCCGACGAGGACGAGCTGGCAATCGAGGCGATGCTCGGTTCGGACCTGGCGCTCGCCACCTCGTCCGAGATTGGCCGGGCGCGCCGGATCGACGATGCCCGGGGTCGCTATATCCACGCGGTCAAAAGCTCGCTGCCCGATGATATCCGCCTCGATGGCCTCAAAATCGTGATCGATTGTGCCAATGGCGCCGCCTATCAGGTGGCCCCTTCGGCGGTGTGGGAACTGGGTGCCGAGGTGATCACCGTCGGCGTGACCCCCAATGGCAAGAACATCAATGACAAGGTCGGCTCGACCCATCTGGATCTGATCAAGGAAACCGTGGTCGCCAGCGGAGCGGATATCGGCATCGCGCTCGATGGCGATGCCGACCGGCTGATCGTGGTCGATGAGCAGGGCCAGACCGTCGATGGCGATCAGCTGATGGCGCTGATCGGCAGCCAGTGGGCAGCGCAAGGGCGATTGCGCGGGGACGGCGTGGTCGCAACAGTCATGTCCAATCTGGGGCTGGAGCGGTTTCTGGCGAGCAAGGGCATCGATCTGATCCGCACGAAAGTGGGCGATCGCCATGTCCTCGAAGCGATGAAAGCCGGCGGCTACAACGTCGGCGGCGAGCAGTCGGGGCATATGATCCTGCTCGATCACGCCACCACCGGCGACGGCACGATTGCCGGGTTGCAGGTGCTGGCGGCGCTGGTCAAATCGGGCAAGCGCGCGAGTGAGCTGCTCCATCTGTTCGACCCGGTGCCGCAGCTGCTCAAGAACGTCCGGTTCGCGGGAGGCAAACCTCTGGAAAATATGCAGGTGCAGGCTGTGATCGCCGATGCCGAAGCGCAGCTTGCAGGCAAGGGCCGCCTGGTGATCCGCCCCTCAGGCACCGAACCGGTGATCCGCGTGATGGCCGAGGGCGATGATGCAGGTCAAGTCCAGACCGTGGTGGATGCGATCTGTGCCGCCGTGCAAGAGGCGGCACAGTAATGCTGGAAATGCGCCCCGATTGCGAAGGCTGCGGCAGCGATCTTCCCGCCGAGGCACCCGGTGCTTTCATCTGCTCGTTCGAATGCACCTTCTGCGCCGCTTGCGCCGAGGCGCTGGATGATCGTTGCCCCAATTGCAGCGGTGAGCTGACGGACCGGCCAACCCGGGCGGTAATGCATCACGCCAAGTCTCCGCCATCCAGGGTGCGGAACTTCAAGAGTGGTTGACTACCCCCGCATCCTCTCGATCGCCGGCTCCGATAGCTCGGGCGGGGCCGGGATCCAGGCGGATATCAAGACCATCACCATGCTGGGCGGCTATGCCATGACCGCGATCACCGCGATCACCGCGCAAAACTCGCTCGGGGTTAAAGCAGTCGAAGTCCTCTCGCCCGCCATGGTCGCGGCGCAGATCGATGCCAGTATCAGCGATATCGGGGTGGATGCGATCAAGATCGGGATGCTCGGATCGCCCGCGATTGCCGCAGTGGTGGCGGAACGGCTTGAGGCACTGGCCGTGCCGATCGTGTTCGATCCGGTGATGATCGCCACCAGCGGTGCAGCATTGGCCGATGCGGAAACTATCGCAGGGTTTGAACGACTGATGCGCCTTGCCACGCTGACCACCCCCAATGTGGCCGAGCTGGAGGCGCTGGGCGGGCATGATGGGATGGCCGCGCGAGGGCTTACCTATCTTGCCAAGGGCGGTGATGCGGTGGGTGACCGGATCGAGGATCTGCTCATGACCCCGGGAGAAGCCCTGCACAGCTTTGCCGCACAACGGATCGCGACGCGCCACACCCACGGCACCGGCTGCACGCTTGCCAGCGCTATCGCGACCTATCTAGGCCGGGGACTACCGCTTGCCGAAGCGGTTGACCGCGCCCGGACTTTCGTCCGCTCTGCCTTGCGCGCCGCACCCGGCTACGGTGCGGGACAAGGCCCGCTGGGCCACGCGCTGGCCCGGGGTTAGCGCTCACCCCTCCAGATCGTAGAACTTCACAATTACGGCCCAGGCTTCCTCAGCGGTTTCAACCCAGTGGAACAGCGCCAGATCCTCATGATTGATCACCCCTTCTTCGGCCATCGCCTCGAAATTGATAATCCTGCTCCAGAACGCCTTGCCGAACAGCAGGATCGGGACCGGTTTCATCTTGCCGGTCTGGACCAGCGTCAGCAGTTCCATGAATTCATCGAGCGTCCCGAACCCGCCGGGGAACACCGCCACCGCCCGCGCGCGCAATAGGAAATGCATCTTGCGCAGCGCGAAATAGTGGAACTGGAATGACAGATGCGGGGTGACATAACTGTTCGGCGCCTGCTCATGCGGGAGCACGATGTTGAGGCCGATTGATTCGGCCCCAACGTCGGCCGCGCCGCGATTCGCCGCTTCCATGATCGATGGCCCGCCGCCCGAGCAGACCACAAACTGGCGCATGCCCTTTTCCACAATCCCGCAAGCGCTGGCGATCCGCGCCAGATTGCGGGCCTCATCGTAATATTTCGAATTGGCGATCAGCCGCTCGGTCACGGCCTGGCGCTCCGGCGTGGTCGCACTGTCCCGCGCGGCCTGGGCCATCTCGGGCGAGGGGATCCGGGCTGAACCATAGCAGACCAGCGTCGAGCCAATCTGCGCCTCTTCCAGCAGCATATCGGTTTTCAGCAGTTCCAGTTGAAACCGCACCGGGCGCAGCTCGTCGCGCAGCAGGAAATCGGTGTCGCGATAGGCCAGGCGATAGGCCGGATCGCGTTGCTGCGGCGTGGTATGGCCGTGCGATTCGACGAAGGAGGCTTCTTGATCGGCCTTGTAGAAGCGGTGGCGCGTGAGTCTTTTTTCGGGTTCGTCAGTCATGCGCCTTCTTCCGCTGTCACGGGCTTGCTGTCAAAGTGGGAGGATGGATGCCCCGCGAGGACTCGAACCTCGATAAACGGTATCAGAAACCGGTGTCTTACCATTAGACGACGGGGCAACAGGGCCGTGCCTCTAAGCAAGCGCCCGGTCCTCGTCAAGCCGCAGCACTTGCTCCGCGCGCTCACTGTGTCTACCATCATTATCAGGTACCCGCCGGTGGTTGCGGGAAAATGATAATGAGTGATGTGATTATGGCGGAAAATATTCCGCCGGCAGCGCGCGAGGAGTTGGCAAGCGGGGACGAAGTTCGACCTGATCTGCGTGGTGATGCCCGCAGCGAAACCGGCCCCGCCAATCTTGCCATTGATCCTGAGCGTCAGCCCGGCGTCCGAACGGACCCGAGGCCCCAGCTTGAGCACGGGGGTGGGGAGTGGTGCCATGCCGGGTTCAATCGCCCTGCTCCATTTCACCGTCAGGCCTATGCCGCGATCGACCTTGGCACCAACAACTGCCGCTTGCTGATCGCCCGGCCGGCGGACGAGAACTTTGTGGTCATCGATGCGTTCAGCCGGGTCGTCCGATTGGGTGAAGGCCTCGCCCAGACCGGGCGGCTCAGCCAGGAAGCCATGGACCGCGCGCTGGGCGCACTGCATGTCTGCGCCGACAAGCTGAAGCGCCGGAATGTTCATCTGGCCCGCTCGGTCGCGACCGAAGCCTGCCGCCGCGCGCTGAACGGCGCCGATTTCATCGAACGGGTGCGGTCTGAAACCGGGATCGTGCTCGATATCATCAGCGCGCAGGAAGAAGCCCGGCTCGCGGTGCTCGGCTGCCACATCCTGCTGGAGCAGGGCGACGGACCAGCGATGATCTTCGATATTGGCGGTGGATCGACCGAGCTGGTGCTGGTCGAAAACGCAGCTGGCGCCATCCCGCACATCCGCGACTGGCAAAGCGTTCCCTGGGGCGTTGTCTCACTCACCGAAACGTGCAGCAATGAAGGGTTTGGCGCGGAAGGTGATCCTGCCACCCGCGCCGCCCGCTATGCCCGGATGCGCGAGCTGGTGCGCGACAGTTTTGCCGACTTTGCGATCAGGATTAGCCCCAAGCGCAGCGCTGGCCCCGCCCATGGGCTTCGCCTGCTCGGCACCAGCGGCACTGTGACGACGCTGGCCAGCGTCCACCTTGCGCTGCCGCATTATGATCGCAGCGCAGTGGATGGCCTGATCGTTCCGACCGCCGCGATGCGCGGCATCAGCGAGCGGATTTCGACCATGTCTCCGGCCGAGCGGCGAGCGCTGCCCTGTATTGGCCGCGAACGGAGCGATCTGGTGGTGGCGGGCTGCGCAATCCTCGAAACAATCCTCGACCTGTGGCCGGCCGACCGGCTTGGCGTGGCCGATCGCGGTATCCGTGAGGGCATTTTGCGCGGGCTAATGGCCGCAGGCGTGGACGCCGAACGCAGCCGCGCGACGCTGCGCGACATCAAGCGAGGAAGACAATGAGCCGCTCTGGCAAGGATCCTGAACGGCTGAAGACCGCCAAAAAGCGCACCGCCAGCTCGTCGCGCTGGCTGACCCGGCAGCTTAACGATCCCTATGTGAAGAAGGCCAAGGCCGAAGGCTATCGCAGCCGGGCGGCCTATAAGCTGATCGAGCTGGATGAGAAATTCAACCTGCTGCGCAGTGCCACCAGGGTGCTCGACTTGGGCATCGCACCGGGCGGGTGGAGCCAGGTCGTGCGCGAGAAACGTCCCGCTGCGCTGGTCGTGGGCATCGATCTGTTGCCGACCGATCCGATCGAGGGAGTCACGATCTTCCAGATGGACTTCATGGCCGATGAAGCCCCGGCAGCACTTGAAACTGCGCTGGAAGGTGCGCCCGATCTGATCCTGTCAGACATGGCCGCCAATACGGTGGGCCATAAGCAGACCGACCATTTGCGGACGATGGGCCTGGTCGAAACGGCGGTGGACTTTGCGATCACCGCGCTGGCCCCGGGCGGTGCCTTTGTGGCCAAGGTGCTGGCGGGAGGGACCGACACCGAGCTGCTGGGCTTGCTCAAACGTCACTTTATCACCGTCAAACACGCCAAGCCCCCGGCGAGCCGCAAGGATTCGTCCGAATGGTATGTGGTCGCGCAAGGCTTCAAGGACAGAAGCGTAAGTTAGCGCAAATGATTACTTCTTCGCAGGTTCCGCAGGCGCTGCGCCGTCAGCCGGTTTGGCAGCCACATCAGCCGGAGCCGCAGCTGGCGCTGCGGGCAACGGCACGTTCGAGCCTTGCGAATTAAGGTAAACAATCAGATTGGCGCGGTCCTCGGCATTGCCAAGCCCGGCAAAGCTCATCTTGGTGCCGCTGGCGAACTTCTTCGGAGCGGTGAGCCATTCATTGAGGTTGGCAAAATCCCAATTGCCGCCATGGCCCGGAAGATCGGTTGAATAGGCAAACCCGGCGGCATGCTTGCCGACCGGCTTGCCGACGATGCCATACAGGTTCGGGCCAATGCCATTGGCCCCGCCCGAGTTAATTGTGTGGCATGAAGTGCACTTTTTGAAAGTCGCCTCGCCCTTGGCCGGATCGGCGGCGGCGAGCAGGGTTTCCAGCGGCACGACCGCCGCAGAGCCGGCCTCGCTGGAGACCACGCCTTCGATCTCATAGCCCATCTTGTGCGGGCGATGGGCTTTGTTAGCCTCAAAATAATGGCCGCTCAGGCTGGACAGCCCAAGCGCGATGATGCCGGAAAACAGCGTCCAGCCGGCAATGGTATTGAAACGGTCTTCCATCGAAAATGCCCCGTAGGATATGCGCCTCGCGAATGCGGGTCGCTCTAGTGTCGGTCCGGGCGGAGCGCAAGGGGGGAAGGGCGAACTTGCGCAATGGGTCCGCGCCGACTAGCCCATGGCGATGATCGCTTCCCTGCTGATAGCCAATCGCGGCGAGATCGCCTGCCGCATAATCCGCACTGCCCGCGTTATGGGGATCCGCACCGTGGCGGTCTATTCCGATGCGGATGCAAAGGCGTTGCATGTGCGTAGCGCCGACGATGCAATTCACATCGGCGCATCGCCAACGCGCGAGAGCTATCTGGTCGGCGCAAAGATCATCGCCGCTGCAAAAGCCAGCGGGGCCGAGGCGATCCATCCCGGTTATGGCTTCTTGTCCGAGAATGCGGAGTTCGCGCAGGCCGTGACCGACGCTGGGCTGATCTGGGTTGGCCCTGCGCCTGCCAGCATCACCGCGATGGGACTGAAGGATGCCGCCAAGCAGCTGATGGCCGAAGCTGGCGTGCCGGTGACGCCGGGCTATCTGGGCGAGGATCAGAACCCGGCCACCCTTGCCAAGGAGGCTGCCAAGATCGGCTATCCGGTACTGATCAAGGCGGTGGCGGGCGGCGGCGGCAAGGGGATGCGGCTGGTTGAGAAGGCCGAGGACTTCGCCGATAGCCTTACCTCGTGCCAGCGTGAGGCGGCCTCCTCGTTCGGCAATGCGCATGTCCTGATCGAGAAATATATCCAGCGCCCGCGTCACATCGAAGTCCAGGTGTTCGGCGACACTCACGGCAACATCGTCCATCTGTTCGAACGCGATTGCTCGCTCCAGCGGCGGCACCAAAAGGTGATCGAGGAGGCACCCGCCCCGGGCATGGATGCTGCAACCCGTGAGGAATTATGCTGCGCAGCAATTCGCGCAGCAAAAGCGGTCAATTATGTTGGCGCAGGCACGATCGAATTCATCGCTGATGCCAGCGAAGGCCTGCGCGCGGATCGCATCTGGTTCATGGAAATGAACACCCGGCTCCAGGTCGAACACCCGGTAACCGAGGAGATTACCGGGGTCGATCTGGTCGAATGGCAACTCCGCGTGGCCAGCGGCGAACCACTGCCCAAGCGGCAGGATGAGCTGGCAATCAATGGCTGGGCGATGGAAGCGCGGCTCTATGCGGAGGACCCGGCGAAGGGGTTCTTGCCGAGTGTAGGGCGGCTCGATCTATTTGAACTTGGCGCTGCAGAGGGTGGCCGGATTGAAACCGGCGTTTACGAAGGTGCCGAAGTCTCGCCGTTCTATGATCCCATGATCGCCAAGCTCATTGCCCATGGCAACGACCGCAATGCGGCGCGAAAAATCCTGCACGAGCTGGTCTCGCAAACTGTGGTGTGGCCGGTTAGAACCAACGCCTCGTTTCTCGTAAAGGCGCTCGAACACCCCGATTTCGTGACCGGTGATGTGGATACCGGCCTGATTGGTCGCGACAACGAGGCGATGGCCGCTTCCCCTTGGCCTTCGGCAGAAGGCCTGACCTTGGCGGCCATGGAGCTGGTCCCGGCGCATGATTTGCAAGGTTTCCGACTTAACGCTGACCGCAAACGTACCGCTTGGTTCGCGATTGATGGCAAGACGACAGAAGTTCGGCTCGATCAATGCGGTGTTGAAGAACTCCAAGTCTCGGTGCATTTAAGCGAGCAGGGTCAGACTTGGGAGCTCACGCCTTGGCGCGTCGGCGGCGGCGCAGCCGCAGTGGGCGATGGCACTATCCTCTCCCCCATGCCCGGCAAGATCATCGCGGTCGAGGTTGCGGCGGGCGATGTCGTTACCAAGGGCCAGAAGCTGCTCACGCTGGAGGCGATGAAGATGGAGCATACGCTGACCGCACCGTTCGATGGGGTGGTGGCGGAGCTTAATGCCGTGTCCGGCGCGCAGGTGCAGGTTGAGGCGCTTCTGGCGCGGATCGAGGCGGGGGAGTGATGTTGGCTGGATGCACCTTCCTTAAGCCCCTCCACTTCAGGGGAGGGGTTGGGGTGGGGGCTGTCCGTTACGGCCAGACCTCACCTGAACAGGACAGCCCCCACCCCACGATCCCCACCCCAGAAGTGGAGGGGAGGAAGTGAGTTGGGAGCGTGAAGTAGCGGAACTGCGCGCCCGCGAATTGCTGGCCGAGCAAATGGGCGGGGAGGAGAAAGTCGCCCGCCAGCATTCGCGCGGCAAGCTGGACGCCCGGGCGCGGATTGCGGGGCTGGTCGATCCCGGCTCGTTCCGTGAGATCGGCAAGATCGCAGGGCGCGGGCATTATGACGCGGACGGCAAGCTGACGGGCCTCTCCCCCTCTAACCTGATTTATGGCCGCGCCAATATCGGAGGCCGCCCGGTGGTCGCCAGCGCCGATGATTTCACCGTGCGCGGCGGGGCAGCGGATGCGGCGATCCACCGCAAGATGGTCCAGTGCGAGATGATGGCGCATACCATGAAGCTGCCGCTGATCCGGATGATCGACGGCACCGGCGGGGGTGGTTCGGTCCGCACACTGGAGGATATCGGCGCGACCTATATTCCCGCCGTTCCCGGCTGGGGCGACGTGGTGAAAAACCTTGAGACGGTGCCGGTCGTCGCGCTTGCACTAGGGCCGACAGCGGGGCTGGGTGCGGCGCGCGTCGTCTCCAGCCATTACTCGCTGATGGTCAAAGGCTTGTCGCAGCTGTTTGCCGCAGGGCCAGCCGTGGTCGAGGCAATCGGCGAAAAGAGCGACAAGGAAAGCCTTGGCGGCAGCGACATCCATACCCGCAACGGGGTGGTCGATGAAGAAGTTGCATCCGAAGCCGAAGCCTTTGCCCGCGCCCGGCGGTTCCTGTCCTATCTGCCCTCCGCCGTGGGCCAAACCGCGCCGCGCACCGAGAACACCGATCCCACCGATCGCCGAGAAGAAATGCTGCTGTCGTTCGTCCCGCGCGAGCCCAAGCAGGTCTACTCGATGCATCAGGTGCTGGAGGCGGTGTTTGACAAGGGCAGCGTCTTTCAGATGGGCCGCCAATGGGGCCGCGCCGCGATCACCGCCTTTGCCCGGCTCGATGGCTGGCCGGTAGCGGTGCTGGCCAGCGATCCCAGCTTTCTGGGCGGATCATGGGAAGCCAAGACCAGCGAAAAGGCCGAACGCTTCATCAAACTGGCCGATCAGTTCCGCCTGCCGGTGGTCCATCTGGTCGACAATCCGGGCTTCATGATTGGGCTGGCGGCCGAAACAACTGGAACAATCCGTTATGGCGTCCAGGCAATGAATGCAATTTACAAGGCTACCGTGCCGCTGTGCAGCGTCGTGATCCGCCGCGCCTATGGCATCGCGGGCAGCGCGATGAGCAACGCCGACGCCTTTCAGTACCGCTTCGCCTGGCCCAGCGGTGACTGGGGCAGCCTGCCGATCGAAGGCGGGATCGAGGTGGCTTACAAATCCGAGCTGGAGGCGGCGGAAGACCCGGCAGCGCATCTGGAAGCGATCCGCACGCGGCTCAATCTGGTCCGCTCACCCTTTCGCAGCGCCGAGCGGTTCTCGGTCGAGGATATCATTGACCCGCGCGATACACGGGCGCTGCTGTGCGAATTTGCCGATCTGGCGTGGCGGAGCATGGGTCAGGTGTAGCCGTCATCCCCGGCTTGCCCGGGGATCGCTGGCCTCGTCTACGCGAGGTCGGATCGACGAGGCCAGCGGTCCCGGATCAAGTCCGGGACGACGAGAGATATTCCGCCAGAGCCGTCTGCTGTGCGACATTCAGTCGCAGCCCCAGCTTGCTGCGCCGCCACAGGATATCTTCGGCACTGACCGCCCATTCCTCGGCAACCAGATAATCGACCTCGGCCGCGCTCAGCCCGTCGCCAAAGTCCTTGCCCAAGGCCTGCCAGCCCTGCGCTTCGCCCAGCCAGTTTTCGGCGCGGGTGCCATAGGCCTTGGCAATCCGGTCTGCGTCGTCCGTCCCCAGGAACGGATAGCGCGCGCGCAACTGATCCTTCAGCGCCTGCGCGCCGTCCATCGGGAAATCGCCGCCCGGCAGCGCCTGCGTGGTTGTCCATGGTTTGCCCGACAGCGCCGACAGCCGCGCCGCCAACAGATCGACCGCTTCTTCGGCCAGGTGACGATAGGTGGTGATCTTGCCGCCATAGACACTGAGCAGCGCGGGGCCTTCCGCTTCATCGGAAAGTTCCAGCCGATAGCCGCGCGTCGCCGCCTCAGGCTTGCCCGAACCGTCATCGATCAGCGGACGCACCCCTGAATAGGTCCACACGACATCGGCGGGCGTAATCGGCCTTTCAAAATAGGTGCTGGCCCCATCGCACAGGTAAGCAATTTCTTCGTCACTCGCCTTGATCTGATCGAGCGCACCATCGTGATCGCGGTCGGTCGTCCCGATCAGGGTGAAATCGCGTTCATAGGGGATCGCAAAGAAGATCCGCCCGTCGGCCAGCTGGAAGAAATAGGCATAAGCGTGGTCGAACAGCTTGGGCACGACGATATGCGAGCCGCGCACCAGCCGCATCCCGTATTCGGGCGTCTCGCCGGTCAGCCCCAGCACCGCCAGCACGGATGGACCAGCGGCATTGACCAGCGCCTTGGCGCGAAAGCTGCCTTGCGGCGTATCGATCAACCAGTGATCGCCGTCGCGCCGCGCCGCCGTGACCGGGCAGCGGGTCCGGATCTCCGCGCAATGCTCGGCTGCATCTTTGGCATTGAGTACCACCAGCCGTGCATCATCAACCCAACCGTCACTATATTCAAACCCCGCATGGAAACCCGGCTTCAGCGGCACGCCCGCCGGATGACGGGCCAGATCGATCGACCGCGTGCCGGGTAGGCGCTTGCGCCCGCCAATATGATCATAAAGGAACAGCCCCAATCGCAGCAGCCAGCGTGGACGCAGGCCCGGAACATGCGGCAGGACAAAGCGCAGCGGCCAGATGATATGCGGCGCGATCTTCCACAGCGCCTCGCGCTCGGACAGCGATTCGCGGACCAGCGCAAACTCGTAATGCTCAAGATAGCGCAGGCCGCCGTGGATCAGCTTGGTCGAGGCAGAGGAAGTGCCCTGCGCCAGATCGCCCGCCTCCAGCAGCAGCACCTTTGCACCGCGCCCTGCGGCATCGCGCGCGATACCGGCCCCGTTTACCCCGCCGCCGATCACGGCGAGATCGTATAAGTCGTTCATTCCGTCCTCATTGAACTGTCGTTTCGGGGATCGGGCGCGCCGCGCCGGGTGGCAGCAGGCGGCGGAACAGCCGCCCCCTCTCGCTATAAAACACCAGCCCCAACGAGGCGATCCCACCGCAAAATAGCGCCAGCGCCAAAGGCCGGGCTGAACCATCATACGCCTGACCGATCAGCGCGCCAAAGCACGAACCGATCACCATCCGCACAAATGCCTGGAGCGAAGCTGCGGCTCCGGCAATCCGGGCAAAGGGTTGCAGCGCGATCGAACCGAAGTTGGCGCCGATAAAGCCGATCAGGCACATGTTGGCAGCCATCAACGGCATGAAGCTCCACAGCGTCTCACCCGGGCTGAACGCCGCCGCCACCTGCAGGCCGCTCACCCCGATGAAACCGAGCAGGGCAGCGTGGGACACCCGCCGCGCGCCAAACCGCTCAACAATCCGGGAATTGGTGAAATTGGCCAGGGCCATGCCAGCGGCAGTGGCCGCGAACAGCAGCGGAAAATTACGCCCCGCGCCAAAATGCTCGGCCACCAGTTGTTGGGCGCTGTTGATATAGCCGAACAGCCCGCCCAGCACGAGCGAACTGCCCACGACGTAGCCGATCGAGGCGCGGTCGGTCGCAGCAGACCACATGTTGGCCGCGATCGTCACTGGAACGATCTTTTGGCGATATTCGGGGTGGAGTGTTTCTGGCAGACGCAGAAAGGCCCATAATCCGACCACCGAGGCCATCATTGCCATGCCCCCGAAAATCCAGCGCCACCCGGCAAACAGCAACACAAATTGACCAAAAGTCGGCGCCAGAATCGGTACGATCATGAACACCACCGAAATGGTCGAAATCATCCGAGCCATCCGATCACCTTCAAAGCGATCACGGATGATTGCGCTGGGTAGAACCGTCAGCCCGGCACTGCCGATTGCCTGCAAGGCCCGCAGCACCAGCAACGTCGAGAAATCACGCACCAGTGCGCAAGCCAGCGCAAGTCCGATGTAGAGCCCCAGGCTGGCAAACAGGACGGGCCGCCGGCCATACCGGTCAGCCAGCGATCCGGGCAGCAACGCACCCAATCCAGCCGAGATCAGGAATACGCCGACAACCAGCTGCCGCTGGTTTGGATCCGTGACCTTGAGATCGCCGGCAATGGCGCCGAGCGCCGGAAGCATCGAATCGATGCTCATCGCCTGAAGCGCCATCAGCATGGCCATCATGGCAACGAATTCTCCCGCGCCGAGGCGGAAATCCTGGTCAGGGGCGGGATTGGCATGCATCGCGGCTGCTCCATGACGCTTCTGCCCATCGGTGACCAGCCCTTAGCGCCATTTTGTGCAAGGCTGTGATGCGCTAAGGTGGTGGCATGGAACGTAGCCAGTCTGAATCCGATGCCATTGATGAGGAGGGGTTTGGCCTCAGGAAGATCATCCATGTCGATATGGATGCCTTTTTCGCCAGCGTGGAGCAGCGCGACGATCCAAGTTTGCGCGGGCGGCCAGTGGCGGTCGGCGGCTCGTCAGACCGGGGGGTGGTCGCCGCCGCCAGTTATGAAGCACGGACCTTCGGGGTGCGATCAGCGATGGCCTCGGTCAAGGCGCTGCGGCTCTGCCCCCAGCTGATCTTTTGCAAGCCGCGCTTTGCCGTCTACAATGAGGTTTCGCGCCAAATCCGGGCGATCTTTCTGGATTACACCCCACAGGTTGAACCGCTCAGCCTGGATGAGGCCTATCTCGATGTCAGCGAAGATCTGAAGGGGATCGGATCGGCTACCCGCATTGCCGAACTTATCCGCCAGAGGATCAAGCAGGACACCGGCCTCACCGCGAGTGCCGGGGTGTCCTATAACAAATTCCTCGCCAAGCTGGCCAGCGATCAGAACAAGCCCGATGGGCTGTGCGTGATCCGTCCGGGCGACGGAGCGGCGTTTGTCGCTTCGTTGCCGGTCCGGCGGTTTCACGGGATCGGCCCGCGTGGTGCTGAAAAGATGGCTGCATTGGGCATCGAGACCGGGGCAGACCTGCTGACCAAAGAAATCGCCTTTCTGCGCCAGCATTTCGGCAGCCAGGCCGATTATCTCTACCGCGCCGCGCGGGGTATCGATCTGCGCCGGATCAAGGCCAACCGCCCGCGCAAATCGGTGGGCGGAGAACGGACCTTTGATCGCGACATTTCCTCTGGCACCGCGCTGCGCGACGCTTTGGAGCGGATCATTGCGATCGTCTGGGCGCGGATCACCAAGAGCGGTGCCAAGGGCCGGACAGTCACGCTCAAGCTCAAGCATGTCGATTTCACCCAACTGACCCGGGCGCGATCGCTCCCCCGCGCGGTGGCCGATCTCGCCGAGTTCAGCCGGCTCAGCCACGCCCTGCTGGATGAGGTGCTACCCCTGCCCCAACCGGTGCGACTGATGGGGCTGACATTATCGGCCTTGGAAGACGAGGACGAGGAGGAAGCTGCGCTGGTGGAAACTAGCCGCGCGCCAGGGCAGCTCTCGCTGCTGTGATCCAGCCGGGCAGCGTTGCCGCAAAGTTCGGGGTCATTTCAATCGGCAGCGCACCGGGGGCAAAGAATGCCGCCGCGATCACTTCGCGGCTATCGGGCTTGGGGATGCCGCTGGTGATGCCGGTGATCAGATGGACCCGGTTGACCGCACCGTGGAGCGGTTCCTCGATCCTGCCGAACTCCGCTGCGCCCGCCAGCTGACAGCCAGTTTCCTCCAGCAATTCGCGGACCGCAGCGCCAAGCGGCTCCTCACTCCGCCCGACCCCGCCGCCCGGCGGCATCCACTTGCCGCTGCCATAGCTGTGGCGCACCAGCAGCAAGTGGCCGTCCGCGTCAAAGGCCAGCACCCGGCACCCGGTAAGCTGCGGCTTGCGCCAGCGCCACCAGCGCAACCGCAAGCCATGCGCCAGCCGAAAGGCCTGGCGGTGAATGGGGGCCGGGATCAGGTGAAGCATGTCACCGGTTGATGCGCCGCGCGCAACAGCCGGGCAATCGGCAAATCATGCACCCCGCGCAAGGCCGCCTCAAACAAGCTGCGCTTTTCCGCACCCCGGATCACAAACAGCAGCGCATCGCTGTCCAGCAATGCCGGAATGGTCAGGCTGAGCCGGTCATACGGGGCTTCGGGCGGAAGTGGATCAGGGGTCAGACGGCGGATGGGAAGGCGATCATCGGCGGTGGGATCAGTATTGGGAAACAGCGAGGCGACGTGGCCATCGTTGCCCATGCCGAGCCAGGAGAGCGCGAAATGGGGCGGTTGTGCGCCCTCTTCCAGCGGAGAGATCGTCGCGCCCAGCGGCTCCAATTCGGCGCGAATCCGGCCGACATTGCTGGCCGGATGATCTTCCGCTACGATCCGGTCATCCCCTGGCCAGACCACAATCCGCGACCAATCAAGCGGAGCCCGGGCGAGTTCGGCCAGAATCGGAAATGGGGTAGACCCGCCGGGAATGGTGATCGAGACCCTTCCCTCCGTTGCAGCCAGAGCGATCGAAAGTCGCTTTTCCAGCCAGATGGCAATATCTGCGTTACTCGCCCCGTCGATGATTTCAGTCTTGCTCATGGACCGGACATAGCACCACAGCTACGCGCGGCCCATGGCCTTCAACGCCAGCACCAACGCCAGGATCAGCAATGCCCCGCCCACCGGACGGCGGATTAGCGAAACTCGGGCTGTCGGGAGATTTTCGGCGGCCAGCCAGCCGGCCAGCACTACGCAAGCCCCGCCCAGCGCTCCGCCAAGCCCGGCCGAGAGCGGCGCACGGGTGGCAACGGTGATCGCGAGAACCAGGAACCGCGCGGCATCGGTCAGTTGGTGCGCTGACAGCACAATCGCGATCGCGCCGAGCGACTGGGTTGGCTCATCCGGCATTCGCCGCGCCGAGAACAGCAGCATCTCTCCGCCCGCAAGGGCCAGCGCGAGGCTTGCGAACATCAGCCGCACATTGCCCGCCAACAGGGGCGCGAGCAGCGCCCCGCCATAGGCTGCCGCAGCGGCCGTTGCCATGCTGGTCGCCACGGCCACTCCGATCAGGCCCGGCCTTGCGCCCTGCCGGGCGGCAATCCCTGCAACTGTCAACTGATCGCGCGCGCCAATTCCGGTGAGCAACGTAGCAAGGAGCGCAAAAAGCAGCCCGCTCAATGCCGAATCGCCGAGCGGCGCTGCGCGAGCCCAGCACAATTATGCGATACAGGATTATTGGTCTGGCTCAGCAGCATAAAATACCCTCAACTTGCGCGGAAAGCCCTGTGTAGCAGCGAGATCCAGGTATCGCAAAAGTCGGCGCGCGAAGCTGCCGATCGAGGCATCCGGTTCTTAGAGTTGTTCTGTATTGCATTGAATCGCCCCTCCCCATCGAGGAGGGGCACCAAGTGCCTCTATTTCAAACGGAACACCCTAGTTGCTGGCTTTCGTCATATCTGGGGTTTGAATTGACAAAATGCAGGCTTCGGCCAGCCTTTGGCCCGAAATCCAGGCACATTCGACCCGGGGGCCAAGCAACCAATCACCGCACACACCGAGTCCGATGTCCGGGTTCCACAATGCGCCGTGTCCTGTCCCTGCGGACAAAGCATAGCGCCAGAAATGCGATGCCGCCGCAATCGGTTGGGGAGGGGCAGAATCCGTCCCATCCAGCAGAGCGGTCAAAAGCATCGCCGAGACATCTTCCGGCGGGGTTCCAAGCCTGGCATCGGACCAGCCCGGGCTGGCCTGAACTACCCATGCTTCGGTTCCCGTACGGCCGGGTTTGGCGCTGTTGCGCGCGGCCCAGGCGATATCGCCCTTGTTGCGGATTACCGATGGCAATCCGTCCAACCGACGATCGAACACATACATGCCGGTCCAGCATGGCTGGGATCGGGCCATCAGCGCAATCCGGGCCATGACGAAATCATGCAATGAGAGGATCGCTGCGGCCTGCTCTGCCGGGATCGCGAGCACGACGAGATCAAACGGACCGATCTTGCCTGCTTCGGCCGTCAGCCACCATTGATCGTTCTTCCGGGCCATGCCGGTAATCAGGCTGCGCCATGTTACAGCATGATCTGCAGCCATCCGCTTGATGATCGCGTTCATTCCAGGAACGCCAACCCATGCGTCCGTCCCAGCCGACGGCCAGGGCGCAGCAATGCCCTGATCGTTCCATGCCGCAACCAACCGGCTAAAACCAGGATCGCGTGCGGTAAAATACTGGGCTCCATGATCGATCGCCACTTCACCTAGCGATGTTTGCAACCGCTTGGTCGACATCCGGCCGCCAGGGCCACGGCCCTTGTCGAAAATAGCAACCGAGTGTCCGGCATCCTTCAATGCACCGGCGCACCCAAGGCCTGCCATACCGGCGCCGATAATTGCGAACTTCATCGGAGCCCTCGCCTCAACAACAGCATCGTGGCTCAACAATTGTTCATCAGCGACAGCACTTCCTTGCGGCTGTCCGGATTATCCAGGAAACAGCCCAGCATCCGGCTTGTCACCATGCTGACCCCGTGGGTCTTGACGCCGCGCCCGCTCATACAGCCATGCTGTGCTTCGATAACCACGGCAACACCTTGCGGTTGCAAATTATCCCAAATGGATTGGGCAACCTGGGCCGTCAGGCGCTCCTGCACCTGAAGGCGCTGGGCAAAGCCATGTAGAACCCGGGCGAGTTTCGATATTCCGACTACCCGGTTGGACGGCAGGTAAGCGATCGAAGCGGTGCCGACGATCGGGGCCATATGGTGTTCGCAATGTGACTGGAACGGGATGTTCTTAAGCAGCACAATTTCGTCATAGCCACCAACCTCGTCGAAGGTTCGGATAAGGTGCAGTCCCGGATCTTCGTCATAGCCGCTGCAATACTCACGCCAGGCCCGGGCTACGCGGGCGGGCGTATCGGTCAGCCCTTCGCGCTCGGGATCATCCCCTGCCCAGCGGATCAGATTGCGGATCGATTCCAGAATGGTTTCCGGGACCTGGATTTTCCCTTCAACCGGATCAAATTCGCAACTTCTTGCCACGTAATTCATTGCCTCATCCTTTTCGATAACGCCAATTCCGGGTTCAGCTCTGGCCAGCAAGTGCGCCCACCACCACGATCAGCAGGATGGCGATGCCCTGGAACAGGACCCGCTGCGCCATCATCCGGTTTTGCTGAACCCCGTAACCTTCAAGCGAAGCAGAGCCATTCTGGCGGAGATGTTCGGCATCGCGAAAAAATGCCATCAGTCCCCTGATCAAGGCAGTGGCGGCGGCAATCGCAAAGCCGCCAATCATCAGCACGAGAAAAAACGTCATCGCGGGAATCCCAGACAGGCTTCATCACAAGAGCCGGGTGAAGCCAATGTTCCCAGCACGGCTTCTGTTTTGGCAAGACTGGAGCGAAAGCCAACATGGCTAAAAGGGCACTTCCCGAAACGTCAACCATCGGCTAATTGCTAATGTGCCATGACATTAAGCTCGATGATCGGGACAAGTCCCATAGCCGCCGTCATCAGCAACCCGCGACTGCCGGACAATCCGATTGTCGCATGCAATGATGCGTTTATTGCTTTGACTGGTTATAGCAGCGAGGAGATCATCGGGCACAACTGCCGATTTCTATCGGGCGCAGACACCGAACCTTGGCTGACCGAGATGCTGCGCAATGGTATTCGCCGCTGCCAGCCAGTGATGGTTGAAATCCTGAACTACAAAAAGGACGGCACGCCGTTTCGCAATGCCGTGATGGTCGCTCCGATCTTCGACACAGCCGGCAATCTGGAGTATTTTCTCGGCTCGCAGGTCGAAATTGCCGAAGATGTTGCGCGGGCGAACGATGCGCGACGCGAGGCTGCCCATCAGCGCATCGCAGCGCTAAGCCCGCGCCAGCGTGAAGTACTGGTGCAATTGGCTGCAGGCAGGCTCAACAAGCAGATTGCGTTTGAATTGGGCCTTAGCGAGCGCACGGTCAAAATGCATCGCGCCGCGGTTTTCACCGCGCTTGGTGTGCGAACCAGCGCCGATGCCATTCGTCTGGCGATCGAAGCGGGTTATTGAGCCCGCGATCACAATCTGCCCCAAGGGACAGGTTGTGGCATCCAGCCGCTTTCGGCCAATCGGGTTGTCCAACGTAGTCGGCTTTGTCCTCCCACATTCCACCGGCAAATTGTGTTGGTTCTCTGAAATGCGGGCCCGGCCTCCCCTCCCTTCTGACCGGGTCCGCATTTTTTTAGCAAGTGGTTGGTTTCGTAGACCTCGATGGGTTCGGATGCAGTTCCGTGCCTTGGAAGTCATCCCGCCCTCGCGCTACACATCCGGCTCGAACTGCGACTCCGTTATCGGCCCACAGCTGACGTCCAGTTCGAGTATGAACGAAGGACGGCTTTCTGGCATAGGATATGCTTACTCGAACGTCCGACATCGGGCGAAATAGGCCATTGAGGGCTGTGGCAGTTTCGCGCCCCAGGTGAAGCGCCCGGGGCCGAGCCTTATTCTCCCAAGAGCAGCCGTCTGATCCGCGACCCTCCATTCGGCTTCGCGGCCAACATGTTGCTAATTGTTCCCCGTGGGATCGTCAGTCTGTTCGATCTCATTCAGCAAGAGCTTGACCACTGCATTGACATGTTTTTCGATCTGTTCGTCTTCGAAAACATCTATGCCAAATGAATGCTGAACAAACGGGGCCATCAGAAATAGATTTTGAGCCGCCGAAGTGGCGATGAAAACCAGATTTAGAACCGAAATTCCCTTAGGGTAAACTCCGTTTTCTTGAGCGATTGCCATCCATGCAATCGAGCGTTCAATAAATAACCTGACATGATTTTCTGCCAGCCAATACAGACGATCCCCATTTTGGATAGTTTCAGACAGTATAATTCTGTTTAGCTCAGGATACTTTGCGCAAAAATAAATATAGCTTCGAGTTGAATTAACTACTCGATCACGAGGACTCATGCTTGGCCATTTTTTCGCATCTTTCATAACATATTTGCTCAATTTATCAAAGAGATAATCCACAACAGATTTCCAGAGCTGCTCCTTAGATGAATAGTGGTATTTAATGGCCCCTATATTTGTATTGGCAAGTTCTGCTATTTGCCGCACAGAACCTCCGGAATAGCCCTGGTTACCAAATACGGTAATAGCGGCCTTCAATAACTTTGATTTCGTAGCATTTTTTTCCATGGCCATTCCTTTGGCACGGCACCACCTTTTGAAGGCGTGCTGGATGGCGATGACCTTGTCAAACGCAGATTACGCCGATTTATCCCTCAATTATTGAAACGGATGTATGTTTCAAGATTCGCAAATGGGACTGCTCCAGCTTGAGTGTTTCGGCTCCCTCGCCGGGACTGCAATGCGACCAATGTCTTGGGAGCAAATTTCATATTGAATATATTCAGAAAATTGTGACATTTCTTCGCATCGCCGACAAACCCAAGCGTTCAAAATTGCCGCTGCAAGAGCCGCTGCAAGAGAAGTGCGAAAACCTTGCCGGCAGCATCGGAAATCGGTTTGATACGAATGTATCAGAATTGCTAGTGGTTCCTGCGCGGTCCTCCCACTAGCAATGTGCAAGGTTGGGCAAAGGCCATAGCGAAAGACCATGGAAAGCCTGAGACAAAATAAGCCTTTGGTCACCTGCAAACTGCGGGATTGAAGGACGATAATATTATTTGGGAGGATAATATGACTAAGGCGCGTTTTCAGAGAGTACTTCGCCGCTTGCCTGCTCACATTGGAGCCGGCGTAATTGCCGGGGCAGTCGGTTTGGTGAGCGCTCCGGCGTTCGCGCAAGATGCGCAGAACTTGCCCGGGACGAAGGCAGAAACAGGCAAAGATAATGGGGCAATTCAGGAAATAATCGTCAGCGCTCGCTTCCGGCAGGAAAACTTGCAGGACACCCCGCTTGCAGTCAGCGCCGTCAGTTCTGAGATGATCGAAAACTCGGTGGTGACAGACATCGCTGGTATCCAGAAATTCATTCCCAACATCCAGCTTGGTCGCGTTGCGTTCGCGGGTAACAGCCTATCGGCAGGCATCCGTGGGGTCAGCTTTGGCGATCTTGAAAAAACCTTTGATCCGGCAGTAGGCTTGGCAATTGACGGGGTATTTTTGGGGACGAGCACCGGTGCCAATGTCGATCTCAATGATGTTGAATCCATCGAAGTGCTGCGTGGCCCCCAGGGAACATTGTTTGGCCGCAACACAGTTGGCGGCATCATCAGTTTCCGCCGCACCAGGCCAACCGGCGAATTGGGCGCGCGGCTACACGCCCGTTACGGCAGTTTTAACGCGCTCGACCTTGATGCTGTTATCAATCTTCCCAAGCTGGGCGATGCGATCTCGGCCAAAATTTCCGGCCTGCGCCGGACATCGGATTCCTTCACCCGCAACCGTTTGACGGGCAAGCGGGAGGCCGGGCGCGATTATTATACGCTGGGACTTGCGGTGCTCGCCGAGGTCAGCCCGGATACATCGATCCTGGCTTCGATTGATTACCAGAAGGACCGCAGCAGCTATCCGTCCAACGTCAATTTGACCAAACCCAACGGCCTGCCGTTCGGTGCCGGCGGGACGATTTGCGATTTTACCTTTTCAATCGGTCTGGGCGATCTGGGCTGTGACACGCAGGGATATCTGCTCCAGCGAGCCGAGGGCTTCAAATTCGCCAACACGACCATCCCCTTCCAAAGTTTCATCGACGGTTGGTCCGCATCGCTGGAAATAAAGTCGAAGCTGGGGGCTTTTAATCTCACTGCGATAACCGGTTACAGAAATACCAGCGATAGTCTGCTCGAAGAAGGTACTGGCACGCCGCTCATCCCGCTCGCGCCAGGTTTCTCTGTCCCATTGTTTGTTTCGGCGCGTGACCAGGATTACAAGCAGTTTAGCCAGGAAATCAGGATTCAGGGCGATCTGTCCGATCGGGTCGATCTTGTCGCTGGCGTTTATTATCTTCACACCGATTATGCCATTCGGCCGCTCGCCTACAATGGCAGCGCCGCCGCGACCTCGTATTTCTTGAATGGGCCGGCCCAGCGAATAGACTCATCACAGAAACTCAATTCCTTTGCGATTTTCGCTGAATCGATCGTCAAGCTGGGCAGCAATGTTCGCCTGACGTTGGGCGGACGCTACACCATCGAGACAAAGACATTCTCGACCACCTTGTCCCTGCCTGCGCCCGATGCCTTCACCGCCAATCGCAAGGCGACATTCAAGGATCCAAGCGGGCGGGTCATCCTCGACTGGAAACCGAACGATGATACGATGGTCTATGCCAGCTGGTCACGCGGGGTTCGCTCGGGAGGCTTCAACGGCCGCGGGGCGTCCCCGACCGCTATTGGGCCGTACCAGCCAGAGCGGGTCGACAGTTATGAGCTAGGGCTCAAGGCAGACCTTGCCAATGGGATGTTCCGTTTCAACCCGACGATCTTCCAGGCCAATTACGGCAACAAGCAAGAAGATATTTTGCGTGCTGCGGGTGCCCTGACAGAAACCGTGGTTGAAAATGCAGCGTCGGCGCGCATCCGCGGCATCGAAGTTGAGCTGTTGGCACGGCCAACGCCTGAACTGACCTTGCGAGCCTCTGGTTCCCATCTCGATGCCGACTATCTCAGCTTCCTGGTCCCCAATTTGGCCCTGCCTGGCAATCCGCTGGTCGATGTCTCCGCCAACCGAAACTTCCGTGCCGCGCCGAAATATACATTCAACGCCGGGCTCGATTATGCGCGTGAAATCGGTGGCGGCAACAGCCTCAATCTGACGATTGACTATGTCTATACAAGCGACACCTTCATATCAGCCGTTACCGACACAACCGGGGCCAAACGCGATATCATCCCGGGTCGCGGTACCGTCGGCGCCTCGCTTGCCTTTATCCATGCTGGCGATAACTTAAAAAATCTGCGGATCAGTGGCTATGTGCGCGACTTGTTCCACAAGGAAGGCGGTATCCTGGCCGCTTCGATCAATGCAGGGATTTTCTATTTCGGAGTTGTGGCGCCAACCCGCCAATTCGGAATCGAAGCAGCCATTAAGTTCTGATTTCATTGTTGATTATGTGAGTAGAGTAAACAGAGGAAGTTACCGATGGCTGGTGCAGTTGAAACCCTGATCCGTGATACGGTTTCAAAGGGGATCATGAAAGTTGCAGATTTCAACCGCAACCGGAAGAAGTCCGACAAGCCCAATCCCTATCTGCTGGGCATTCACGAGCCGTTGCCGTCTGAAGAAACACTGATTGATCTCAGCGTGACCGGCACCATCCCGGCCGAGCTTGACGGCCGCTATATCCGGATCGGCCCCAATCCGATCACGCCACCCAATCCGGGCCTCTATCATTGGTTTATGGGCGACGGCATGGTTCACGGCGTGCGGCTTAAACAGGGCAAAGCGCTATGGTACCGCAACCGCTGGATCCGGTCACGCGCGGTCAGCGACGCCCTTGGCGAACCACCTGCGCCTGGCCCGCACGAACCCCCGTTCGACATCGTGAATACCAACGTCCTGGGCTATGCTGGCGAAACCTGGGCGCTGGTTGAGGCGGGCGGTTGCCCTGTGCGGATCGACGAGGAACTCAATACGGTTGCCTATGATCCGTTTGACGGCACGCTCAAGGGTGGCAGTTTTTCCGCGCATCCCCATCTTGATCCCAACACCGGCGAGTTGCATGCAATCTGCTATGCCGCTGAAAATTTGACGGAAATCCGTCATGTTGTGGTCGACACCCAGGGCAAGGTTCGCCGCGAGGAGACGATTGCCGTGCAGCACGGCCCATCCATTCATGACTGCATGATCACCGAGAAATATGTGATCATCCTTGATATGCCGGTCACCTTCTCACTCAAGCAATACATTAGCGGGGAAGGTTTCCCCTATAAGTGGAATCCAAAGCACAAACCGCGGGTCGGGCTGCTGGCCAAGGACGGCAAGGGCGTGGACACAATCTGGTGCGATATTGAACCTTGTTATGTGTTCCACCCTTGTAACGCCTTTGACAATCCCGACGGCACTGTAACGTTCGATGGCTGCGTGCATGATAAGGTTTTTGCAGAAGCGGCGGCGGGCGTAGATTCTGCAAAAATACCATTCGAACGTTGGCAGATAGATCCCGTCGCGCGGCGTGTATCGCGCGCCGTGGTTGATAGCGATCCGCAGGAATTTCCGCGTATCAACGAAACGCTGACCGGGCAGACCTATCGTTATGCCTATGCACTCGGCCTCCCCAAAGCTCATGAAGAATCTGACGCCGACGAAGCCAAGCTGTTCAAACATGATCTGGAGGCTGGCACCCGGCAGGTCCATGACTTTGGCAAGGGCCGTGTTGCCGGAGAATTCGCCTTCGTGCCTGCGGCGAATGCCAAAGCCGAGGATCATGGCTGGTTGATGGGATATGTCATCAACCCGGCTGACCAGACGAGCGCACTTATCATCCTCAATGCCCAGGATTTTGAAGGCGCGCCGCAAGCGGTGATCCACATTCCGAACCGCATTCCGCCGGGATTCCATGGCAATTGGGTGCCAGCCTGACGACTATTCCCATGCCCATCGCAGTCTGAATCCAGGCTGAGTAGGGTGCCGCAAGGCCAGTTTTGGCACCCACGGCGGCCAGGGTTGCGTTATGGTGGCTCGGAACGAACATAGGGTGACGGATTAGAATTCTAATTGTTGGGAGCAACAAATGAATAAGCCAGCTGAACTAGTGGAAGAAAAGCCATTTTGGCTTGCGGGTAATTTTGCCCCGGTTTTTGAAGAAACCACTGATTTCGATCTGCAAATTACTGGCAGTATTCCGCCTGAGCTCAACGGCAGATATTTTCGAAACGGTGCCAACCCTCCGTCAGGAGTCAGTCAGGACTGGTTCCTGGCATGCGGCATGATCCATGGCGTTGAACTGAATAATGGCAAAGCGATCTGGTATCGCAATCGCTACGTCAAGACACCCTTGCTGGACGAAGAAACGCCCAGTCAGGAGTCTCGGATGAAACTTGAGAACTCCATCGCCAATACGCATATCATTGGACATGCAGGCAAGATTCTTGCGCTCGCGGAACTCAGTCTTCCGATCGAACTGTCAACCGAACTGGACACTTTGGGGCCATACAGGTTTGACGGAAAATTGAATGCCAACATGACCGCACATCCCAAAACCTGTCCTGTAACGGGCGAGCTTCTGTTTTTTGGTTACGGTATTTTCCCGCCATTTTTGACCTACTATCGTGTGTCCGCATCGGGCGAACTGGTCCAGCAGGAGAAAATTGAAGTCAAAGGCGCGACAATGATGCATGATTTCAGCATCACGGAAAATTATACGATATTCATGGACTTACCTATGGTTTGGGACTTGAAAAACCGAGCAACTGGGGGACTGGGCATAAGGTTTGACACGGATTATGGCGCGCGGATCGGCATCATGCCGCGAACCGGTTCCAATAAGGACGTTGTCTGGTTCGATATTGACCCCTGCTACATTTATCACACGATGAACGCCTATGAAGTTGGCGACGAGGTTGTTTTGGATGGATGTCGCCTCGTTGGATATATGGCGGTTGGCATGGTCAAGCCGCCTCTCCCGACGCTGTGCCAATGGCGGATGAATTTGAAGACGGGCGCAGTAACCGAGCGGCAGATCGATGATCTGGGGGTCGATTTCCCGAGGGTCCCCGACAAGATGATCGGTCAACCCTATCGTTACGGCTATACCGGCGAATTCGGTCAGGATACGCCCACTGTCGAGGCCTTTCACAAATATGACATGCACACAGGTAGCCGGAGTTCGCACCGGCTCACCGGCGGTCGGACAGGCAGCGAAGCTGTGTTTGTGCCCGCCGCGGGTGGCACATCCGAAGACGACGGCTACTTGATGAGCTATATCTACGATCCTGCTTCGGCCAAGAGCGAACTGCTGATTCTGGATGCCAGCAATATGGCGAATGATCCGGTAGCCCGCATTCACTTGCCGGCACGGGTACCCGCTGGTTTTCATGGTAGCTGGATTCCAGATCCCGCGTAACGGGAAACCAGCGCCGATTATTTGGAGGCAGAAAGGGAGCTGTCAGTCTAATCGCAACTCGTCTCCGATGGGCGCACGAAGCCCCCAAACGCATATCTTCAGGCGGCGAGCGACTGCCACTCGACCAAGGCAGCCGAGCGCCGGGTCTTGTAAGTTTGCCGATCGACGAGGTGACGTTCTGAGTTGAAGTGGTTGTGGAGCAAGGCGTGGACCAAGGCGAACTTCTGAAGCGACTTCATCCGTCGAAACCGCAGCATCGCACGCTCTCGTCGCCGGAACGGCAGGTGCGAATTCTCCGCCCGATTATTCTTCCAACAGCCCATCTCGCGTCGATCCAAATGGCCCAGTGCGCGCATCGCGGCGGGCTAGGATCGCAGCCCGTCGGTGACGAAAACCCTTCATCCGGCTCACCCGCTGCCGACGGATGTCCGCCGCAAACATCGGCCCAAACCGGTTCCACCAGAAGCGCACCGTCTCGTGACAGATATCAATGCCACGCTCAAACAGCAGATCCTCAACGTTGCGCAGCGACAACGGAAACCGGACATCCATCATGACCACGAGACGGATCACTTCTGGCGACGAGTTGAAATAGCGGAGCGGGCTGGCTGGTTTGCTCATCACCGCGGAAGATCAGCCCCTTGCCCCGCGAGCCAGTTTGCTTTGACAACACCCTTTGACCGCTTCCCGCAGTCTCCGGGGTTCGGATGGCATCCGGAAAATGGCGCGATTATGGTGGACTTTGCGTCTCTGCAGTGGCCCGGTTCCGGGTTTGCGACAGGGAAGTGGCGGAGCGGGTGGGATTCGAACCCACGATACGCTTTTGGCGTATACTCACTTTCCAGGCGAGCGCCTTCGACCACTCGGCCACCGCTCCGCATTGCTCTGGAAGGCGTGCCCCTAGCGGTGCATGGGGACTTCCGCAAGGCTCGAAGGGCTGGCACAAGCATGGCCATGAAACACAACCCTGCATTTGCCGCCATCGCCCTGTTCGCCGCGCCGCTGGGTGCAGAGACGCCTGCCAAACAGGTTGCCCTCGCCCCCGGCGAGATCATCGCCGCCGCGCCCGTATCGGACTGGGCGAGAATCCCCGCGTCCGACCTGCTGGTGATGGACCTCGCCCCCGATTCACGAGGCAAACCGCGCCGCGTGACGATCCAGCTGATGTCACCGCCGTTTTCGCAAGGATGGATCGGCAACATCCGCAAATTGGCAGCGGCGCAATGGTGGGACGGGACCAGCGTCAACCGGGTGCAGGACAATTATGTCGTGCAATGGGGCGATGCGAGCGAGAAGAAGGCGCTCCCGCAAGGTTTGGCGGTGGTGGCGGAGAGTCAGTACGAAGGCTATGCTCCACCAGATAACTTGCCCGAAGCTCCGTTTCTCCGACAGGAAAGTGACCGCATAAAGTTCGCACGCCAGATGGGTAGCTACTCCGCTTCCGAATACATATTGGATGGCTGGCCGATTGCCGAGAGCTTTGGGAAACGCTGGCCAGTCCATTGCTACGGCATGGTCGGCGTCGGACGTGATTTGCCGCCCGACACCGGAACCGGGGCCGAGCTTTACACCGTGATCGGCCACGCCCCGCGCCATCTTGATCGAAACATTGCGCTGGTCGGCCGGGTGATCGAGGGAATCGAGCATCTTTCCTCGCTGCCGCGCGGGACCGGGGCGCTGGGGTTTTATGAGACGACCGAGGAGCGCGTGCCGATCCGGTCTGTCCGGTTGGGTAACGATGTCAAAGAGCTGCCGAAATTCGAGTATCTCTCGACCGAAAGTAAAAGCTTCGCCGCCTATGCCGATGCTCGCGCCAACCGCCGCGATCCGTTTTTCATCCGGCCTGCTGGCAGCGCAGACATCTGCAATATTCCCGTTCCAGTGCGGCGGGTGAAAGGGTGAAGGATTTGGGTCATCCGGGGGCACAAAGTCACGAAGGGGTCAGTTCTCTTGGTGAAGCCCTTTGCAGCTTCGCATGTGACCCTCTCGATGATTCAATCGCCTGCGGCGAGCCCAGCACCTTCGTGTCTTCGTGCCTTCGTGTGAGACCGCTTATTCTTCTCTCCGCATCTCCGCGCCTCCGCGTGAGCAATTTTTGATGATCGAGCGCATCACCTACACCGGCCCGCTATGGCGCTGGACCACTGACAAGGCCCCCGCCGCCTGGCACTTCATCACTATTGATGGCGACGCGGGCGAGGCGCTGTCTGCCACCGCGCTGATGCAGCGGCTGGAGATGGGCCGCCGTGCGGGCTTCGGCTCGATCAAGGTCAAGGCGCAAATCGGCGGCAGCAGCTTCAACACCTCGGTCTTTCCAGCCAAGGACACCGGCTGGATGCTCCCTGTCAAGGCCGCCGTCCGCAAGGCTGAAGGGCTGGCCGAGGGGGACAGTGTGACGGTGACGCTGGAGGTTTAGAGTATCCGTGATAATCAAGCTCTAGCCTTGCATCAGCTCGATCCGGTTGCCGAAAGGATCATCGACATAGCACCGCGCCCGCCCATCGGCCTGATCCGCAGCGGTTACCGACACGCCCGCCGCCGCCAGTGTTGCGCAGAGCGCTGCCAGATCGCTCACAAGCAGCGCCGGATGCGCTTTCCTTGCCGGATGAAAATCCGCCTCAACCCCAAGGTGAACCTTCACGCTTGCGCCTTCGAACCAGCACCCGCCGCGCGCGGCAAGGTGCGGCGGCTTGGTGCGTTCCGGAATGCCGAGGAGCCCGGTGTAGAAACCGCGCGCCTCCTCTTCCCTGCCAACCGGCATGGCCATCTGGACATGCTCGATACCGACAACCACCATATCACTAAATCCGCTCCGCCTGCGCAACCGCATCGCTGGCCCGCATCGCGCTGACGATCCGGGTCAGATGCGCCAGATCCGATACTTCAAGATCAACTTCATAGGTGCCGAACATCTCATCGCGCTGGATCATCTGAAGGTGTACGATGTTCGCCCGGTTGCCAGCGAAAATTCCAGTCAGTTCGGCCAGCGTGCCGGGGCGATTGTAAAGGACTGCCCGCAGCCTGCCGATAGCGCCGGTCGAGCGATCTCCCCAGCTTAGATCAAGCCAATCGGCATCGACCCCGTCGGCCAGGGTCAGGCAGTCAATCGAATGAACCTCCACGCCCTTGCCCGGATGGCGCAGACCGACGATCCGGTCGCCCGGCACCGGATGGCAGCATTCGGCAAGCTGATAGGCCTTCCCCGAAGTGAGGCCGCGGATCGAGATCGCGCGTTCCTGCTTGGGCCAGTCATCGGGCTCGGCCAACCCTGCAGCGCTGCCAGGGACCAGCGCTTCCATCACCGCACGGTCATCCAGCTTCGCGGCTCCGATGGCACCCATCAGCTCTTCCTCGCGCGTGAAACCGAGCCGTTTGACCGCGTCCTTGACCGCCTTTTTGCCGATCTTGGCAGGCAATCGCTCGGCAATCTCGTCAAACAGCTTGCGCCCGATCGCGGCGACTTCCTGACGCTCTTTCTGGCGCACCGCGCGGCGGATCGCGGCGCGCGCCTTGCCGGTAACGACAAAGCCGAGCCACGACAATTGGGGCGAGGCAGTGCGGCTCTTGATGATTTCCACCACATCGCCATTGCCCAGCTGCGTGCGCAGCGGCATGTGCCGCCCGTTGATCTTGGCGCCGACCGTCAGATCGCCAAGATCGGTGTGGACATCATAGGCCAGATCGATCGCGGTTGCGCCCTTGGGCAGCTGGTGCAGCGCGCCCTTGGGGGTGAAGGCGAAAATCCGGTCCTGATAGATCGCGAGCTTGGTATGTTCGAGCAGCTCTTCGGCATCGTGGCTGGCATCGACAATCTCGATCAGATCGCGCAGCCAGCCGACCTGGCCATCGGGCTGGACCCCGCCCTGCTTGTAGGCCCAATGCGCGGCAAGGCCGAATTCATTGGTGCGGTGCATCGAGCGGTCACGGATCTGCACTTCCATCCGCATCGAGTTTTCATAGATCAGCGCGGTATGCAGGCTGCGATAGCCGTTCGATTTTGGGGTGGAGATATAGTCCTTGAACCGCCCCGGGATCATCTGCCAGGTCTGGTGCAGGATCCCCAGCGCCCGATAGCTGTCCTCGGCACTTTCGGTCAGCACCCGGAAAGCCATGATATCCGTGATCTGCTCGAACGAAACATGCCGTTCGGCCATCTTGTTCCAGATCGAAAACGGGTGCTTTTCGCGCCCCGAAACTTCCACCTTCAGCCCCGCCTCGGCCAGCGCCTGCTTGATCGCCAGCGCGATGGCATCAACCTGGCCGCCCTCCTGGCTGCGGATCTGGGTCAGCCGCCCGGTGATGGTAGCATAGGCTTCCGGCTCCAGCTGTTCGAACGCCAGCAGCTGCATCTCGCGCATATATTCGTACATGCCCACGCGCTCGGCCAGCGGCGCGTAGATATCCATCGTCTCACGTGAAATCCGGCGGCGCTTGTCCTCGCTCTTGATGAAATGGAGCGTGCGCATATTGTGGAGTCGGTCGGCCAGCTTGACCAGCAGCACCCGCAGATCCTCGCTCATCGCCAGGAAGAACTTGCGCAGATTTTCCGCCGCGCGCTCATTCTCGGTCAGCGTCTCGATCTTGGAAAGCTTGGTTACTCCATCGACCAGTCTGGCGATATCCGGCCCGAACAGCTTCTCGATCTCGTCGATCGTCGCCAGCGTATCTTCCACCGTATCGTGGAGCAGCGCGGTGACGACCGTATCCATGTCGAGCTTGAGTTCGGTCATCAGCCCGGCCACTTCAACCGGATGACTGAAATAAGGATCGCCCGAGGCGCGCTTTTGGGCACCGTGTTTCTGCACCGTATAGACATAGGCCCGGTTCAGCACCGCCTCATCGGCGTCCGGATCATACGCTTTGACGCGTTCGACAAGTTCGTACTGACGCAGCATTATTGTCTAGATGGCGGGATTGGGAAGCAAAGGGCAAGGGGAAAGGCGGCTACGGTTGGCGGCCAAGCAGGGAAGTTCTTGCCAAACTACGGCAATGCCGTATAATGCAATTGTGCATACCGTTATCGAAACCGAAGGCTATCTCAAAGCCGTCAAAGACACGAAGATGGGAATCGACGAGCAAGAGGCAGCTGTGCAGCTGGTTTCTGCCGATCCCGAAGGCGGTGATGTGATGCAGGGGACAGGCGGTGTGCGCAAGGCGCGGCTGGCCGGTCGCGGCAAGGGCAAATCAGGCAGCTACCGGATCGTCTGGTATTTCGGGGGCAGTGATATCCCGGTGTTCCTGCTGACCGTGTTCGGCAAGGGTGAGAAGGATAATCTCAGTCAGACTGACTGCAATGCGCTGAAGAAGATGACTGCAACGCTGCGGGCCAGCGTTCTGGGCAAGTGAAACGAAGGAAACGACTGTGACCAAGTCTGCATTTGAAAAGATCGCCGCCGGATTGGCAGACGCCATCGCCTATGCCGAAGGTGATACCAGCCGGGGCCGGATTGCCAATGGGCCAGACGTGAAGGCAATCCGCGCCAAGACCAAGCTCTCGCAAACCGCCTTTGCCGAAAAACTCCACATCCCCGCAGCCACCGTGCGCGACTGGGAACAGAAACGCCGCGCGCCCGATGCCCCAGCACGGACTTTGCTGGCGATGGTGGATGCGGACCCAAAGGGGGTGTTTGGGCTGATCGAGAAGGCGGCGGCTTAGAGTGGGTTGGCAAATCAACCTCTGGAAGCTCTATCTAAATGACAGCAACGGAGGTCTTTTTTGATCTTCTCGAGCCAATCTCTCAATCAATTCTTGCGCCTTTTTGGTTTCAAAACTGCAACTATCCAAGTGCTCAATCCAGCTTTCATGCCTTTCGGCCAAAGCCGAATTCAATTTGTCAGTTTCTTGTTTTATTGATTCAGGAATTAACCACACCTCGCGTGAAATCGTCGCAGCAGTCGGCGCCTCGCTGCGTAGAAAAGCTCCTGCCTTTCTCGTCTAATTTCGGCAGTTGGCTCCAGCCCGACAGCCTCGTCCTCAAAATTTACGGCATACCAATCGCGAATATCTGCCAAAGCCTCCAAAATATGTCCATATGCCTCAGATTTTCGAAGCCAAACCTTGTCTTCGTGTGATCGCACGGCAGCAAATCGGGACGCCAACCAGACCGCCAAGAATCCGCCCAAGAACGGCAGAAATAAAACAATCGATTGATTTATAATCATATTAAAAACCTCTTGGCTCAAATTCCCGGAAATTCCAGGAACGCAATCCCCATCTCCTGCCAACCCATCACCAACTCCCCAACCTCACACCCGCCCGACAGTCTCCGCCAGCACATTTGCCACATAGGCGTTGAGCGACACGCCTTCGCGCGCGGCGACGATCTTTAGTTTCTCATGCAGGCTGCGGGGCACGCGCTGGCGCCATTGGCCGGGTGCGGACGGGCCGGGCGCAGCACGGCCCGCCTGCTTGGCGGCATCGAGCCATTCGACAATCGCGGCTTCGGCATCAGCCAGCGCCGCTTCGGGCGTAGCGCCATCGCCCATGCAGCCGGGCAGCGCCGGGACACTCGCCAGCCAGCCGCCGCCGTCCGCTTCGCTCAGCGGTTCGATCATCACGGCATAATCGGTCAGAGACTTAGTCGTTCGCGCCATCGTTGCTTGCCTTTACCAATTCAATCAGCTTGCGGATGTAGACAGGCTTGATCGGGCGTTTGGCCGGAACAGTGAGGATCGCCTCATGCCCGGGCACCACGATCTTCCAGTGCGAACCGCCACCACTGGGCGGGAAGCACTGCCAGCCAAGCCTGTCACACAACTTCTGGATATCTCCGATGGTCCAGTCCCCGGCCGGGTTCCGGCGCATCTGTTCCAGCAGCTTGTCTGCTTTGCTCATATTTAGTGATACCTCATATGGTATCACAATTCAAGAACAACAAGTGCAACACCTCACCCCCACACCGCCTCGGGCGGCAGGCTCATCAGGATCGCATCGACATTCCCGCCGGTTTTGAGGCCAAACAATGTCCCCCGGTCATAGACCAGATTGAACTCCGCATATCTCCCGCGCCACTCGAGTTGTGTGCGCTTTTCCGCCTCGCCCCAGACCATGCCCATCCGGCGGCGAACCAGCATCGGGAACACACTCAGAAACGCCTCGCCCACATCGCGCGTGAAGGCGAAGTTCTTTTCCCATTCTGTCTCATCGCCGCAATTGAGGTGATCGTAGAAGATCCCGCCGACCCCGCGGTGAACGCTGCGGTGGGGGATGTAGAAATAGTCGTCGGCCCATTTCTTGAAGCGCGAGTAATAATCCGCGCCGTGGGCATCGCACGCAGCTTTGTAGACCGCGTGGAAATCGGCTGTATCCTGAACATAGGGGATCGGCGGGTTGAGATCGCCGCCGCCGCCGAACCAGGCTTTGCTGGTGGTCAGGAACCGGGTGTTCATATGCACGGCGGGAACATGCGGGTTGGCCATATGCGCGACCAGGCTGATGCCGGTAGCGGTGAAGCCGGGGCTATCCTCGCTCGCGCCGTTGATCGTCACGGAGAAACCGGGGGCGAAGGCACCGCTAACGGTCGAGATGTTGACGCCGACTTTTTCGAACACCTGCCCCTTCATCAGCGCTTGGGTGCCTCCGCCGCCGTCCGAGCCGTCCTCGGTCTCGCGCTGCCACGGCGTGTAGGTGAAGGCCGCGTCGCTCCCCGCCTCGCGCTCGATGCTCTCGAACTCGGCGCAGATGCGGTCACGCAGCGAGGCAAACCAGGTAGCGGCGCGGGCGGAGTAGGGGGTCCAGTCGGTCATGGGAGGCGCTTGCCAAATGCGGCGCGCTACGGCAAGCGTGACGGATGGTTCCCTTTTCGTTCGCCAATCAGGAATTTACGCTGGTGCAGGGTCGCGCGCTTTATTGGAGCCGTGAAAATGCGCTGCTGGTGGCCGATCTCCACCTCGAAAAGGCGAGCTTTTTTGCCCGCTTCGGCCAGATGCTACCGCCCTATGACAGCCGCGAGACGCTGGAGCGGATTGCGCTGGCGATCCGCGAAACCGGCGCGCGGCGGGTGTTCACTTTGGGTGACAATTTCCACGATGCGGGCGGGGCCGATCGGCTTGAGCCCCACGCCGCCGGAATGCTCGCCGCGCTGACCCGCGCGACCGACTGGGTGTGGGTTACGGGCAACCATGATTCGGGCAGCGATGGAGCGCCGGGCGGAACCGAGTTGGCCGAGCTGGCGGTGGGCGGGCTGCTGCTGCGCCACGAAGCCCAGCCGGGCGAAGTCCGCCCCGAGCTTTCCGGGCATTTTCACCCCAAGTTGCGGATAACGGTGCGCGGCCGCAACATCACCCGGCCCTGCGCCGTGGTGAGCGAGCGCAAGCTGATCCTTCCCGCCTTTGGCGCGCTGACCGGCGGGATGAATGCCGCTGACCCAGCGATAATCGCGGCGATGCAGCCTGCCCGGGCGGTTGACGCGGTGTTGAGCGCGCAAGGGCGGCTGGTGCAATACCCCTTGTGGCGGGCGGCGGCCTAAGCCCCTTCCCACTAGCCGCGATTCCCACTAAGGACGCGCGCAGAGTTCAATTTCAGGAGAATCTACTATAGCACCCCCTCCCCGGCGTATGCTGCAGCCCCCCGTCAAGAGCGGGCCGCGCTTCAATACCATGATCACGTCTGACAAAGTCCGCGTCATTGACGAAGCCGGCGAGAATATCGGCGTGATGTACACCCGTGAGGCGATCGAACAGGCCGCTGGCGTGGGCCTTGATCTGGTCGAAGTCTCGCCCAACGCCGATCCGCCGGTCTGCAAGTTCCTCGATGTCGGCAAGTTTCGCTACGAGGCGCAGAAAAAGGCCAATCTGGCGCGCAAGTCGCAAAAGACGCAGGAAATCAAAGAGATCAAGATGCGTCCTAATATCGACGATCATGATTATGACGTCAAAATGCGCAGCGTGGCCCGGTTCATCGAAGAGGGTGACAAGGTCAAGATTACCCTGCGGTTCCGCGGTCGCGAGCTTTCACATCAGCAACTCGGCATGAACCTGCTCAAGCGGGTCCAGGACGATACCGCCGAAGTGGCCAAAATCGAGGCCTATCCGCGCATGGAAGGCCGCCAGATGCTGATGGTGCTGTCACCAAAGTAATTGGGCGAAGGACGCGCGCTTACGGGGGATCGGGATGACTGCACGCCGCATCGGCTTCTGGCTGGGTCTCGCCGGGTTCCTCGCGACGCTGATCGTCAGCTCGCCCGCCGGGATGCCGCAAACGGCCTGGGCCACAGCGGGCCTGGTCTGGTTGATGGCAGCGTGGTGGATGAGCGAGGCAATGCCGCTTTCGGCCACCGCGCTGCTGCCGTTCATCGTGCTGCCGCTGATCGGAGTGGCCGATGCCGGCAAGACCGCTGCGGCCTATTATTCGCCGATCATGTTCCTGTTTCTGGGCGGCGCGTTCCTTGCTCTGGCAATTGAGCGGACCGGGTTGCACCGCCGGCTTGCGCTGGCGATCCTGGCCCGCTCCGGACACACCAACTGGCAGATGTTGCTGGCGGTGATGACGGCAACCGCGCTGATCTCTATGTTCATCGCCAACACTTCGACCGCGCTGATCATGATGCCGATGGCGCTGGCTATGCTCGCCGCCGGCGGGGTCAAGGCGGGCGAGACCCATGGAATCGCCGGGGCGCTGCCGATGGGTGTGGCTTTCGCGGCAACGCTCGGCGGCTATGGCACGATTGTCGGCACGCCCACCAATGCAATTGCCGTCGCACTGCTCGACAAGAGCCTGGGGGTGAAGATCGGCTTCCTCGAATGGAGCCTGTACGGACTGCCGCTGGTGCTGCTCTCGGTTCCGCTCGCCGCAGTGATCGTGGCACGGGTTCACCGGATCGATCGGGACAGCTTCGATCCTGCCGCAGCCCGTGCGGCAATCCATTTGCCGCCCGTTTGGACCACGCCCGAGAAACGCCTGCTTCCGGTGTTCCTGCTCACCGTGTTGCTGTGGGTCACCCGCCCGCTGACCGAGGGGTTTTTTCCCAAGGGCGGGCTCGATGATGGAACTATCGCTGCGATTGCGGGCCTTGCGCTGTTCGTGCTGCCCGATGGCAGTGGCCGTCCGTTGCTAACCTGGAGGGAGACTGATCGCGCTCCCTGGGGCGTGATTCTGATGTTTGGCGGGGGCCTTGCGCTGGCGATGGGGATGACTGCCTCAGGCCTCGCCGACTGGCTCGGGCAGATGCTGCTGCCGCTCAAAGCCGTGCCGCTGCCGGTGACTGCACTGGTGCTGGTTGGCTTCGTGGTGATCGTGACCGAATTTGCCAGCAATGTCGCCGCCGCCAGCGGAATCATGCCGGTGGTCGGCGCACTGGTGGTGGCACTGGGGGCCGATCCGATCCTGCTCGCCCTGCCCGCCGCGCTTGCCGCCAGCTGGGGCTTCATGTTACCCGCCGGGACCGGGCCCAACGCGATCGCCTGGGCCACCGGCCACATCGCCATGCCCCGCGTGCTGCGCGCCGGATTGCTGCTTGATCTGGTAGGGGTTTTTCTGATTGTTGGTCTGGTCTGGGGGATTGCTGCGCTGAGATAGCTGGCGTAAGTCAGCAAGGGCGGTTACAGACGAAACCAGTTTCTCATTCAGACTGGATCACCCGTGAACGATACCTCTGCCCCAACCCAGCCCCGCAAACCCAAGGCCGAGGTCCTCTCCATCGGCAATCACCAGCTCAAGCCCGCCACGCTGATGATGGGCCATGGCTATGATCCGGTGCTGTCCGAAGGCAGCCTGAAGCCGCCGATCTTTCTCACCTCGACCTTCGCCTTCGCCAATGCGGCCGAGGGCAAGCGGTTTTTCGAGGGGATCACCGGCAAGCGTCCGGGCGGGGCGGAGGGCCTGGTCTATTCGCGCTTCAACGGCCCCAACCAGCAGATCCTCGAAGGCCGCCTCGCGATTTGGGACGGGGCGGATGAGGCGCTGGTTTTTTCCAGCGGCATGTCGGCAATTGCCACGCTGCTGCTCGCCAATTGCAGCCAGGGCGATGTGATCGTCCATTCCGGCCCGCTCTACGCCGCCACCGAAGGCTTCATCGCCAAGACGCTGTCGCGCTTCGGCATCGGTTACGTCGATTTTCCCGCAGGAGCGATGCCGCAGGAGATTGAGGCTGCGCTGGCAAAGGGCAAAGCGCTGGCCCAGGCGCAGGGCGGCAATGTGGCGATGGTCTACCTCGAAAGTCCCGCCAATCCGACCAATGCGCTGGTCGATGTCCAGGCCGTTACCGCGGCCCGCGATGCGCTGACCCCCGGCGTGCCGATTGCGATCGACAACACCTTCCTTGGCCCGCTGTGGCAGCAGCCGATCAAGCAGGGCGCGGATATCGTGGTCTATAGCCTCACCAAATACGTTGGTGGCCATTCCGATCTGGTCGCGGGCGGATTGTCCGGTGCGAAAAAGTGGATGGACCCGATCCGGATGCTGCGCAACACCATGGGCACGATTGTCGATCCCAATACCGCGTGGATGTTGCTTCGTTCACTCGAAACTGTCGAACTCAGAATGAGCCGCGCCGGCGAAAATGCCGCCAAGATCTGCGCTTATCTGAAGGCGCACCCCAAGGTCGAAGGGTTGGGCTATCTCGGCGATATCGAAGACCCGCGCCAGCAAGACATCTTCGATCGCCACTGCACCGGGGCCGGCAGCACTTTTTCGCTTTATATCAAGGGCGGCGAGGCCGAGGCCTTCCGGTTTCTGGATAGCCTCAAGATTGCCAAACTCGCGGTCAGCCTTGGCGGGACCGAAACGCTGGCCAGCCTGCCCGCCGCGATGACCCATCTTTCGGTGCCAGATGAACGCAAGACGGCGCTCGGTATAACCGACAACCTCGTGCGGATCAGCATCGGGATCGAGGATGCGGACGATCTGATCGCAGACTTTGAACAGGCACTCAGCGCAGTGTGAAGCCCTTGCGGGCTAGCCACGTTTCTGCTGAAGCGCCGCCATGTCCGAAACTCCGCACGACAAGCTCCAGCCCGATCACCCACCGCTGCGTCCAGGCCTCGTCCCGGTTACGTCAGGGCCTTGGGCGGGCTGGTATCACTGGGAGCCGGTCGACAGTTTCGAGGAACTGGCCGGGCCGTTCTATTGCCAGCCTGACGGGAACGCGATCCTGTGCGGTTTCCTGCCCGAGGCCAAGAACATTAACGGCGGGGGGAGCGTGCATGGCGGCGCGCTGATGACTTTTGCCGATTATGCGTTGTTCATGATCGCGGGCGGGATGGAAACGGCAGTCCACGGCGTGACGGTAACGATGAACAGCGAATTCGTCGGCGCGGCGCAGCCCGGACGAATGCTGACAGCGCGCGGCGAAGTGGTCCGCGCCGGGGGCAGCCTGGTATTCGTGCGCGGGATCATCAGCGACGAGGACCGCCCGGTTCTGACATTTTCAGCCACAATCAAGCGGTTGCGGCGGACGGGTTAAAACTTCAACCCCAGATAGATGCTGTCGCACCATTCTTCGCCGACCAGCCAGGTGCGCGCAGCGCGCCCGGTCTCGGCAAAGCCCCCGCCCCCCAGCAGCGCCAGCGACGCTGCATTGCGCGGATCGACGTCGGCGGTCAGGCCGGGCAAGCCGCGGCTGCGGATATAGGCGGTGTAGGCGGCCAGCGCCTCGCGGGCATAACCTTGGCCGTGGTGATCGGGATGCAGCAGAAAGCCCAGTTCAGGCAGGCCAAAGGCCCCCAGCTTGCCAATTGCCGCACCATCCAGTTCGATTACGAAATCGTCACTGGTCGCCGGGTCTGCCTCGATCATTCCGGTCAGCCACAGCCGGGTCTGTTCGATCGCGCTATGCGGCGGGGTTGACCAGAAGCGCATCACGCCCGGATCGCGCATCGCGGCATGAAAGGCGTCCAGATCCTGGAGCGTGGCCCGCCGCAGCACCAGCCGGGTAGTCTCGATCCGCTCCAGCCGGGTGGCCGGATCGAGGATCACCCCTTCCATTCGCGCCGTTCCTCAGCGGCCCTCAGCACTTCATAGGCTAGTTGCAGCGCATGGAAGGCCTTGGCGGCGTCGTCATCGCCCGGGCGGACATCCGGATGAACCACTTTGGCCTTGTTGCGGTAGCTTTTCTTGATCGCGTCGAAATCGGCATCCGGGGTCAGTTCAAGCAGTTCGAGCGCGCGCAACTCGTCACGGCTGCGGGTGCCATCGCCAGAACCACCCCAGCCGTAATGCGCGGCTTCCCTGTAGCCCGAATTGTCACGGGTTTCATCCGCCTCGCGGGCCGCAGCCTCTTCCTTGCTCAGCCCTTCGAAATAGTCCCAGCCCTGGTTGTATTCGGCTGCATGGCGCTGGCAGAAATACCAGCGTTCGGGGCCATTGGGAGTTTTGGGTGCAGGGCAATCTCCCGGAACGCTGCAGCCATGCCGATCGCACAGCCGCACGGTCACCGTGTCGCGGCTGCCGGCATAGCCGCCCCAGCGGGGGAAACCCCAATTATCAGATCTGCGTGCGCGGCTCATTCGGCCCCGATATGCGGATTTGGTGCGACTAGGCAAGCGCAGTGAAAAAAATACGGAAAATTAAGTTTCATTTGACAATGCTGCATTGCAATAAGGGTGAGCTATTCCCATATACACGGCACAGCAAACAGGATCGTGACCCCGATGAGCAAGCAACTCGCCCTTTCTTCCGCCCTTTCGGTGCTGGCCATGTCGGCGTTCGTGCTGTTTGGCAACGCCTCGGTGGATACCGCGCCGACCAGCCCTGCTTCGCTGATTTCGGTTAAAGCGCAGGCCGAACTACCCGCGCCGGGCTCGCTTCTGCCCAGCCTGCGCTAGTTTTCAATCAATCGTGACTGTCACCGAGCGGCGGTTTCTGGCCCAGCTGGCTTCGTCGCTGCCCATCGCGGCCGGGCGTTCCTTGCCATAGCTGACAGTTGAAACCCGCGCGGCATCGACCCCCAGACTGACCAGGTAGTTCTTCGCGGCATTGGCCCGCCGCTCACCCAGTGCCAGATTGTAATCGCGGGTGCCGCGTTCATCGCAGTGCCCTTCGATCGTGGCATTCTTGCCTGGATATTTCTGCAACCACTGCGCCTGCGCGGTCAGTGCTGCCATATCGGCGCTGTCGATGTTAAATTGATCGGTATCGAACAAAATCGTGTCCTGGCCCATCAGCGTGGCAGCGAAATCGGCCTGACTGCCAGGTGCTGGCCCCTGCATGGCGCCTGGCGTTGTATCGGTGGCGACCGCAGCACCCGGATCGGGCGGCAGCTGCTTGGGTGCCTTGCTGGCACAAGCGGAGAGCGCGGCGCTGGCCAGCAGCACCATAACGGTCGTTCCAAGGCGGGAATTGGGGGACATATTCAGTCTCTCCTTTTGTGTCAGTCAGGATCAGGGTTTGTTACAAGTGAGTCAACGCGTCTTAGGGACGAACCGGTCCCCACGCGGGATCGGAGCCATCGACCGGGGTGGCGAGGCGGCGTTCGTTGCGGCCGGTCAGATCAACCTGCCAGATCCCGGTCCGGCCCGATCCCCGCGCGGTGCGGAAGAACTGCACGATCCGGCCATTGGGAGACCAGGTTGGCGCTTCATCCTGCCAGCTATCGGTCAGATAACGCAAGTCGCCGCCGCTCGGGCTCATCACTGCGATGCGGAAATTGCCTCCGATGTACGTGAACGCGATCTGATCGCCGCGCGGGCTCCATTCCGGGGTTGCCGCGCGGCCACCGAAGAAGCTGATCCGGCGCTGACCGCTGCCATCGGCGTTCATCACATAGACCTGCTGGCTGCCCGACCGATCGCTTTCAAACACGATCTTGCTGCCATCGGGCGAAAAGCTGCCGCCAATATCGATCCCCGGACCGTCGGTCAGCTTGATCGGGGTGCCGCCGCCCGCCGCGCTGATCCGGTAGATGTCAGTATTTCCGCCGGTCGCCATCGAATAGAGCACCCATTTGCCATCGGGTGACCAGCGCGGGGCAAAGGTCGGGTTGCGGCTCTGGGTGATCAGCCGCTGGCTGGCACTCGCCAGGTCATAGGCATAGATCCGCGGATTGCCGTTGAGGTAGCTCAGATACATGATCGACTTGTAATCGGGTGAATAGCGCGGGGTCAGCGCGGTGGCTTGCCCGGTGGTGAGGTAACGGTGGTTGGCCCCGTCCGAATCCATGATCGCCAGCCGCTTCATCCGGCGATTTTTTGGCCCGGTTTCGGCGATATAGGCGACCTTGCTGTCAAAGAACGGGCTTTCCCCCGAAAGCCGCGCATAGACCATGTCGGCGCATTTATGCGCCGCGCGTCGCCATTCACCCGGAACCACCGTCCACCCCGCCTTGGCCAGCTGCTGGCTGAGCGCCACATCGTAAAGATAGCAGCCTACCGTCAGCTGGCCATCAGATGCCGCGCGGACATAGCCCTGGACCAGCATTTCGGCGCTGCGGGTTTTCCAGCTGGCAAAGTCTGGCGACTGGATCTGGGTAAAGCCCGGCTGGGGCAACGCATCGGGGCCAACCGGTTTGAACAACCCGTTGTTTTTAAGGTCCGCCGTGATGATCTGGGCGACGCTGCGGCCCAGCGCGGCGGTCGATCCGGCGCTGGTCTGGGTCGCCACATCGGCATCGGTCGCGAACGAGGGGATCGCGATCCCCAGATCCTGCCAGTCGCTTTCATCCGAAACCGAACCGGACAGGCCGCCTTCCTCAGTGGGAGCAGGCGCAGGCGGGGCAAGAGCGGCAGGCGGGCTGACCTGCTGAGCCAGCGCCGGAGCGGCGAGGACAGCTGCGAAGATCGAGAGACTACGAAACATCATTGCGACAATTTCCTGTCGAAGCGGAAATCAGCGACGCGCTTCCACGCATCGTAATATTCCGGGGGGAGATTGAACGGAGCAGCAAGTTGCACCGCGCGGATCGCTTGTTCGCCGTGGCGCGCGGCCTGCGCCCGGTTGGCATCGGTAATTCCATCCTGACGCACAACTCGCGGAGTGCCCGCCAGCGAGCCATCCTGATTAAGGCTCCAGCTGAGGATCGTGACCAGCTTTTCAGCATCAATCCCCTGCGGCGCGGTCCATTTAGGCTTCAATTGCCGCGAGATCACCCCGGCCAGCGCCGAACGAACTGCCGGACCGATGGTGGCTGCAGACGCATTGCGCGAAGCGCCGGTAGCCGGAGCCCCGGTAACACCTTTGAGGAAATCGCTGCCGATCCGGCTCGCCACTGCCGGACGGACAGCAGGGCTTGCCGTCGCGCGCGGAGCGGGAGTCACTTTGGGCAGCGGCTGGGGCAGGACCCGCGCCACTGGCTCTGGCAGCAGCGGAGCCTCGCCCAGCTGCGGCGCACTATCGGGCGCGGCCATTGCCGCAGGCTCAGGTGAAGTGGATTGCAGCGCCACATCCTCGCTCAGCGTAACGGTCATCCGCTCAGGCAATGGCAGGGGCGCAGGCGACCGCGTTCCCAGAGCCAGCCAGGCGAACAGCGCGACATGCGCCGCCACGGCCAGCGTCAGGCCGAAGGCTTCTTCTTTGCGGAGGGTCGCGGCTGTCATGATTGGAAACTACGGAGCCGCAACTGAACCACTGGTGACCAGTGCGATCGAGTTGAACCCGGCGCGATTAAGCTCGCCCATCACCGCCATCACGCGGCCATAGTCGAGCGCCTTGTCGGCCCGCAAGGTCACTTGCGGCGGCTTGCCATCCGCACCTTTGGGCAGCGCCGCCAGCTGATCGGCCAGCCTGCCGGGGGCAACTGCGGACTTGTCGATGAATATCTTCCCGTCGCGGCCCATGGTCAAAGTCACCTGCCGCTGCTCCTGCGCCAGCGCCTTGGCGCGGCTTTCGGGCAGCTCGACCGGAACCCCGGCAGTCATCAGCGGGGCAGTGACCATAAAGATGATCAGCAGCACCAGCATCACATCGACCAGCGGGGTGACGTTGATGTCGGCCATTGGCGCACGCCTGCGGCTGCGCGAACGAGCATCGGATCTGCTGTTCATTGCCATGTCCGACCTCCGTTCGTGTCGAGCGAAGTCGAGAGACCTGC
>JANMKT010000021.1:0-75150 GCA_031372185.1 Novosphingobium sp.
CGCGGCACACCGGCGGCCACCGCCGCCTCGATCACATTCAGCGTGCCGATGACATTGCCAGCCTCGAACCCGGCCGCATCCGTCGCATTGACCACGCCCGCCACATGGATCACCGCCTCTGCGCCTGTGACGAGGCGCTTGAGGGCCGCCTTGTTGGCAAGATCGCCAGCGATCCACTGCACCCCGCTTCGGGCGGGCTGCTCGCGCCGGGTCAGCGCGCGGATTTGGCTTGTCGCGCGGTCGAGCAGCATCTGCCCGACGAACCCGGTCGCCCCGGTAACTGCAATCGTCACAGCAGGACCAGCTGATCGCGGTGGACCACGGCGGAGCGTGGGGCATAGCCGAGGATTTCGGCTTGCTCGGACGATTGCCGCCCCATCAGCCGGGCGCATTCGATCGCATCATATTCGCTCAGCCCATGCGCCAGTGTGGTGCCAGCGTCATTGCGGATCGCGATCGCGTCGCCGCGCTGGAACTCGCCTTCGACGCCGATAATCCCGGCGGCGAGCAGGCTGCTGGCCTTGGCCAGCGCACGTGCCGCGCCAGCATCGATCGTTACTGCGCCTTTCAGCCTGAGCCGCCCGCCCAGCCAGGCCTTGCGGGCTCCTGCCTTGCGGCGCGGAAGGAACAGAGTTCCAATGTTTTGGTCGATCATGCGGGCAATCGGCGCATCGTGGGTGCCGTTGGCGATTACCAGCGCGATCCCCGCCAGCTCGGCAATTTCGGCGGCCTGAAGCTTGGAGGTCATGCCCCCCGAACCCATTCCCGAGGATGAGCCACCGGTTGCCATGGCGTGGATTTCCGCAGTTACGCCATGCACTTGCGGCAACAGCACCGCCCCCGGATCGGCAGGGTTTCGATCATACAGCCCATCGACATCGGACAGCAGCAGCACCGCGCTGGCCTGCGCTGCCTGCGCCACCCGTGCGGCCAGCCGGTCATTATCGCCAAAGCGGATTTCCTGCGTCGCCACGCTGTCGTTCTCGTTGATCACTGGCACCGCGCCGGCATCGAGCAGCCGGGTGAGTGTGGCAGTGGCATTCAGATAGCGGCGGCGATCCTCAAGATCATCGAGCGTCAGCAGCAGCTGTGCCGCAGTCAGCCCGTGCTGCCCCAGCAGCTGCGCCCACAGGCCCGACAGCGCGATCTGTCCAACGGCGGCAGCGGCCTGCGCATCGGCCAGACTGCCCCGGCCGCCTTTGTCGAGGCTCAGCCTGGCCGCGCCCAATGCAATCGCGCCGGAGGAGACGATAATGATATCCTGACCGCGCGCCCGGGCCGCTGCGATCTCGGCCACCAGGCCTTCCAGCCAGCCGCGCCGCACGCCTTGTGGGCCGACCAGCAGCGACGAGCCGACCTTGACCACCAGGCGCGGGCAGGCGGTCTTATCGGCCAGGTCAGCGAGACGGGTGATTTGCATCGGTAGTCGATTAGGGCAAAGTGTAGCAGATGCAAATATCGTCGTCCCCGGCTCGACCGGGGACCGTTGGCCTCATCGATGCTACCTTGCTGCGATGAGGCCAGCGGTCCCGGATCAAGTCCGGGACGACGCAATCAGAGCGGCGACCACAGTTTCTCGTCGGCCACTTCCTGCTGGCCGACCGGACGTTCGGTGGTGGTGGCGGCAGGAAGGTGTTCGATCACCGCATTGAGCAGCGCATCCATGCCCTTGCCGGTCGCCCCCGAAATCGGAAAGACCTTGCTCGCCCCGGCAGCTTTCAGCTCCTTGGTGAAGGCCTTGACCAGCTCGGCATCGACGGTGTCGATCTTGTTGAGCGCGATCAGGCGCGGCTTTTCGTCCAGCCCTTCGCCGTAAATGCCCAGCTCTTCCTCGATGATCTCAAGCGCTTCGGCGGGATCGACACCATTGATGTCGATCAAATGGATCAGCACCCGGCACCGCTCGATATGGCCCAGAAAACGGTCACCGATCCCGGCCCCGTCGGCAGCGCCCGCGATCAGGCCGGGAATGTCCGCCAGCACAAATTCGCGGTTCTTGTGGCGCACCACTCCCAGCTGCGGGCGTAGCGTGGTGAAGGGATAGTCGCCGACCTTGGCCTTGGCATTGCTCAGCGCGTTGATGAAGGTCGATTTACCCGCATTGGGGAGCCCGACCAGTCCCGCATCGGCGAGCAGCTTGAGCCGCAGCCAGACATACATCTCCTCGCTCGGCCAGCCAGGGCCATGTTGACGGGGCGCGCGGTTGGTGCTTGATTTGTAGCTGGCATTGCCGCGTCCGCCATCGCCGCCGCGCAGCAGGGTAACTCGCTTTCCGGCTTCCTTGAGGTCAAGCAGCACCGTTTCACGATCATCGTCGAGCACCTGGGTGCCGATCGGAACCTTGACAACCAGATCAGGGCCGCCCGCGCCGGTGCGGTTCTTGCCCGAGCCGCCGGTGCCGCGCGGAGCCTTGAAATGCTGGGTATAGCGAAAATCGATCAGCGTGTTGAGCCCGGCAACCGCTTAAAAGATGATATCCCCGCCCTTGCCGCCATCGCCGCCGTCCGGGCCGCCATATTCGACGTATTTTTCACGCCGGAATGCGACAGCACCGGGGCCGCCAGCACCGGAACGGATGAAAATCTTGGCTTGATCGAGAAAATGCATGATGGAATTACTAGCTTGTTCGTGGTACCAAGTCGCCCCACGACCGCAGCATCCCACTTATTGAAAATATGTCCCACCACTGGTGGAGCCGAGGGGGATCGAACCCCTGACCTCGTCATTGCGAACGACGCGCTCTCCCAGCTGAGCTACGGCCCCGGTGTAGTGCGAGCGCGAACGAATGACTCCCCGCGCGAGCGGTTCCCTTAGCGAAGCGGGCGCGCGCATGAAAGGGCTAAATTACTTGACCGGCGATGCTGACGTAGCAGTAACCGCAGGCGCCGTAACAACTGCGGGGGCAGCCGCGGTTGGCGCATATCTGGCGTCCCACCGGGCCGCATCGTCGCGGTACTGCTCGTAACTACGGAAGAACTGATCAAACACCGTTTCGATCCGGGCCAGGCTGCGCGACGAGAAGCCCGCCAGCTCGGCCGGCTTCACCGCGATTGATTCCCGGCTGACTGCCAGCGTTGCATCGCAGAAGGATGCAAGAATCGGCGGATAGGCGAAGTAGTTATAGACTTGGGTCATATAGGCCTCGCGAGGGCGGATGAAGGCCGCGCCAAACCGCTTGCGGAAATCGCCATCGACTGCCCGGTTGGCCGCTTTAAGCCCGCGTGAGTTGGCCTTGAGGAATGTCCGATAGCCAACCAGAATATCGGCATGCTGCGGTTTCAGGCAATTGAGCGCGGCCACATTATAAGCCGCGCGGAAGTTCCAGGTGGTCTGTGCCGGGGTAAGGTTGGCGTTGATTGTCTGGCGAATTCCATTTGCACCGATCGGCGGCACGGTCAGGCCAGCAGGCGCACCAAGCGGCGGCTGGGGGCGCGGCGGAATATAGACCACCGGCTTCGGCGGGGGCGGGGGCGGCGGGGGCGGCGGATCCTTGGCCGTGCAGGCCGCCAAAGCGCTCAATACAACAACAGCACCGCCCACAAGAACTTTCTGTCTGACCCGCACACTCATGCTCATGCTCTCTTCCCGAAATGCTTGCGGCATCACGTCCCTTAACCGGCACCAGATTGCCCGGCGATTAAGCCGCAGCCTCTAGCCACAAAGCCCCGCAAAGAAAATGCCCGGCGCGCCAGAAGGAACGCCGGGCACGATGATTGCCCTGCAAGGCTGATTGCCTAGTTGCGATTGCCAAGGAAGCTGAGCAGGAACTGGAACATGTTGATGAAATCAAGATAGAGCGACAGCGCACCCAGTACGACCGCCTTGCCGGCGAAATCGGTGCCCTGAAGCTGGTAATATTCGTTCTTGAGGCGCTGCGTGTCATAGGCGGTAAGCCCTGCGAAGATCAGCACGCCCAGGATCGAAATGGCCATCGCCAGTCCGCTCGATTGCAGGAACATGTTGATCACCATCGCAATGATGATGCCGATCAAGCCCATCGTCATGAACGAGCCCATCGCCGAGAGGTTCTTCTTGGTGGTGTAGCCAACCAGGCTAAGCCCTGCAAAAGCGCCCGCAGTGGCAAAGAAGGTCCCGGCAATCGAGGCGTCGGTGTAGCGCAGGAAGATCGTTGACAGCGAGAGGCCCATGACCGTGCAGAAGCCCCAGAACAAGGCTTGCAAGGTCGCAGTCTGCATCCGGTTTGCGCCCATGCTCATCCCGAACACGAAACCGAGCGGTGCCAGAGCGATCAGCCACCACAGCGGGGTCCCGACAACCTGCGCGGCCATACCCGAACGGGCGAACAGCAAAGCAACAATGCCCGACAGCAGCACGCCCGAGGACATGTAGTTGTAAATCGAAAGCATGTGGCGACGCAGACCCTGATCAAAGGTGCCGGCCGAGCCGATCAGTTCGCCATTCAAGCTAGGAGACGCGCCGAAACCCGTCTTGGTGGGCTGGGGGTCATTCCAATTGGCCATGATGCGGTAAACTCCCTTTCCGCCCCAACGCTATAGCGGGGCGATGAGAACGGATATCGGAGTTATGCGCATAGGATTCAAGTAAAACCGGACAAGCACTTGTCGCGAATTGTATCAGCGCGCGGCGCGGGCCAATTCTGCGCTGCGCTGCGCAGCGCCCTTGAGGGTAACTTCGATCAGCCGGACAAACGCAGAATCGGCATCAAGCAGGTCTAGGCCGACCTGAGTCATCCCGCCCGGACTTGCCACCCGGCGAGCAAGGTCAGCCGGTGAGTGCGGCGATCCAGCGGCCAATGCAGCCGCCCCTTCGGTCATTGCCAGCGCCAGCCGTTCCGCCTGTTCGGGTTGCAACCCCAACGCCGATGCACCCTGCGCAAGGGCTTCGATAAAGCGATAAACAAAGGCCGGACCAGAGCCAATCAGCGCCGTAACCAGATCGAATTGGGCTTCATCGGCCAACCACTCAGGCATTCCGAGCGGAGCCATCAGTCCGGTTACAGCTGCTTGTTTCGCCGGATCAAGCCCGCTGGCGAGCAGAGCCACTGGCGATTTGCCGATCGCTGCGGCCAGATTGGGCACGACCCGGACCAGCCCCCCGGCCTGCGGAAAGCGGGCAGCAAGGCTATCCAGCTCAACCCCGGCGAGGATCGACAGGAGGATGGTTTCAGGGCCGACCAGCGCCGCCAGTGCAGGCGCGATCTGGTCCAGGAGCTGCGGCTTGACCCCCAGCAGCAGCGCATCGAACCGGGCGGATGGAAGCTCGCGCAGCAGTGCCACTCCGGCCGGTGCTTCGGCCAGCAGCGGATCAACCACAGTAAAATGCGCTGAATCGATCCCGTTGGCCAGCCAGCCAGCCAGCATGGCCCCGCCCATATTGCCGCAGCCGACCATGAGCAACGAAGTGGGCCAATCGCTCATCGGTTCAGGCTTCCCCGGCCGCATCGACCAGCGCGCTGGCCAATGCTTCTGCCGGGGTCTTGTCACCCCACAGGATGAACTGGAATGCGGGATAGAACCGGTCACACTCATCAACCGCAGCCTCCACCGCAGCCTGAGCCTGCACCAGGCTGAGCAAGCCATCATCGCCCAACATCAGCCCGTGGCGGTAAAGCAGCACCCCGCCGTTTGACCAGATATCGAAATGACCGACCCACAGCTGCTCGTTGACCAACGCCAGCACCTCGAACATCGCAGCGCGCTTGTCATCGGGCACCCGGATATCCGGCAAGCAGAGCAGCTGGAGCACATGATCCTCGCGCCGCCAGATGCCGCGAATCGTGTAATTGGCCCAGCTCCCCTGGATTTCGCCCGAGACTTCATCCTCACCCACGAATTCACAGGGCCAGCCGCGCGCCTCGAACAAGGAGGCGAGCATGTCGACGGGTGCAGCGTCGTCATCCCGATCGATTTCGCGGTTGCCTGTCATCATCGAACCCGTTCCGTCTCTACTCGCAGCGTTCATGTTGAATGCGTCGGCAGACCGGTCCCCGACAATGGAGGGTTAACCCACGGTTGCGCAAAACTCGACAAGGCTGTTCACAAAGTGTGGAAAAGCTGTGTTTTGGCTTATTTTCCGACCACCGCATCGACCACTTGCCCCGCCGGACTGGTCCACATGAAGCTTCCGGTCACGCCGGCACGACGCAATTGGGTCATGAAAGCGCTTGCAGCCGCTTCGCTCTCGAACGGACCGGTCAGCAGGCGATTGGTCTGGCCCCAGGCGCTGGTGAAGCCCTTTCGCCCGCGCAATGCATCAGCCTCCTCGCGCAACAGCTTGCGCCAGTCAAAATCGAGTGCCCTCTTGTCGCGCCCCGTGGCCAGCTGAACCCAGGTCCGGCTGGGATGACTGGGCGGCGGCGGTGTAGCAGCCTTGCAATTGGCCCCAGCTTTCCCAACTACAGCCTTGCCGGCAGCAGTCTTGGCGGTAACGCCGGGCTTGCAGACCGCAAGGTCTTTGGGATCGACTGCGGAGCGCGTCGGCACAATCCGGCGGATATCGACTGCGCCAGCGGCCGGAACAGCCTCACGGCTCGGCGTACCCAGATCGGCAAATACATCGGCAAGTTTGCGCGGTTGTGGCACTGCAGCTGGCGCTGCGACTGGCGGTTTGCTGATCGACACTGGAACCATACTGGCCTTGGCCAGATCAAAACTGCTAATTCCGGGCACCGCATCAACTGGTTTTGGGGCGGCTGGATCGAGTGTCCTGAAGCCCGGATTCGGCGGGGCCGGGAGTGGGGTAGAAAGGGCCGCAGCGGGTGCTGTCACCATCGGTGGCTTGGCGATGTTGACCGCCAGCTGGACCGGAAACTTAGTCGCTTCGCGCGCAGGAATGGCTAGGGGCGGCGCGGTCGTGCGGGCAGGAGCCACTGCCTGGGCTGGTGGATTGCTCCGGTCACTGCGCACGTTGCGGAGCTTGCCGTCGCGGCCAAGCGGCTGTCCGGCCGGAACCAGTGGCCGATCTGCCGCTGCCAATGTCCGGCGCGGCTTTGCGTAGACGGCGACCCGCGGATCATCGAGGCCAATCTCCGCCGCGCGGGGGAAATGGCCCGAAGTCGCCGCAGCCGCCTGCTGCGCAGGGGTGAGACGCGGCATGAAGCGCAGATAGGGCGAAATGGCGGCCGCCAGATCAGTTGGCATGATCGACCGGGTGATCGCTTCAGCCTCGTCTGTCAGGCCCAGGATGGCGAAAGAAAAGGCCCGCGCCCGCCACGCCGCCTTGTCCTGCCGCTGGAGTAACGGCGCAAGCGTGATTTCCATTCCCCGCCGATCGCCAGAGATCGCCAGGCTCAAGGCCAGCCGCCGGGTTGCCTCATCATTGGGGCCTGCGGCCAGAACCTGACGATAATAGCGCTGTGCAGTCTCATTATCGCCAACCAGATCATGAGCGAGGCCGCGTTCAGATAGCAGCATCGGCTCAATCGGCCCGGCCGCCTCGGCCTCGGCAAACAAGGGAATCGCGGTGAACGGATCGCCATGGCGGACATAGGCCCCGGCGAGCCCCGCTTTGACCTTGGGATTGCCGGGCGAGAGCGTATCGGCGCGCTGATAGAAGCCGACCGCCGCTTCAACGTCGCCCATTTCCAGCGCCGCTTTTCCAGCATCAACCAGCGCCACAACATCGCGCGGATCGCGCCCCAGCCGGCCCAGCGCAGCATTCAGTTTCATGCTGCCCTCGCCAGGCACCTGCTGCACTACCGGGCTGGCAACCTCGTCAATATCATCATCTGGATCTCCCAGTGGCGGCGCGGCCTGCGCAATTGCCGCCGTTGTGGCAGCAAAGGCCAGCGTAACCAGGCCGATTGCCAAGCGGCCGAACCGATGCGACGGGACAAAGCAGACTGCGGGCATTCTCAAGACCTGTTGAAAGTTCCGTACCAGCGGCGGAACGGACGCGCTCATCGCACCTCCACTATAACCGCGCCAGCTGAACTTTGGCCAAACGATTCTGAGCCATTTGGCCTGAACCATTTAGCCCAGTGGCTTCAGCGAGGCTCGGGCGCTCTACTGATTGTTCTGGCGGCCAAGGAAGCGCGGGATGCTGATCGACGAGCCTTCATGATCGCCGTCATCTTCACCCTCTTCTTCCTCAGCTGCAGCTTTGCCCCCGCGCGAGAGGTTGGCCATCCGTTCGAACAAGGTGCTGCCGGCACCGCCGGGTACGCGAGGCGACGGTGCGCTATCTTCATCCGTACCGGAGAGTAATCCGCGGCGACGACCCGGCATAACCGGCGAGACCGGTGCATCTTCTTCGGCCATGCGCGAAGCATCGAGCAGCAGTTCGTTGCTGGTGTCCGCAACAGCGCTGAGACCCTCATATCCGCTGGCTTCTTCGCTTTCACCCTGACTCTCAACTTCAAGGTTCAGCTCAAGCGGATTGCCGGGCGAAGCGGTTACGCCGCCGTCGTCGCCGTCGCCAGTGGCTGCAGCGCTGTTTTCAGCATCGTCCCAATCATTGGTGGCAGTTTCTTCCGTGCCCATTGCATCAGCAAATGGGGGGGTGAGTTCGATTGGTTCCGGCTCGTTCTGGGCAAATGGCGCAGGCTCTGGCTCTGCAGGCGCACTTTGCCGCTCAAACAACGGCTCGGCTGCTGCCGGTTCGGCCAGCGAAGGTCTGGCTGGCCCGCGGGCATTGCCCATGTTGAACGGACGCGCGGCTTCTTCAGCCATGCCGGCGGTCTGCTCGATCCCGGTAGCGACCACCGAGACACGGATTTTGCCCTGCAAATCCGGATTGAAAGCGCTACCCCAGATGATGTTGGCGTTGGGATCAACCAGTTCGCGGATGTGATTTGCCGCTTCGTCAACTTCAAGCAGCCGCATATCGTCACCACCGATGATCGAAATGATCACCCCCTTGGCGCCCTGCATCGACACCCCATCAAGCAATGGGTTAGCAATGGCGCGTTCGGCCGCTTCGAGCGCACGGTTTTCGCCGCTGCCTTCGCCCGTGCCCATCATCGCCTTACCCATTTCGCCCATGACGGAGCGGACGTCGGCAAAATCGAGGTTGATCAGGCCTGGCATGACCATCAGATCGGTGATTGAGCGGACGCCCTGCTGGAGCACTTCATCGGCCAGCTGGAACGCCTCCTTGAAAGTGGTGTCCGCCTTCGCGACCAGAAACAGGTTCTGGTTGGGGATCACGATCAGCGTATCGACATGCTTTTGCAGTTCTTCGATTCCGGCGTCGGCTGCGCGCATCCGGCGCGTGCCTTCGAACAGGAACGGCTTGGTGACAACACCAACTGTCAGCACACCCTTGTCACGCGCCGCCTTGGCAATGACTGGCGCTGCCCCGGTACCGGTGCCGCCGCCCATGCCGGCGGCGATGAAGCACATATGCACGCCTTCCAGCGCCCGTTCGAGTTCAAGCAGGGTTTCTTCTGCAGCTGCCCGGCCCACTTCGGGGCGCGAACCTGCGCCAAGGCCCTGGGTAATATCCGGGCCCAGCTGGATGCGGTTCTCTGCCACCGAATTGTTCAGCGCCTGCGCATCGGTGTTGGTGACGACGAAATCGACCCCTTCGATCCCTGCGGCGATCATGTTGGCAATTGCGTTGCCACCAGCCCCGCCGACGCCGATTACGGTGATGCGCGGGCGGAGTTCTTCCACTGCAGGCGGTCCGATATTGATGCTCATGGCGCTCTCCTGGCAGGCACGCAAATAGTAGAATTGCAGTTAACATGGTGTTTGCACTGTTCGAATCAGTGAATCAAAGCCAAACTAACCTTTGTCCACAGCCCGCTGACGTATTTCTGCGGATCAGAAATACTCCTTGGCTGCTCGGAAAACTCTGTTGACCAGTCCCAGCCCTGAATAGCGCAAGGTCGGCTGATAGCTTGGCCCGATTGCACGGATATCGACCGGATCGGCCGCAGCGTAAATCACCAGCCCCGCCAGCGTCGAAAATCCGGGCGTGGCATGGGGATCGGGCAGGCCTTTAAGCTGCGGTGGACGGCCGATGCGAACCGGCTTGCCCAGCGCGCCCTGCGCATAATCCGCCAGGCCGGCCAGCTCTGCCCCGCCGCCGGTCAGCACCACCTGCTGGCCGCGCTGGCCGGTAAAGCCCATCCCTTTCAGCGCCCGGCCAACCTCATCGGTCAAAAGCGCCAGCTGGGCCGTGATGACCGCGATCAGCTCAGCCCGGGGAATGCGGTTTTTGTCATCGGCATGGCGCGCCACAGGCCCCGATCCTTCATCACCCGGAGCGTTGACCGGGATCATCTCGCGGTGATCGGCCGGGCTGGCAATAGCCGAGCCGTGGACACATTTAAGCCGTTCAGCCTGGAAACGCCTGATTCCGAAGGCCGAGGTGACGGCGTCGGTGATATCGCCTGAACCCATCGGGATCGCAGTCAGCCCCAGCAGCATGCCGCCAGCGTAGACCGCGACATTGGTCACTTCGCCGCCAAATTCAACCAACGCCACGCCCAGTTCGCGCTCTTCTGCCGAAAGGCAGGCAAAGCCCGCTGCGATCGGTGATCCGACCACTGCCTCAACCTCAAGATGCGCGTTCTGGACCGCTTCGGTGATGTTGCGCACTGGCGCGCCATCGGCGAGCATGACATGGATATCAACGCCCAGCCGCTCGGCATGAAGTCCCTTGGGATCGGAAACACCGTTGGCCCCGTCCAACGTGTAATGCGCCGGTTGGGCATGCAAGACCATCCGGCCATCGGGCTGGATCACATCGCTCGCCGCGATCAGCAAATGCTCAATATCGTCAGCTTCGATCCGGCGACCGCCAATTTCAACCTCAACCTGCGCGATCTGACTGGCAAGACCGGCCCCCGAACAGCCGATCCAGACACTGGTGACCGAGGTATTGGCCATCTTCTCGGCGCGTTCCACTGCATCGCGCACTGCGTAAGTTGCCGCTTGCATATCGGTGACATAGCCGCGCTTGATCCCCTGCGCAGCCCGGTGGCCAGAACCCAGCACGATCATCTCACCGGTTTCGGAAATGCCCGCGATCATCGCCGATATCCGGAAGGAGCCGATGTTGACCGCACCAATGACGCGGGAAATGCGCGGGGCGGCCATCAGTTGTTCTCCTGCTTGGATTTGGGTGCCGCCGCTTCGCTGGGCTTGGGTTTTGGCAATTCGACCGGATCGGTTCGGCCGGGCACGCGGAAATAGATCCGATCGGATGCGCGCATGTCGAAGGCTGCAACTTTCCCGCCGAGCAAGCGATTGATCCCGTCGAGCCGGGCGAACGACATCAGCGCAGTAGTGGAAGGGCGCCCGCCTTCAGGCAAGGCGAGGATTTGACCGGTCTTGAAAGTCAGATTCCAGCGGCGGTTGCCAACCCATTCGGCTTCGCGCACTTGCGGCTTCAACGCAGGCGCAGCGGAAAGCAGCTCGGTCAGTGCCACCACCTGCCGCGATGCACCCAGGCCGGACAACACCAGTCTGCCCTTGGCGCGAGCAGCCGAAACGGCCTCAAGCTCGTGCCCGGTGACATCGATCAGCACCAGCCGGTCGGCCTTCCTGAGCACGGCATGGGGCTTGCGCTCAACCACATCGATCACCAGCGTATCGGGCAGCTGGCGCGAAACGCGCGCATCCTCGACCCATGAAAGCTGCATCAATTCGGCACGCAGTCCATCGATATCGACCAATGGCATCGCCCGGTCACGCTCGCCCAGCACGCGCTCATAAACCTTGAGTTCGTTGAGATGCTTGACCCCGCGCACTTCAACCCGCTTGACCTCGAACCCGGCATCAGAAGCGAACACCGCCAGCTGCTGTCCGGCCATCGCCGGAAGGCCCGCAAAACTTGCGACAATCCAAGCCAGCGCCACTGCCCCGCCCAGGAGCGCGGCGAGGAATACGCGGTGCAGCTGTTCGTCGCTGAACGGCATCCAGGCCATGACACTATCGAAAGCCGAGCCGCTCCGCGCTTTGGCGGTGCGGACTTTCCTGGCCTTGCCCTGGGCTGCTGCGACCTTGCGAACGCTCTTGCCGCCGCGTTTGATTTTCTGGCTCATGGCTTGCTCTCCTCCTTGTGGGCCAGAGCGTCCGCGATGATCGCCTCAACCAGATCGCCATAATCCATGCCAAGATGCCTGGCCTGCTCCGGTACGAGGCTGAGCGGGGTCATCCCCGGCTGGGTATTGACCTCCAGCAGGAACAGCCCTTCGACACCGCGTTCGTCATCCCAGCGGAAATCGCTGCGGCTGGTGCCCTTGCATCCCAGCAAACGGTGCGCGCGCAAGGCGATATCCTTGCAGGCTTCGGTAATCTCGGCGGGGATGTCGGCGGGGCAGATGTGTTCGGTCATGCCTTCGGTATATTTGGCGTCGAAATCATAAAAGCCGGATTTGGGCTTGAGTTCGGTCACCATCAGCGCGCGATCGGCGATCACCGCAGTGGTCAGTTCGTGCCCGCGAATGAAGGGTTCAGCCAGTAGCGCGGGGAATTCCTGCCATGGTCCCTTGGCATCAGGGCTGATCGGATTGCCGTAATTGCCCTCAGCAGTGACGATCGCCACGCCGACTGACGAACCTTCGTTGACCGGTTTCAAAACATACGGCCGCTCCAGCGGATCATGCTGGTAAAGCTCGGAAGTTTGGACAATACGCCCGCCCGGCATCGGAATGCCATGAGGAACCAGCGCCTGCTTGGTCAGTTCTTTGTCGATCGCGATAACCGATGTGGCCAGGCCCGAGTGGGTATAGGTCAGCCCCATCAGATCCATCATGCCCTGGATCGTGCCATCTTCGCCGGGGGTGCCGTGGAGCGCATTGAACACCACATCGGGCGCAGTTTCCGCCAGCCGCGCGGCGACGTTGCGATCCATATCGATCCGGGTGACGCGGTGACCGCGGTCTTCCAAAGCCTTGGCAACACCCTCGCCGCTCATCAGCGAGACGGGGCGTTCTGACGACCAACCGCCCATCAGAACGGCAACGTGAAGTTTGGGGAGCGTCACTTTTTTCCCACGCCTCCTTTGGCTGGTGCTCCGGCAAAAATGCCGACGCGCTGTATTTCCCATTCAAGCTCAACCCCCTGAGATTGCTTGACTCTGCGCCGCACTTCCTCGCCCAGCTCTTCAATATCGGCGCTGGTTGCGTCACCCCGATTGAGCAGAAAATTGGTATGTTTCTCGCTGACTTGCGCCCCGCCTATAGTCAGCCCACGACAGCCAGCGGCAGCGATTGATTGCCACGCTTTGTGCCCATCGGGATTCTTGAACGTCGAACCGCCGGTCTTTGAACGCAACGGCTGCGAGGCTTCGCGGGCGGCGCTGATCCGGTCCATTTCGGCCTGAATCGCCGCTGATTGACCGAGACGACCCCTGAACCGGGCTACAACGACAATCGCACCAACCGGTAATTCGGAGTGGCGATAGGTATAGCCCAGCTCACTGGCCGGCAGCGTCACCAGTTCGCCGCTCCGCAGCACCACATCGCAATCGATCAGGATGTCGGCAACCTCGCTGCCATAGGCCCCGCCGTTCATGCGGACGAACCCGCCGACCGTGCCGGGGATCGAGCGCAGGAATTCAAGGCCGGCAATCCCGGCATCGCGCGCGGTTGAAGAGACGAGGATGCCCGAGGCCCCGCCGCCACAAGCGAGCGTCACTTCATCCAGCGCCGTACATCTGGCAAAGGCCTTACCCAGACGGATCACCACGCCCGGCACCCCGCCATCACGGACGATCATGTTGGAGCCGAGCCCGAGCGCCATTACCGGGGTGGCCGGATCCAGATCACGCAGGAAGGCTTGCAGATCAGCCAGATCCCTGGGCTCGAACAACCATTGCGCAGCGCCGCCAGATTTGAACCAGACCAGCGGGGCCAGCGGAGCATCGGGGGTGAGCTTGCCGTGAGCTTTGGGGAGCGTCAGCGCGTTCATCCGCCCCTCCGCTGAAACTTGATTGCGTCGGCCAGTCCGCCTGCCCATTTGGTAATGTCGCCCGCGCCAAGACAGACCACCATATCGCCAGATTGGGCAGTTTCGGAGAGCGTTGCGGCAAGAGCATCCTGACCGGCGATTACCTGCGCCGAGCGGTGGCCGCGCGCCTTCATTCCGGCGACCATCTCGTCTGAATCGATGCCTTCGATCGGCTGTTCGCCCGCGGCATAGACCGGGGTGGCAAAGACGACATCGGCATCGTTGAAGGCAGCCTGGAACTCTTCCATATGATCGCGCAGGCGGGTGTACCGATGCGGCTGAACTACAGCGATAACCCTGCCTTGAACGCCTTCGCGGGCTGCCGAAAGCACCGCGCGGATTTCTACCGGGTGGTGCGCGTAATCGTCGATTACGGTGATCCCATCGACTTCACCGACCTTGGTGAAGCGCCGTTTGACCCCGGTGAACTTGGCAAATCCGGTCTGGATTACACCGTCACTGCAAGCCATCTCCACCGCCACTGCAATGGCGGCGAGTGCGTTCTCGACGTTGTGACGGCCGGGCATCGGCAGCTCAATCGCTTCGATCCGACGGGTCGAGCCATCGCGCTGGCGGATTGCCACGTCAAACCGGTTGCCACCCGGGATCGGAGTGACGTTTTCGCCCCGCACATCGGCCTGGGCGGAAAAGCCGTAGGTGATTACCCGGCGGTCGCGGATTTTCGGGATCACCGCCTGCACCTCGGGATGATCGATGCACAGCACTGCGGCACCATAGAACGGCACGTTCTCGATGAACTCGACGAAGGCGGCTTTTACCGCATCGAAACTGCCATAGTGATCGAGGTGTTCGGGATCGATATTGGTGACCACCGCGATGGTTCCATCAAGCCGCAGGAAGCTGCCATCGCTCTCGTCCGCCTCAACCACCATCCAGTCGCTCGCGCCAAGCCTTGCGTTGGAGCCGTAGCTGTTGATGATCCCGCCATTGATCACCGTCGGATCGATCCCGCCAGCATCGAGCAGCGCGGCGACCATGCTGGTGGTCGTGGTCTTGCCGTGGGTCCCGGCGACTGCGACGGTACGTTTGAGCCGCATCAGCTCGGCCAGCATTTCGGCGCGGCGAACCACCGGAATGCGCCCTTCCAGCGCGGCAACGACTTCTGGATTGCTGCGCCTGACAGCGGTGGAAGTCACCACAACCGCCGCATCGCCGAGGTTTTCAGCGGCATGACCGATCATCACCCTGATCCCGCGCTGGCGCAGGCCTTCAACCACATAGCCTTCGGCAATGTCCGAGCCTTGAACATCATAGCCCAGGTTCTTCATGACTTCGGCAATCCCGGACATGCCGATCCCGCCGATCCCGACAAAATGAATCGTTCCGATATCGGTGGCAACGCCTATCATGCGGTCTGCTCCTGACCTGTCGCCGAAACACTTTGCGCCATGCGGATAACATCCATCAGCGGCGAGCCACCGAAGCTTTCAACCAGATCGGCCAGATCGCTGACCGCATTGGGATAACCGCAATTCCAGGCCGCGTGCGCCGCCGTGGCAAGGGTTTCAGGGCGCTGGGCCATTGCCTGGATTTGCTTGGCAAGCTCGGCAGCGGTGAACTTGTCCTGCCGGATCATCCGCGCCCCCCCGATGGCGACCATTTCGCGGGTATTGGCCGCCTGGTGATCGTCGGTTGCGATCGGCAGCGGGATCAGGATGGCGGGGCGGCCGACCGCGGTCAGCTCGGCGATGGTCGATGCGCCGGCGCGGCCGATAAACAGATGCGCGTCGGCCAAGCGATCAGCCATGTCTTCAAAATAAGTGCCAAGTTCTGCAGGAATGTCATGCCCGGCATAACGCGCGCGAACCGCTTCGATATCTTCAGCCCGGCACTGCTGCGTAATCTGCAGCCGGGTTCGCAGCGCGGTCTGAAGCATGGCAAGCCCATCGGGAACCACTTCGGACAGCACCCGCGCACCCTGGCTGCCGCCGGTTACCAACACCCTGAGCAGGCCATCGGGGGTAAACGCCGGGAACGGCTTGTCCCGCAGCGCCAGCACATCGGCGCGAACCGGATTACCGATCAGGCGGACTTTCTCGCCATGCTTTTCAGAAAGCCGATCGACCTGCTTGTACGAAGTCGCAATCGCATCGACCCGGCGGGCGAGGAACCGGTTAACCCGGCCCAGCACGGCATTCTGCTCGTGAATGATGGTCGGAATTTTGGCCGAGGTGGCCGCCATCAGCGCGGGGAAGGCGGGATAGCCGCCAAAGCCGATCACGGCGGAAGGCTCAAAACTGTCAAACAGCCGCAGCGCCATGCGGCGCCCTTCAAGGATCGCGCCGACCCCCTTGATCCAGCCCAGCGGGTTCCTGGTCAGCCGCCCGGCTGGCAGGATATGGGTAACCAGCGCGGCCGGCTTGCCCGGCAGCATCGCGCCGCGATCGTCGGTGATCAGCGCCACGTGGTGCCCGCGCCGCTCCAGCTCTACCGCCAGCGCAAAGGCCGGGATCAGGTGGCCGCCGGTGCCGCCGGCGGCGAGTACGAAATGCCGACTGACTGAGCTGCTCATTTCAGGCCCCTTGCTTTCCGCGCAGACTGAAGGGATCACGCTGCAGGAACGGGTTGCGGCGCGTTATGGCAAGAAGGAAGCCAACCCCAAGGCACAGCGCAATGGTCGACGAACCGCCATAGCTGATCAAGGGCAGGGTCATGCCTTTGGATGGAAACAGTTGCAAATTAACCAGGATATTGATGAACGCCTGCCCGCCCAGCTGGGCCGCAAGCCCGGTCGCCGCCAATACGGTGAACAAATCTTCCTCCTCCACCAGCCGCAGCAGCACGCGGACCATGATCGCCAGATAGAGCATCACAATCACGGCGCAGACCAGCAGGCCAAACTCCTCGCCGATCACGGAGAAGATATAATCGGTATGCGCCTCGGGCAGAGCGAGTTTGCGCGTCCCGAGCCACAAGCCGCTCCCACTCCACCCGCCCGCCAGCAAGGTCTTTTGCGCCAGATCGACCTGATCGAAGGCGCTGCCTCCCCCGATGAAACTGTCGATCCGGTTACGGGCATTGCCATAAAACAAATAGGCCCCGATCACCACAGCGATCCCGCCCGCCCCAGCCAGCGCGATGCGCCTGACCGAAATGCCCGAAAGCAGCACCAGCACGAACCAGACGCCGCAGAACAGGATTACCGAACCAAAATCCGGCTGGGCCATGAGCAAAACCGCAACCAGCCCCATGATCCCGGTGGCCAGCTCGACCACCGGCAGATTGGGATCCCTTACCCGCCATGACAAGATCCAGGCGAGGCCGATCGCATAGGCTGGCTTGAGAAACTCGGATGGTTGGAGCGACATACCCAGGTTTAGCCAGCGCCGCGCGCCGTTGACCGTCGTTCCGAACACCGGAACCAGCAACAGCCCAACCAGCATGGCAAAGCCCAACATAATGCCCGCTCGGCGCGCCATATCCTTAGGCAATAACGAGGCCACCAGCAGCGTCACCAGCCCGACGAACTGCCAGCGCAAATGAATGTAGAAGAAGTGCAGATCGTCCAACCGGATCGCCGCCGTCGACAAGCGGCGCGCGCTGGCCGGCGATGCGGCGGCAACTGCGGCTGTGCCGATCGCCATCAACGCCAGGATCATGAACAACAACCAGCGATCAACCTCGCGCCACCAGATCGCCAGCTCGCTGCGGTGACTGCGACGCAACCGCGCCCCGGGATTGCCCGAACCGGGCTGGCCGCCGCGCGGCACGAACGGAGGATTGCTGGCCATCAGTTGCGGCCTTGCTGCGCCGAAGCGCCCGGCTCGGGTTCATCGGGTGCGGTCAACGCCTCGACAATCTGACGGAAATTGTCACCGCGCGCTTCATAATCGCGGAACTGGTCAAAGCTGGCACAGGCTGGCGAAAGCAGCACCACATCACCGGGATGGGCGGCGGCAATCGCCTCGCGGATCGCCTCGCACATCATTTCGCTGCGGCGCACGGGCATGTAGGGGGAGAGTAGCTCGGCGAAATGCGGGCCAGCTTCACCGATCGTATAGGCCGCCGCGACATTACCGAAGTACGGCGCGCATTCATCAAGGTCATCGCCTTTGGGCAGGCCGCCCAGGATCCAGTGAATCCGCGGCCCGGTAGCGGGAGGAAATGCCGCCAATGCCGGGGCGGTAGAGGCTGGATTGGTCGCCTTGCTGTCATTGATGAACAGCACTCCGCCCGCTTCAGCCACCCGTTCCATCCGGTGGGGAAGTCCGCGAAACGTCGCCATTGCAGGTTTCCACTGGCCCGGCGTCAACCCCAGCGCCTCGACAATCGCCACCGCTACGGCAGCGTTCTGGAGATTATGTGGCCCCTGCAGTGTCGCCCAACCGGGCTGAAGCGTAACCAGATCGGCCCCATCGACACTTGTGACCCGCCCCGCCTCGCGCCGCTGGGCCTCATGCGCGGCAACGGCACGGGTCTCGGCTTCGGCCAGCCCAAAAATCGCCTGCTGATCGGCCCGCTGCATCGCAAACAGCCGCGCCTTGGAGGCGGCGTAACCTGAAAAATCGGCATAGCGATCAAGGTGATCGGGGGTAATATTGAGCAGCGCCGCGACTTCGCATTCGAGGCTGAAGGTCAGATCCAGCTGATAGCTCGACAGCTCAAGGACATAGACCCCGCCCGCATCAAGTGGCTTTTGCCCCAGGATCGGCAGGCCAATATTGCCGCCCATCCGGGTTGGCAGCGCGGCGCTTTGCAGCAAATGGTGAACCAACGCGGTGGTGGTCGACTTGCCGTTGGTGCCGGTGATCCCGACCACCCGGTGCGCGGGCAGGCTGGGCCGGGCGAGCGCAAACAATTCGATATCGCCAATCACCGGGACCCCGGCCTGCGCGGCGATATCGGCAATCGGATGGCGATTGAGCGGCACTCCGGGGGAAACCACCACCCCGGCAAAGCCTGCCAGATCGATCGCCACCGGATCGGCCAGATCGACCTTGCCGGGATATCTGGCGGCGAGCAGCTGGCGCGGCTCTTCGCGGCTGTCCCACGCCGTAACCTGCGCCCCGCTGGCCAGCAGGCTATCGACCGCCGTCAGGCCCGAGCGGGCCAGACCGAGGACCGCATAGCGTTTGCAGGCAAAGATCGGAGCAGAGATCATGGCGTGCCGATCACCTGACTTTCAACGTCGCAAGGCCGATCAGCGCCAGGACGATCGAAACGATCCAGAAGCGGATCACGACCGTCGATTCCTTCCAGCCAAGCTGTTCGAAGTGGTGGTGGATCGGGGCCATGCGGAACACCCGTTTGCCAGTCCGCTTGTAAACCGCGACCTGGATGATGACCGAAAGGGCTTCCAGCACGAACAATCCGCCAACGATGCCCAGCACGATCTCGTGATGCGCAGCGACCGCGATGGCGCCCAGTGCTCCGCCCAGCGCGAGGCTGCCGGTATCGCCCATGAACACTGCGGCCGGCGGCGCGTTGAACCACAGGAAGGCCAGGCAAGCCCCCATGATCCCGGCACACAGGATCGCCAGATCACCCGCGCGCGGCACGTGCGGGATCCCCAGATAATGCGCAAAGTCAGCCCGTCCGGCCAGGTAAGCGATAATCGCGAATGCCCCGGCCGCGATGATCACCGGCATCGTGGCCAGCCCGTCGAGTCCATCGGTCAGGTTCACAGCATTGCCCGCGCCGACCATCACGAAAGCGGCAAAGACATAATAGAACGGGCCCAGCGGGATATAGCGGCCGGTCAGGAACGGAACGTAGAGATTGGTGCTGATCTGGCTGACGATGAGATAGGAGGCGACCCCGGCAACCGCGAATTCTGCCACGAGCCGCGCCCGGCCGGAAATTCCCTTGGCGCTGCGCTTGCTCACCTTGTCATAATCATCGAGGAACCCGATAAACCCAAAGCCCACCGTTACGGCCAGACAGGCCCACACGAACGGGTTGGTCAGATCCATCCACACCAGCATCGAAAAAACCAGCGAGATCAGGATCATCAGCCCGCCCATGGTTGGCGTTCCGCGCTTGGCAAGGTGGCTTTGCGGGCCATCCTCGCGGATCGGCTGGCCCTTGCCCTGGCGAACGCGGAGCATGCTGATAAAGCGCGGGCCGATGATCAGGCCAACCACCAGCGCGGTCATCAAGGCCGCACCGGCGCGGAACGTCTGATAGCGGATAAGGTTCGCCACCCCCGAAAAATGGAAATAATCGGCAATGATGTAGAGCATCAGCCCTCCTTGCCAGCGAGCGCCGTGACCAATCCGCCCAGACCCACCGAATTCGACCCTTTGACCAGGATCACGTCTCCGCTTTCAAGGCCAATCGCCAGCAGCGCTGCTTGCGCCTGCTGTGCACTATCGCAATGCGCGATGGTCAGCGGCTTGCCAAGCGCAGCAGGGGCCGATTTCCCCAACTCGTCGGCCAGCGCGCGCATCTCGTCGCCGACCAGCACCAGCCGGTCGATCCCGGCGGTCCGGATCGGTTCCGCCAGCGCGGCGTGGAAGGCAGGGCCATGGCTCCCCAACTCCTTCATCGCCCCCAGCACGGCGATCCGCCGTTTGGCCGGGGTCGCCGCCAGCAGCGCCAGAGTGGCCCGCATCGAGGTTGGGTTGGCATTGTAGCTTTCATCGATCAGCACCGCAGTGCCGCCGTCAGCCGTGGCGATTTCAACCCGCGCGCCACGGCCCTTGAGGCCTTCCATTTCGGCCAGCGCCAGTCCGGCTGCGCCAAGATCGCCCCCGGCGGCGTGGACGGCTGCCATCACCGCCAGCGAATTGATTACCCAATGCTCGCCCGGTGCAGCCACAGTGTAGCACATCCGCCGATCGCCAAGGTCAACCGTGACCAGCGAGCCGCCATTATGCGCCACCACCGCATCGAGCAGGCGGACATCGGCATGGGGTGCCCGGCCAAAGGAGATCACCGCGCTCCCGTGATTTTCAGCGGCTTGTTTGAGCCGCGCGTAATGGGGGCTGTCAGCCGGGATTATGGCGATCCCGCCCGGCTTGCCATCGGCGTGCTCAAGGCCCCCGAAAATCTCCGCCTTGGCATCGGCGATCGCCGCTTCGCTGCCGAGATTCTCAATATGCGCCGGCGCGATGGTGGTGATGACTGCAACGTGCGGGCGGACTTGAGTGGTCAACGCGGCGATCTCGCCCGCGTGGTTCATCCCCATCTCGAAAATGCCAAAGGTTGCGCGCGCCGGCATCCGCGCGAGACTAAGTGGCACGCCGACATGGTTGTTGTAGCTTTTGACCGAGCGATGCGCCGCCCCCCGGCTCGAGCGTTCAAGCGCGGCAAAAATCGCTTCCTTGACCCCGGTTTTGCCGACCGACCCGGTGACCCCGATAATCCGCGCTTCGGTGCGGATTCGCGCAGCTGCCGCCAAGAGCTCAAGCGCAGTTGAGGTATCCTTAACCAACACATGCGGACCCTTGATCGGGCGATCGACCACGGCCGCAACCGCGCCCTTGGCGAACGCGGCCTCGACGAAGCGGTGGCCGTCCATACGCTCGCCCCGCAAGGCAAAAAACAGATCGCCGGGCATTACGTCGCGGCTATCGATTTCGACCCCGGAGGCCTGAAAGCCGGCGCTGGCAACTCCGCCAGTCGCAGCAGCAATGCGGGCCGCATCCCACAACGCCAGCGGCAGGACATCATCGGCGCTAACCGGCCATTCGAGGATCTTCAAAGCCGCGCTCATGCTGCACATTCCCTTGCAACGGTGACATCATCAAATGGCAGCACCCGCATCGCTGCGCCTGCACCGATAATCTGGCCCTGTTCGTGGCCCTTGCCCGCGATCAGCACGATATCATCGCGCCCCGCCTGGGCAATCGCAGCACCAATCGCAGCACGCCGGTCGCCCACTTCTTCCAGCTGGCCAGGCCCGCCGGCCAGGATCATGGCGCGAATCTCGGCGGGATCCTCGCCGCGCGGGTTGTCGTCGGTCACGATCCCAAGGTCGGCCTGGCTCGCCGCGACCCGGCCCATTTCCGGGCGCTTGCCCTGATCGCGATCGCCGCCAGCCCCGAACACCACGATCAACCGCCCGCGCACATGCGGACGCAGCGCAGCAATCGCGGCTGCCAGAGCATCGGGGGTATGGGCGTAATCGACATAGATCGGTGCCCCGGCCCGGGCGATCGCTGCCCGTTCCAGCCGCCCGCGCACCGGTTGCAGCCGCGAGAGCGCATCGAGCGTCTGGGCAGCATCACCGCCGGTCGCGATTACGAGGCCCGCCGCAACCAGTGCATTGGCTGCCTGATAGGCTCCGATCAGTGGCAGATTGACCGTGCAGATCGCGCCTTCGCATTCCAGTTCGAGCATCTGGCCAAGCTGTCCCGGAGTGCGGGAGACCAGCCTGATCGCCGAGCCGCCTTGCCCCACAGTGACCAGCCGCAGCCCGCGCTGGCTGGCGTGCTCAATCGCCTTGCCCGACCAGCCATCATCGGCCCAGATCACTGCCGCGCCGCCAGCGCAGACGATCTCATCGAACAGCCGCATCTTGGCGGCAAAATAATCGTCCATATCGGCATGGTAATCGAGATGATCGCGGCTGAGGTTGGTAAACGCCCCGGCGACCACGCGCAGACCCTCGTTGCGGAATTGCGAGAGGCCGTGGCTGGATGCTTCATAGGCGACATGGCTGACCCCTTCGCGCGCCAGGCCGCTCATATTGGCAAGGAAGGTGACAATGTCAGGAGTGGTCAGGCCGGTTGAAACGCTCTCGTCGGGCGTGGTCACCCCCAGCGTGCCGATCGAGGCCGCGCGATGCCCGGCCATGCGCCACAGCTGGCGGGTCATCTCGACGGTTGAGGTTTTGCCGTTGGTCCCGGTAACCGCAACGATGGTCGCCGGTACGGGGGTGAAAAACTGCGCAGCCAGATGCGCAAAGGCGCGGCGGGGATTGGAGTCGGCAATATGCTGTGCGCCTTCGACCCGCGCTTCGGGCCGGGCGACCACCGCAATCGCGCCTGCCGCGATCGCGGCGGGAATAAAATCCTCGCCATTGACGGCACTGCCCCGAAACGCCCCGAAGATGGTGCCAGGCGCAACTTTGCGGTGATCGATGGCGAAGCCGGTAATTTGCGCGCCCCCCAGCTTCATTCCCCGTCTCCACTGCCGATCAGTGGGGCAAGATCGGAAATATCGACGTCGCGGGTGGCATCGGGCATCACCCCCAGCAACGGTCCGATCCGGGGAACCACCCGGCCGACGACCGGCGCGGCATTGAAAGCGGCGGTTCGCTGGCCCGAAGTGGCGGCAGTGCCTTGTGGTTCATCGAGCATGGCGATCACTACATAACGCGGATGGTCCATCGGGAAGGCCGCCGCAAAGGTCGCGACCAGCGAGCTTTTGCGATAGCCGCCAGCCCCCGGCTTTTCTGCCGAGCCGGTCTTGCCGCCAACCCGAAAACCTGGCGCATTGGCTTTGCGGCCAGTCCCCAGATCGACGATCAATCGCAGCAGCTGGCGCATCCGCGCACTGGTTGAAGCCTTCCACACCCGCCGCCCGGCCACTGCATGGCCCGGCGGGACCTTCTCGAGCGTGGCCGGACGCCAGATCCCGCCATTGACCATCGCCGCATAGGCCGATGCCAGATGCAGCGGGGTCACCGCGATACCGTGGCCATAGGACACGGTCATCGTTGTAATCCGCGACCAGTCTCCCTTGGGCCACAACGGAAAGCCCTTGGCCGGCAGCTCGATATAGGGCCGCTCGTTCATCCCCAGCGCGCGCATCGTCGCGTTCAGTCGCGCCCCGCCCAGCTGATCGGCGACCTGCGCGGTGACGATGTTGGACGAATGGATCAACGCTTCGGGGATATTGAGCGAAGCTCCGAAATTGTGGCTATCATGAATCTGGAAGCCCGAGACATTGAGCGGACGGTTTGACTGATAGCGCTTGCCCATATCAGTCACCACCCCGGCGTCGATCGCGGCGGCAATCGTTATCGGCTTGAATGATGAGCCCAGCTCATAGACCTGGTTGGTCACGCGGTTGAAGATATTGACGGTGCCGGCAGTGTCGATCAGGTTCGGATTGAATGATGGCAGTGAGGCCAGCGCCAGGACTTCGCCGGTATCGACATCAAGGATAATCCCGGCCGCGCCTTTGGCGTTGGATTCCAGCATCCCCCGGCCCAGCTCGTCTTCCAGCGCGCCTTGAACCCGCGTGTCGATCGAGAGCATCGCGGGCGTGCCGCGCGTTGCGGGATCGGTCAGCCGCCCATTGAAGACCTGCTCCATCCCGACGTGACCCATTCCGTCCGCGCCGACAAAGCCAAGAATATGGCTGGCCATCGAGCCTTGGGGATAGAACCGCTCGTTCTCCCGCGGGAATTCGAGGGCCGGCTCGCCCAGCGCGTGGATCCGGTTGGCATCTTCGGGCAGGATCCGGCGGCGCAGATAACCCGGCCGGGCAGAGGCAAGGCGAGCAGTCAGCTCAGCCTGATTTTCTTCGGGGAAGATCCGCACCAATGCAGCGGCAACTTCACTGGCGGGATGGACCAGCGGCGGCCCATCGCCGCCCAGCGCGGCTGGATTGTACCACAGCGCATAGGCGGGAAAGGCGCGGGCCAGGGGAACCCCGTTGCGATCGACGATATCGCCGCGCACTGGCAGCAGGGCAGAAGCCATGTCCTGCCGGGTCGGAGCCTGTTCAAACAGGCCAAGCAGGCCAATCCGCAGCAGGGCCGCCAGTGCCACCAGCGCAAACGCAAAGGCCACCCACAACACCCGCCACTTGGCAGTCAGCAATAAATGCTGACGGACGGAGGCAAGTTCGGTCCGGCCTGCGGAAATTACAGTCGAGATAGCTGACGGGGAGGCGGCCAGCGCGATCATTCGCGGCTTTGCTCCCGCTGCTTGACACGGGACAGCTGGTCACCCAGGCTAACGTTGTTTGTCGGCACGCGCATGCCGCCCCGAGGAACCTCAGCGGCCGCCGCTTCGCTGATCAGGGCTTTGCCGGTCAGCGGTGAGACCATGGCGGGAAAGCCGCTGTCTTCTGCAAGCCCGGCAACACTGGCAACGCGGATCGGCGCGGGTGCACCGGCACCGCGCGGCTTGCCCAGCGCGGCAAGCTGGCGCTCGTTCTCGAGGTATTGGCCCGAGGTTGGCGCCTGATAGCCAAACTCGACATCGTTGAGGGTTTTGAGCTGCTGCTGGTTGGCGCGGGTCTCGAACTCGGTTTCGAGGAACAATCGCTCTTGCCGCAGCGCCACGATCTGACGTTCAGCCAAGCGGACCTGGCTCTTCACCGCGTTGACCCGAAAGGTCAGGGCCAGCAAAAACGCGGCGCAAACAGTCAGGAAGACCGCCCAGCCAATTGGACGGAGACGGTCCTGGGTCAGGTTCATGCTGCCCTCCTCTCGTGGCGTGTCGGAGCTTCGGTGCGGGTGGCCGCGCGCAGTGTGGCAGAGCGCGCGCGCGGGTTACGGAGCAGTTCAGCCGCAGATGGCCGGATCGCCTTGGCAAGCTGGGTAAACGCCGGCGCAGCGGCGGGCGCGGCCTGCGGCAGGTGGCGCGAGATGCTGACCGCCGCGCCGCTGGCGTTTCTCAGGAATTGTTTGACGATCCGGTCTTCCAGGCTGTGGAAACAGACCACTGCCAGCCGTCCGCCCGGCCCCAGGAGGGTTTCAGCGGCGGCAAGCCCGTGATGAAGCTCGTCCAGCTCGGCATTCACGTGGATCCGGATCGCCTGGAAACTGCGGGTTGCGGGATCCTTGGGCGCGCCGGGGCGATACCCCAGCGATTTACGGATCACAGTCGCCAGCTCACCCGTAGTGGTTAGAGGGCGCGCCGCGACGATGGCGCGGGCCACCCGGCGCGACTGGCGCTCTTCGCCATAGTGGAACAGCACATCGGCGATTTCGACTTCATCGGCGGTGTTGACGAAATCAGCAGCGCTCGGCCCGGCTTGCGCCATCCGCATATCGAGCGGACCGTTGCTGGCAAAGGCAAAGCCGCGCTCGGCCTGATCGAGCTGCATCGAAGAAACGCCGATATCCATGGTAATCCCATCGACCCGCGAAATCCCGGCCTCGGCCAGCCCTTCGACCATTTCCGAAAAGCGCCGCGCATGAAGCACCAGCCGCGGCGGAACTTCATGCGTTTCAGGCCAGCTGGCGCCAGTGGCGATGGCATCGGGATCGCGGTCAAACGCGTGGACTGTAGCCCCCGCATCGAGCAGTCGGCGAGTGTATCCGCCAGCGCCAAAGGTGGCATCAACCATCACCGCACCGGGCGCAGGGGCAAGCGCGCCGATCACTTCATCCAGCAACACAGGAACATGCGCGGGGCCGGTCATTTGCGGCCCTTTGCGTTAACCGCTTCGGTCGAAAGCATCGCACAGGCGGCCTGAGCGCCTTCCCAGCCAGCGCCCATCCCGGCGATTTGATCCGGGTTCCACAGGGTGAAAAAAGCGCCCGCCCCTTGAAAAAATAGCCGATCGCCAACCAGGCCCAGATCGATCAGATGATCGGGCATGACAAACCGCCCGCTGTCATCGAACGGAACTTCGGAAAAGCCATAAAGCTGCATGGCCCGCAGATCGCGGTCAAATTCCCGGCCAGCCTGGAGTGCGATCGCTTCTTCGCGATCAAGCTGATCCGCAAAGGCATCACGGCGCGACAGGCCAAAGCCGGTCAGGCAATTCCAGCGTTCATGCTTGGCGAGACACAGGGTGCGATTGCCATCGGAAGATTCGCGCACAGTCTTGCGAAATTGCGGGGGCAGCACGAAGCGGCCTTTTTCGCCGCGAAGCGAAAAGCCCTGGCCGCTATAGCTGATCGACAGTCCCTCCACGTCCCACGCCTCAACCCTGGGATTGCTCCCGATGCCCCGCACGACTCTCCCTGATCCGGCCGCGCGCCCTCGCGGCCAGCTCACCCTTTGCGGGTGCGGCTTGGAAATCAGGTGTCGATGAACATGATCCTTAACCCCGCTATTCCGGGGATGGAAGGGAAAATTGCGGGAAATCACGGGATAAGACGGTAAATATTTGATTTACCTATATTCGAATCTTAAGAAACTAGCTGAAGAGTATCGTTGTTTGCTATTTGTTCCATATGAAAATCAGCCATTTACGCCGCGAATCTACAGTGACGCAGGGATCCTCCCGCAATTTCCCCGAATGTGGTGCATCAGTGTCCGGCGAAGGTGGCGCTCAACAGCCAGTCAAGTGCGCTGATCCGGGCGCCGTCCGGGTCTTCCTGATCGAGCAGCGCCGCATCGGCCAGCGCGATCACCCGGCCCTTGCCGATCCCGCAGCTGACCGCCAGCCCATCAGCCCAGCTGCGGCAATTCTCGCCACTCGCCAGCTGGAAACGCCCCGGCAAATTGACCGGAACCGCCACATCCATCACCTTGACCGAGCGTTCCCCGAAGGTCTGGGCGTCGTCAAACTCCAGCCGCAGCCCCCAGCGGGTGAGGATCGGTGAGAGCAGCACCACTGCTTGTGGCCGCCGCCGGTCCGCGATCGAAAACGCCGATTCGGCGGTCAGCGCCGGATCGGCCAGCAACAGCAGCCTGCCCCCATGCTTGACCCAATCATCAAGCGCGACATTCTCTTCCGGGCTGAGCGGGCGCGGTTGGGCGATGACCAGCCGGGTCAGGCCTGAACTGGCCAGTGCGTCAAGCCGGTCGAGCGGGACGATATCACCGCGCGCCTGCAGCGCAGCCTTGGCCCAATGCGGCTGGATATCGGGTTTGAGCAGCCCGGCCGCGTCGCTCGTCTCGTTCCACAGGATCGGCAGGCTGGTGAACAGGCCCAGCGGCTTGCGCTCAGCCGCCCCGTCCCGTCCGATCAGCCAGCCTCCCGCCAGCACGAGCAGAGCGATGGCAAGGACACGAATTGTTTTAACGGGGCGCATTGCCGGGCGCGGGAGCCGGCGAATTGGACGCCCCGCCGCCATCGGCTGAGGGGACCACGCCGATATCGGCCAACGGATCGGTTTTCATCCCGCTTCCCGCACTGGATGAGGCTGGAGCCGTAACCCCGGCGGCCACATCCGCCATGCGCGCGCGATCCATGATGATATTGGCCAGTCCCACCAAAAGCAGCATCGTCGCCAGTCCAAACAGCCCGACTTGCAAGCGCTGCACCGATTGCCCGCGCAGCTCGCGCGCGGTCGGCGGCACGAAATGCAGCGGGTTGACGGGCACCGGCACGAGCGGAAGATTGGCTCGCGACTCAAGCGCCTTGGGGGAAGGTTGGCTGGCCATAAAGTCGCAGACTAGCCGATCAGACGAGCCAGGGGAAGATCGGCAGGCCTTTCGCCTTCAACCACTCAGCATTGTAGAGCGAGGAGAGATAGCGAAACCCGGTGTCGCACAGGATTGTTGCGACGCGCGACCCTGATCCAAGCTGCTTGCCCAGCGCAATCGCGCCGGCCACATTGATTCCCGAAGACAAACCCAGGCACAGCCCCTCATCCTTGAGCAACCGCGCGACCCACTCCAGCCCTTCCTCGTCCGAAATCCGGAACTGGGTGTCGATCGGCGCGCCGTCCAGATTGGCGGTGACCCGCCCCTGCCCGATCCCCTCGGCGACAGACGAACCCTCGGCCTTCAATTCGCCGTGCGCATAGTAATTATACAGCGCCGCGCCATGCGGATCGGTCAACGCGATGGTCACCCTCTCGTCATACGCCTTGAGGCCAAGGCCAACCCCGGCAATCGTTCCGCCGGTCCCGGCCGAACAGGTGAACCCATCGATCCGCCCATCCATCTGCGCCCAGATCTCGGGCGCGGTGCTCTCGATATGGGCCTTGCGGTTGGCAATATTGTCAAACTGGTTGGCCCAGACCGCACCTTCGGTCTCTTCCGCCAGCCGCCGCGAGGTGTGGACAAAGTGCCCCGGATTGGAAAAGGGCGCAGCCGGGACCAGCACCAGCTGTGCCCCCAGCGCCCGCAGCGTGTCCATTTTCTCGCGCGACTGGGTTTCGGGCATGACGATCACGGTCTTGTAGCCCAGCGCATTGGCGACCAGCGCCAGCCCGATCCCGGTATTGCCGGCAGTGCCTTCGACGATCGTTCCGCCTGGCTTCAAGGTTCCGCGCATCTCGGCATCGCGGACGATCCACAGCGCCGCCCGGTCTTTCACCGAGGCACCTGGATTTGCAAATTCGCACTTGCCCCAGATTTCGCAGCCGGCCGCCTCGCTCGGCCCGCCCAGCAGGACGAGCGGCGTATTGCCGATAAGTTCGAGAGTGGTGTTTGCTGTCAAAGGACCGGTCATACCCACAGACCTAAGATTGTGCGCGGCGCTGCGCAACGGAATTGCGCTTGTGCCGCTCAATGCTCAGTCTTCCGGAGCAATCGTCACCCGCAGGCCGTCGAGATCGGCAGTCATCTGCAATTGGCACGACAGGCGTGAGTTAGCCCCGCGGTGATCCGAGCTGTCGAGCAGATCATTCTCGTCTTCGCTCATCGCCGGAAGCTTGTCCGCAAAGGCGGGATCGACCGTGATGTGGCAAGTGGCGCAGCTGCAGCAGCCGCCGCACAGCGCCAGCAGCTCGTCAAAGCCGTGGTCGCGGATTGCTTCCATCACCGACAGCCCGACCGCAGCCTCAACTGTCTTTTCTTCACCAGCGCGGTTGACCACCACCAGATTCGGCATGCCCATGGTTCCTTTTCCATTCGCGCCTGTTCGCGCTTTGGCCGGGCTGCTAATGGCTAGCCGTTCCTTTGGCAAGCAGGTGAAAGTGATGGGGCTGAGTGCAGATACGATCAAGGCGGGGCTCGATACGCTCGCAGCCCAGGAACCGGCCATGGCCGAAGCACTTGGGCGAGCCGGCTATCCCGAGCCGCGCATCCGCGAGCGGGGCTATGCCACGCTGATGCGGACGATCGTCGGCCAGCAGGTCAGCGTCGCCGCAGCCGCCTCGATGTGGCGCAAGTTCGAGGCGTTCCTCGGGCCGGAACTGCCACCCGAACAAGTCCTTGCGGCCGAGTTTGACGAACTCAGGGCATGCGGCCTCTCACGCCAGAAACAAGGCTATTTGCGCAGTCTGTGCGAGTTGGTGGTGACCGGAACGCTCAATCTCGATGCGCTCCCCGCCGATGATGAAGCAGCCATAGCCGAACTGACCCGGATCAAGGGGATCGGGCGCTGGTCGGCCGAGATCTACCTGCTGTTCGCCGAAGGCCGCGCCGATATCTGGCCGGCCGGCGATCTTGCGGTGCAAGCCGGCTTGCACAAAATCCTCCGCCTTTCCGAGCGCCCGGACGAAAAAACCACCCGTGCGCTGGCCGAATCATGGCGTCCGCACCGGGGTGCGGCGGCGATCTTTACCTGGCATTGCTATAACAATCCGGCGCTGTAAGGGACCAGTAAGGGCAAAATCGGGAGAATTTGAGTGACGCAGCGCAAAGCCATTTTCATCACCGGCGGCGGCTCTGGCATTGGCCGAGCCGTGGCGCAGCTATTCGGGGCACGCGGCTGGTTCATCGGCCTGGCCGACATCGACGAGGCTGGCATGGCCGCGACCGAGGCGCTACTGCCGGGTGGCTACAGTTTTTCAGTCAAGCTCGACGTGCGCGACCGGGCGGCGTGGGATGCAGGCCTAGATTCCTTTTCGGTTGCAGCCGGGGGCCGCGTCGATGTGGTCTTCAACAATGCCGGAATCCCGCTCGGCGGGCTGATCGTGGAGAATTCCGCCGCCGAGATCGAACGCTGCCTCGATATCAACCTCAAAGGCGTGATCTGGGGCGCGCAGGCCGCTTACCCGCACCTCAAGAAAACCGCACCGGGCAGCTGCCTGCTCAACACCGCCAGCGCGGCGGGGATCTATGGCACCGGCGGCGCCTCAATCTATTCAGCGACCAAATTCGGGGTGCGGGCAGTAACCGAATCGCTCGACGCCGAATGGGCCGCAGATGGCATCAAGGTTAGCGATCTGATGCCCAGCTTCATCGACACACCGCTGCTCGATCATGCCCCTAATCACGGCAGCAATGAGGCCATTCGCGACCGGGTCCGCGATGCCGGGCTGGAACTGACCTCGGCGGGCGAAGTGGCCGAGGCTGCGTGGGCCGCAGTTCATGGCGAGCGGCTGCATACGGTCGTCGGCAAGACCGCCAAGAGCATGGCCTTCACCGCCCGCTGGATGCCTGGCTTGGTCCGCAAACGAAGTCGGAAGATGAGCCGCGCGCTGGGTTAGACTACCCCCTCAATCACCTCCACCAGCGCCGCATCGCGGGCGCTGAGCCCGCCAGCATCGTGTGTGGTGAGCGTGATTTCCACCCGGTTGTAGACGTTGAACCATTCGGGGTGGTGATCGGCCTTTTCGGCATGGAGCGCGACGCGGGTCATGAAACCGAAGGCTTCGTTGAAGTTAGCGAATTTGAAACTTCGCGTAATCGCGAGGCCGTCGGCGCGCAGCTTCCAGTCGGGGTGCCCGGCCAGCAGTGCATCGCGCGCGGCATCGCTCAGGCGGGGAATCGACATTGTGGCTCTCCTTGGCAGGCTGCAACCTTTCCCCTATCGCGGCGGCCCATGCAAGCATGCCGCCTCTCCGCAACCGATCTCGCCTGCCGCCGCGGCGACCGGGTGCTGTTTCATGGGCTGTCGCTGGCGCTTGGTCCGGGCGAGGCGGTGCAGATTGCCGGGGCCAACGGGATCGGCAAATCCAGCCTGCTACGGATCCTTGCTGGTTTGCTCCCAGCCTATGTGGGCCAGGTGGAGACCAGCGGCGAGATCGGACTGATCGACGAACATGTGGCGCTTGATCCGCACCTGCCGCTCGTCCGCGCACTCGATTTCTGGCAGCGGCTGGACGGTCCAGCCGATTATATGCTGTCGCGGCTTGGTTTGTCAGGACTTGAAGAAGTGCCGGTGCGCTACCTTTCCACCGGGCAGAAAAAACGCGCCGCACTGGCCAGGCTGGTCGGTCAATCCGCGCCGATCTGGCTGCTCGACGAGCCACTCAACGGACTTGACCGCAGCGCGGTGGCACTGGTCGAGCAACTCACGGCTGAGCATCTTGCCGCTGGCGGGATCTGCGCGATCGCCTCGCACCAGCGGTTTGAACTGGCGGAAATGCGCCAGCTCGTTCTTGAGGAATTCACCTCTCAAACCCCTCCTCTTCAGGGGAGGGGTTGGGGTGGGGTTTCTCCTCCCACACCAGCTCTGACCCAGCCGATAGGCCCCACCCCCAACCCCTCCCCTGATGTGGAGGGGGGCCAGTGAACAGCGCGCTGTATCAATTGCTGCGCCGCGATCTGGCGCTGCTGCTGCTGGGTGGGCGCAAGGGCGGCACTATGTTGCCGCTGTTGTTTTTCCTGTCAGTCGCCATGATGTTTCCCTTCGCGGTCGGCCCCGATGCCACGCTGCTGGGACGGACCGGCGGCGGGGTGATCTGGGTTGCGGCGCTGCTGGCGGCGATCCTGCCGCTGGACCGGCTGGTTGAACCTGATCTGGAGCTTGGTTTTTTCGATCAATGGGCGCTGCGGGGCCTGGCCGAAGAATGGATCATCGCGGTGCGGGTACTGGCCCATTGGCTTAGCTTTGGCCCGCCGCTGATGCTGGCAGCGCTGCCCGCCGCAGTTTTGCTCGGCCTTGATGGCGCAAAACTGCGGCTGGTCGAGCTGGGGCTGCTGGCCGGAACCCCTGGACTTGCGGCATTGGGCGTAACCGTGGCCGCGCTTACCGCAGGCCTGCGCGGCGGGGCGGCGCTGGCCGGGCTGCTGGTGATCCCGCTGGCGGTGCCGCTGCTGATCTTCGGTGCAGGAAGTCTCTCCACCGGGGGAACAAGCGGGATTGCGCTGACCGCAGCCGCCAGCCTGGTGTTGCTGGCAATCGCGCCGTTTGCGGCAGGGGCGGCGATCAGGGCGGCGCGGGGATAATGCGTCGTCCCCGGTCAAGCCGAGGACGACGGATTCAATAAGGCGGCTTGTCCAGCCCTCTGGAACTCGCGGTAAAAACCTCACAGCCTTCCGCAGTGATCCCGATCGAATGTTCAAACTGCGCGGAAAGCGAGCGATCGCGGGTCACGGCCGTCCACCCGTCTTCGAGCATTTTGACTCCCGGTTTGCCCAGATTGATCATCGGCTCGATCGTGAAGAACATGCCCGGGCGCAGTTCCGGCCCGGTTCCGGCACGGGCGGCGTGGACGACTTCGGGCGAATCGTGAAACAGCCGCCCCAGACCGTGCCCGCAAAACTCGCGGACCACCCCATAGCGGTTGCCCTCGGCATGGTGCTGGATCGCCGCGCCAATATCGCCCAGCCGCGCGCCGGGCTTGGCCATTTCGATCCCCATCATCAGACATTCGTAAGTGACATCGATCAGGCGGCGCGCTTTCAGCGAAACATCGCCGACCAGATACATCCGGCTGCTATCGCCGTGCCAGCCATCGAGCAGCGGGGTGACATCGATATTGACGATATCGCCGTCTTTCAGCGCTTTGTCCGATGGAATGCCGTGGCAGACGACATGGTTGATCGAGATGCAGCAGCTGTGCGCATAGCCCCGGTAACCCAGTGTTGCCGGCACCGCTCCGCCAGCCAGCGTCATCGCCCGCACCACATCATCCAGCTCGCCGGTGGTCACTCCGGGCTGCACCAGGGGGACCATTGCATCAAGGATCTCCGCCGCCAGCCGCCCGGCCGCCCGCATTCCATCGAACGCGCCGGGGCCATGGAGCTTGATTGTCCCGTCGCGCAGGACGGTCTCATTATCGGCGATAGTCTGGTACTGGGTCATGCGCTGTATATACCATTGCGATCACAAAATTGCGAGATGGCTCATTTCACCGCAAAGCTCACCCGATATTCCGGTTTGACCGCTGCCAGCACCGCTGGAGTCACAGGCAGCGTCACTTCATAACCGCCTTCGGCATAAGGCCCGGCTTCATAGGGCGGGACCAGTATCCCGATCCGGTTGAAGCTCTGCCCGTTGGATGAGCCCAGGATCACCGTCTCGGCTAGCGGATCAATGCATTCGTCGAACATATCGGTGCTGCCCGGCCCCACCACCGTGCCGCGCTTTTTGGCGCGTTGGCGATCAAGCTCGGCGCAAAAGCCCTTGCGGATCGCATCGGACAGCGCCTGCTTGGAGGTGAACAGGTCTGCCGCCGTGCGAGCCTGGCCGACGGTTTGATCCCACAGGATCGCGGAAAACCAGTAATTGGGATGCGCCCCCCCGGTATAGGAACCCACCAGGGTTGAGAGGCTTAGCCAACCAGGCGTTTGCGTCACCACTTTCCAGTTATAAGACCGGCTGTGCGGATGGAACGGAAAGTCGCTGCGGGCGGCTTCGGCCTGCTCGTCCTTCGCCTCCTTGCGCAGTTCGGCCTGCTGCCGGGTCAGATCGCGATCAAGCATCGCCTTCAGCGCGGGAATGGCTGCGGCCTGGGCCGGATAGGCGTAGCTGAACGCATAAAGATCGTTGGACACGCTCATGGCACGCGCTTTGGCAGCAGGCCCGGCACGGACCGCCCCGGTGACTGCGGCTGCGCTGGCAGTGGGCGCAGGGGCCGGGGGTTTTTCCTCCGAACAGGCCCACAGCGCCAGCAGCGGCAGGATCAGAAAACGGCGCATCGGTTTTTCCTCTCGCATCGGGAGCATGGCTGGGGCTAAGCAGCTGGACAATGACTGACAAGCACGGATTGATCCAGCCCGACCGCGGCCAGCCGGCCACGCCCATCCACCTGATCGACAAGACAGGGCTGGAAGCCTTCGTCAAATCGCTGTCCGGGCCGCAACGCGCTGCGCTGGCGGCACAGAAGTTCGAGGCGGATGGCTATGCCCATGCGATCATCCCCGATGGAGAGGGGTGGTTTGCCGTTTCGGGTGTCGCCGATGCCCAAAATCTGTCCAGCTGGTGCATGGCCAAACTGGCTGAAGTGCTGCTGCCGGGGACTTACCGCCGGGTCGGCGCGGAGCCGGGGCCAGCCCTGTTCGGCTGGATCACCGGACAATACCGGTTCGATCGCTACCGCAGCGAGCCATCAACCGATGGCCCGCGCATTCTGCTGACCACCGCAGTCAAGGCAATCGACCCCGCGCTGGCCGAGGCAGCGGCGGTGGCGCTGGTCCGCGATCTGGTCAACACGCCCGCCGAGGACATGGGGCCAGCCGCGCTTGAGGCGCAGGCCGCCGCACTGGCCAAGAGCTTCAAGGCTGAGCTGAAAGTGACCAGCGGCGATGCGCTGGAGCGCGAGTTTCCGATGGTCCACGCCGTCGGCCGGGCGGCCGCGCGCAGCCATGCCCCGCGGATGATCGAGCTTGTCTGGGGCAATCCCAAGCACCCGAAAATCGCCATCATCGGCAAGGGCGTTACGTTTGATTCGGGCGGCCTCGATATCAAGCCATCGTCGGGCATGTTGCTGATGAAAAAGGATATGGGCGGCGCGGCCCACGCGCTCGCGCTGGCGCAGCTGATCATGCAACGCCACCTCAAAGTGCGGCTGCATCTGCTCGTCCCGGCGGTTGAAAATGCCATTTCCGGCAATGCCTTCCGCCCCGGCGACGTGCTGCGCAGCCGCGTCGGGATCAGTGTCGAGATCGGCAATACCGATGCCGAGGGCCGGCTCGTGCTGGGCGATGCGCTGACCCGCGCCGGTGAGGAGCAGCCCGACCTGATTATCGACTTTGCGACCCTGACCGGGGCTGCCCGCGTCGCGCTCGGCCCCGATCTGCCGGCATTGATGACCCGCCAGGATGCCACCGCCGAAGCGCTGCTCAAGGCCGGGCTGGAAGCCAACGATCCCTGCTGGCGGCTGCCGCTTTACGCCGGCTACCGCGAATATCTGAAATCGGACATTGCCGATCTTAACAACACCGGCTCGAACGGTTTCGCCGGAGCCTCGGTGGCCGGCCTGTTCCTCGATCGGTTCGTTCCCGAGGGGATCGACTGGGCCCACTTCGATACTTTCGCCTGGCGCCCGACTGCCAAACCCGGCCGCCCCAAAGGCGGCGACGCACTGGGGCTGAGGGCGGCCTGGGGAATGCTGCGGGCGCGATATGGGTAAGTTTACACTGGGTGAGACGGTGTAACCCAGGTGTCACCCCGGATAAATTTTGCAAATTCAGCAACTTGGCGCAGAAAGGGTGACAGGTGTAACTCGACTGTAGCGCAGCATTATATATATATTACAACAAGTTGTGCCACAAGGTGACACATCTACGGGATGAGAGGCTCTCCGTTTGACAATGAATAACTCAAAATCCTCCTCCCGTGGGCGGGGGGAGGATCGAGCTGCGTCAATCCTATCCAGAAAAATGCGAGAGAAAACTACGCTGTCAAAGAGTAGACCCGGCAAAGGCTGCGCTGGCAGTGTGTCAGGCGGCGGCGGTGTAGGAAAATGGTTTGCTAGACCGGATTGCAGATTGTTAGTAGTATGCCATTGTAACACCAGAATTTGGTACTGACTTCCAAGATCGGGAATGGGGCGAAATGAAGATTGCCAAGAAGACCCAAGACAGACTTGTGGCGGGCCTGAAAAGGTATCAGCCAATCGTCCGTAAATTGGCAGAGCGGGACATTTCCGAGGCAGACACCGTTACGGTCATCAAGGACATGCTCACTGACATCTTTGGCTATGACAAATACACAGAGCTAACAAGCGAGCAGCAGATTCGCGGCACATTCTGTGACTTGGCAATTAGGGTTGAGGGGAAAATCCACTATCTTGCCGAGGTGAAATCGGCTGGCACAACTCTAAATGAAAACCACCTTCGGCAAGCTGTGAACTATGGGGCACACCAAGGCATCGAATGGATCATCTTGACCAATGCAATAGTATGGAAGGTCTATCGTATCAAATTTGGCCAACCAATCGATTGGGATGAAGTCTATTGTTTCGATATGGGTGCTCTGTCCTCACGGTCGCAGGACGATCTCGAAAAGCTTTGCATGCTTTGCCGCGAGAGTATCTCGTCTGACGCCCTCCAAGCCTATCACAAACAGGCGCAGATTTTGAATCGGTACGTTTTGACGGAATTGCTTCAAGGAGATGCGATTGTCGGCATGCTTCGGAAAGAGGTGCGGCGTCTCTTTGACGGCATGAAGGTGTCTGACGACGAGTTACGCGTCCATTTGACGAACGGTATAATCAAGCGTGATGCGCTTGATGGCGATGCGCCCAAGGCTGCGAAGGCACTGGTCAAAAAGGCTTCTGGGGCAATTGCACGAAAGGCAGCAAAAGCAGGCCAAACGGCTTGATCGGCGCACAAGGGTCGTCACACCCACGCCTTGCAGGTGCGGGACAACAGAGCAAACGCGGCGATGGATAGCTTGATACAGGGGCCAAGCGGGGCTAATCGCCCGGTCTTCGTTTTTGAGGGGCGTCCCGCATTGACCGCACTACCCATTCCACCCGATCAGCTCATGCTGTCTGCCCCGAGTGAAAAGCTTGATGCAGCGCATTGGCCGGTGCGCGGGGATCTGGCGCATATCCGGCTCGCCGGGCGCTGTTTCGTGCCGCATTATGCGGTGCCGATGCCGCACACTGTCATCGCTGCCGGGTCCAGCTTGCGCGTCGCCGGCCGGGCCGATGGCGCGGTGATGGACGAGCTTGCGGGCGGCACAATCTTCAATGTGCTCGATATGGCGGGCGGCTGGGCCTGGGGCCAGGTGGGTGAGGACGGGCTGGTCGGCTATGTCCTGCTGGATGCGCTGATCGCCCAATGAACCGGACTGTCTTCATCGACGGCGCGGCGGGAACCACCGGCCTTGAAATCGCTGACCGGCTGGCCGGGCGGAGCGAGTTCACCCTGCTGACGCTGGAGGGCGAGGCCCGCAAGGATGATGCCGCGCGCGCCGGGGCGCTCAACGCCGCCGATTTCGTAATCCTGTGCCTGCCAGATGAGGCCGCCATCACCGCCGTGGCGATGATCGAAAACCCTGCGGCGCGGGTGATTGATGCCTCCAGCGCGCACCGGGTTGCGCCGGGCTGGATTTACGGTTTCCCCGAACTGATCGGCCGCGATGTGGTGGCAGCGGCCGCCCGCGTGAGCAATCCGGGCTGCTATCCAACCGGCTTCATCGCGCTGCTCGCTCCCTTGGTTCGCGCCCGGCTGCTGCCCACCGCCTGGCCCTATTGCTGCAACGCGGTGTCGGGCTATTCGGGCGGCGGCAAGACCCTGATCCAGCGGTTTGAGGAGGATGACGACATCGCCTATCGCGCCTATGGTCTGGGCCTCAGCCACAAGCATGTGCCCGAGATGCAGGCCTATACCAGCCTTGCCATCGCGCCGGTATTTGCGCCCGCCGTGGTCCCCGGCCACCGCGGCATGATCGTCGAAGTGCCTCTGCCGCTGGCGATTATCCCGGGCGCGCCGCGCCCGGCGCTGCTGCGCGAATGCCTTGCGGATTTTTACACGGGCAGCCCGCTCGTCACCGTCCACACCGACCAGCCGGACGAGCTACTGCTGCGCCGCGCGCAACAACCGAGCGACCGGCTGGAGCTGTATGTCTTTGCCTCGCCCGATGGCAGCCAGGCGCGGCTGGTGGCAGTGCTCGATAACCTTGGCAAAGGCGCAAGCGGAGCGGCGGTGCAGACCCTCAATCTCATGACAGGATTGCCCGAGACGGCTGGCCTGGTGCTCTAATTCCGTCGTCCCCGGCTTGACCGGGGACAACGAGTTGCCTAAATTTTAATCACCTGTTGCTGAAAAATCAGGCAAGTCCGAGCGCCCAATAGCGAATAATTCTATGCCGCCTTCGCCGGGCTTCATTTCGAATCTTGCGATTCCACCCTTTTCGCGACTTTGCACTTGGCCTAGGGCGGGCTTATCGCCTCTGGCATGATTCTTGATACGTCATCGTCACAGGCATTGGATTTCCGGACCGCCCCATGTGAAGACTGGGGCGGAGCCGGCTTCTTGCGCAGGGATTACGCCACGTGAAAAAGATCGAAGCGATCATCAAGCCCTTCAAGCTCGACGAGGTCAAGGAAGCCCTGCACGAAGTGGGCGTGTCCGGCATCACCGTGACCGAGGCCAAAGGTTTCGGCCGCCAGAAGGGCCATACCGAGCTGTATCGCGGGGCTGAATATGTCGTCGATTTTCTGCCCAAGGTAAAACTTGAAGTGGTCGTGCCCGATAGCCTGGCCGAACGCGTGGTTGAGGCGATAGCTGCTGCTGCGCAAACCGGGCGGATCGGCGACGGCAAGATCTTCGTCACTGCGATCGAGAGCGCGCTGCGCATCCGGACCGGCGAACGCGACGACGACGCGATCTGACAGCACGGTTTGATTTGACAATTCTGCCCTCCCGCAAATGGGGGGGGCCTCATGGAGAACACGACTAATGGCCAAGGTAAAGGACGTCCTCAAGCGCATCAAGGATGAGGAAATCGAGTGGGTGGATCTGCGGTTCACCGATCCCAAGGGCAAGTGGCAGCACCTCACCATGGTCGCCTCGGTCCTGGGTGAAGACGAGCTGGAAGACGGTCTGATGTTTGATGGTTCGTCGATCGAGGGCTGGAAGGCGATCAACGAAAGCGACATGATCCTCAAGCCCGATCTGGATGCGATCTATATCGATCCGTTCAGCGCGACGCCGATGATGATCATCTGCTGCGACATCGTCGAGCCTTCAACCGGCGACCTTTACAGCCGCGATCCGCGCTCGACCGCCAAGCGCGCCGAGGCCTTCGTCAAGTCGGCCGGCGTTGGCGATACCGTCTATGTTGGCCCGGAAGCAGAGTTCTTCCTGTTCGACGACGTGAAATATTACGACGGCTATGACGGTTCGGGCTTCCGGATCGACGATATCGAGCTGCCGACCAACACCAACAAGGATTATGAAGGCGGCAACCTCGCTCACCGTCCCGGTGTCAAGGGCGGCTACTTCCCGGTCGCGCCGATCGACAGCTGCGTCGATATTCGCGGCGAGATGGTTGCAACGATGATCGAAATGGGTCTGCCCTGCGACAAGCATCACCATGAAGTCGCCGCCGCGCAGCACGAGCTGGGCCTGACCTTCGGGACGCTGGTGCAGACCGCTGACCGGATGCAGGTGTATAAATACGTCGTCCAGCAGGTGGCCCATGCTTACGGCAAAACCGCAACCTTCATGCCCAAGCCGATCAAGGGCGATAACGGCAGCGGCATGCACACCCACATCTCGATCTGGGAAGCGGGCAAGCCGCTGTTTGCCGGTAACGGCTATGCCGGCCTGTCCGACATGTGCCTGTATTTCATCGGCGGCGTGATCAAGCACGCCAAGTCGCTCAATGCCTTCACCAACCCGACCACCAACAGCTACAAGCGGCTGGTACCGGGCTATGAGGCCCCGGTGCTGCTGGCCTATTCGGCGCGCAACCGTTCGGCCTCGTGCCGCATCCCTTACGGTACAGGCGACAAGGCCAAACGGGTCGAATTCCGCTTCCCCGATGCGATGGCCAATCCGTATCTGTGCTATTCCGCGCTGGTGATGGCCGGGCTCGACGGGATCAAGAACAAGCTCCATCCGGGTGAGGCGATGGACAAGAACCTCTATGATCTGCCGCCAGCAGAACTCGCCCAGGTGCCGACCGTTTGCGGCAGCTTGCGCGAGGCGCTGGAAGCACTCGAAGCCGATCACGATTATCTGCTGCAGGGCGGCGTCTTCTCCAAGGAGCAGATCGACGCTTATGCCGAGATCAAGTGGGCCGAGCAGCTGCGCTGGGAAACCACGCCGAGCGCAGTCGAGTTCGACATGTACTACAGCGCCTGATCTTCGCGGATCAGTGCTGAACAAGAGGGGCGCTCCGGGAAATCGGGCGCCCTTTTTTGCTGGAAGAAGTAGGATTTTTCACACGAAGACACGAAGATGTTGCATTGCGCCGCAGGCAATCTCAGCAATTCCAGCCACCGCGCTTGGCACCAAGCTGATATTTCAGGAGGCTTCGCCGCGGGCGCAACATCTTCGTGTCTTCGTGTGAACCAAAAATTTGACTCCGTGGCCCAAATAGGTTGCCATTCCCCGGAGAGGATTTCCTATGAGCGTTGCCTTCCGCCGCGAGAGCGATGACGAGCATCTTGAACCCAAGTTCGAGATCCCGATCCCGCCCGGCCCCAATCTGGTCACGCCGCGCGGGATGGCGCTGATTGGCCAGCGGGTGGCCGATCTTGAAGCGGCGATTGCCAGCCTGACCGACGAAGCCGCGCTCACCGCCACCAAGCGCGATCTGCGCTATTGGCAAACCCGCCAGGTGACTGCCGAACTGGTGCCGATCCCGGCCGGTGACTGCGTGGAATTCGGCACCAGCGTCTCCTTTTTGCTCAATGGCAAATCCCGCAACCTGGCGCTGGTCGGCGATGACGAGGCCGATCCGGCAGGCGGCCTGATCGCCTTTTCCGCGCCGCTGGCCCGCGCGCTGATGGGCGCGACAGTGGGCGAAGTTCTGCCCTTCGGCGGCAAAGACGATGCGATTGAGGTGCGCTCGATTTCGATCATTGCGGAGGGCCAACCATGACCATCAGATCCAGCTGGATGCTGGCCGCCGCGCTGGGCCTCAGCGCCCCCGTCCATGCCGAGACGATCTATCTGCGCGCCGGGCGACTGGTCGATACCGAGCAGGGCCGTGTCCTGACCGATCGCCTGATCCGGATCGAGGATGGCCGCGTGGTCGCGGTCACGCCCTATGCGCCGCCACCTGCTGGTGCGCCGGTGATAGACTGGTCCGCTTTCACCGTGCTGCCCGGCCTGATCGATTGCCACGTCCATTTGGCCGACATCGAGCAGAGCAACAATGTTGCCGAGCCGCTGCTCCATTCACCCGCAGAAATCGCCTATGTCGGGGCACGCAACGCACGGACGACGCTACTAGCGGGCTTTACCTCGGTCCACGATGTCGGAAGTTATCGCGCCTTCGCCAATGTCGAGCTGCGCAATGCGGTGGGTCGCGGCGATGTGATCGGCCCCAGGATCAGCGCGGTCGGGGCCTATATCACGATCCCCGGCGGCGGCGGCGAAGTGACTGGCCTCTCGCCCGACGTCACCATCCCCGTCGATATGCGCGCGGGCGTGGTAACCGATGCGGCCGACACCGCCCGGAAGGTCAACTACCTCTTCCAGAACGGTGCAGATTCGATCAAGCTGATCGCCACCGGAGCGGTGCTGGCGCAAGGCACTGAGCCGGGCCAGCAGGAGCTTTCCGAGGATGAAATGCGCGCCGCTGTCCAAGTTGCCGCCGCGCGCGGCTCGTGGGTCACCGCCCATGCCCACGGCGCCGAAGGGATCAAATCCGCGATCCGCGCCGGGGTGAGAGCGATTGAGCATGCCTCGCTGATCGACGATGCGGGGATTGCGCTGGCCAAGGCCCGGGGCGTGTTCCTCGATATGGACATCTATGATGGCGACTGGATCGCCGAGGTGGGCAAGCGCGATGGCTGGCCAGCCGACATGCTGCGCAAGAACGATGATACCACTGAAGCCCAGCGCAACGGCTTTCGCAAAGCGCTCAGCGCGGGCGTGAAGCTGAGCTTTGGCACCGACGCCGGAGTCTATCCCCACGGGCTTAACGCTCGGCAATTCAAATACATGGTCCGCTATGGGATGACCCCGATGCAGGCGATCCAGTCGGCAACGGTAACGTCAGCGGCATTGCTGGGCTGGAGCAAGGATGTCGGCGCGCTCTCGCCGGGCCACTTTGCGGATATGATCGCGGTTTCGGGCGATCCGCTGGCCGATATCAGCGTGCTGGAGCGAGTGGCGCATGTGATGAAGGGCGGGGAAGTGGTGCGATAAAATCCATTTTCCTACACACCGCTTTCCTGTCTAATTGCCACGCCTCACCACCCAGCGAGGCAATCAATGAATCGCAAACCTATTTTCGACGCCGTCCGCCAGATGCTGGAGCGCGGGTTTACGCGCAATGAAATCAAATCGCTCGATGCCGCAATCAACGCAGCGCTGGACGCGCCCGTTGCTGCAGCCGTCCGCGAGATCGGCCCGGCCGGGATCGCCCTGATCCAGAAGTGGGAAGGCTGCGCCAAACAGCGCGCTGACGGCAGGTTTGAAGCTTACCCAGACCCCGGCAGCGGCGCTGATCCCTGGACGATCGGCTGGGGCTCTACCGGGGCAGACATCACGCCCGGTCTGATCTGGACGCAGGCGCAATGCGATGCGCGGCTGAAGCGCGATCTGGTTCGCTTTGCCTGCGAAGTCGCCAAAGCTATCGGCGGCACACCAACCACGCCCGGCCAGTTCGATGCGCTGACCTCGTTCCATTACAACACCGGAGCGATCGCCAAAGCCACCCTGACCCGGCTCCACCGGGCGGGTCAGTTTGCCGAAGCGCGGGCCGAATTCGGCAAGTGGATCCATGCTGACGGACGGGTCATGCCCGGACTGGCCAAGCGCCGCGCGGAAGAAGCCCACCTTTATGATAGCACCTGACGACGATTGCCGCTTGCAATCCCGGCCCTCGCTCCCGAAATAGGGTCCGATTAATCGTTCAGTTAAGGGAGATTCGCGATGCGCGAGATGCTGCAGAACTACATCGACGGAAAATGGGTGGATAGCATCGGCGGCAAGCGCCACGAAGTGATCAGCCCCTCCACCGAAGAGCCCTGCACTGCGATCACGCTGGGCACCAAGGCCGATGTCGATGCCGCAGTCGCCGCCGCCAAGCGCGCCTTCACCAGCTTCAGCCAGACCACCCGCGAAGAGCGGATCGCGCTGATGGAGCGGATTGTCGAGGAATACAAAAAGCGCACTGGCGATCTCGCTCTTTCGATGGCCGATGAAATGGGCGCTCCGGTCAGCTTTGCGACCGTGGCCCAGGTTGGCGCCGGGATCGGTGGATTCCTTGGCACCATCGCCGCGCTCAAGGATTTCGATTTTACCGAAAAGCAGGGCGCAGTAACCATCGCTTATGAGCCGATCGGCGTGGTTGGCATGATCACCCCGTGGAACTGGCCGCTTAACCAGATCGCACTCAAGGTCGCCCCTTCGCTTGCGGCTGGCAACACCATGGTGCTCAAGCCCTCGGAAGAATGCCCGACAAACGCCGCGATCTTTGCCGAAATCCTTGATGCCGCCGGCGTGCCGCCGGGCGTCTTCAACCTGGTTCAAGGCGATGGCCCCAGCGTGGGCGCGGCAATTGCGGCGCACCCGGATGTCGATATGGTCAGTTTCACCGGATCGACCCGCGCCGGGATCGCGGTGGCACAAGCTGCCGCCCCGACGGTCAAGCGGGTGCATCAGGAACTGGGCGGAAAATCGCCCAATCTGGTTCTGCCCGACGCCGATTTCGCCGCTGTGCTGCCCGCAACGCTGCAAGGCGTGTTGATCAACACCGGCCAAAGCTGCATCGCGCCGACCCGCGTCCTCGTCCCGCGTGAGCGTCAGGCCGAAGCGGCAAGCTTTGCAAAGGCGATGTTCGAGGCGACCACGGTGGGCGATCCGATGCAGGAAGGCATGCACATCGGCCCGGTGGTCAACAAGGCTCAGTTCGACAAGATCCAGGACCTGATTCAGTCCGCGATCGACGAGGGGGCGACGCTCGAAACCGGCGGAACCGATCGTCCGGCCGATCTCAACCGCGGCTATTACATCAAGCCGACCGTGTTCTCGGGTGTCACCCCGGACATGCGGATTGCGCGCGAGGAAACCTTCGGGCCGGTGGCCACGATCATGGCCTATGACAGCCTTGAACAGGGTATCGCGATTGCCAATGATACCGAATACGGTCTTTCGGCGGTGATCTCTGGCGATCCGGCAAAAGCTGCTGCGGTTGCCCCCAAGCTGCGTGCCGGCATGGTTGCGATCAATAACTGGGGTCCCGCACCAGGCTCGCCGTTTGGCGGCTACAAGCAATCGGGCAATGGCCGTGAAGGCGGACTGTTCGGGCTTCGGGATTTCATGGAAGTGAAATCGATCAGCGGCCTGCCGGGCTGATACTTCCTCCCCTCCCCTGAGCTGAAGGCGGGCGTAGCCCAACGGGAGGGTCCTACCCTATTCCAAAAACCGCCCCCTCTTCGCTACCTGCGAACTGATTTCAGAGTGACGAGTAAAGATAGCTTTTGGTCATATATGATAACCCCTGACCCTGAAGGACAGAGGCTTCATACTCAATAGTCCTTGCTGACGCGTATATTGGCGCTTTCGCGTCCAATCGTCGATACGCTGGCGAGGAGCGAGAGCCAGCTGGTGACGCGAAACTCGATTTGTGTTGCGCTGTAGCCGCGGCCATCGGAGATAATTTCGGCATAGACCCGGCGGCCCAGATATTTGCCCGCCGCGATCCCCGTGCCGCGCCCGATCGTGGCGTCTGCGCCAACAATCCTGAGCCGGTCAAGCCCGATCGCCGTGCGCAACTTGTTGATCGGATCAAGCCCGCCGCCGGTGCGCAGCGCATTCAGTGCCGCGCCCAGCTGGACCGCTTCGCCTGCCGAGATCTTGGCAATCGAGGTGCCGAACAGAAGCCGGGCCAGCAGTTCCTCTTCCGGCAAGACAGGCACCGAGGAAAAGCGGATCTCGGGACGCAGCGAAGTGCCGGCGACACTAACCCGCGCAGTCAGCCCGGTGACCTCTGCTTCGGCAGCAATATCCAGCCGGGGATCGGGCGGACTGCCCCCATCAAAGCGGATCCGCCCGCGAGTCATTTCAAAGCGCTTGCCCGCAAACTCATACCCGCCGCGAACCAGCCCGGCCACGCCAAACACCGCCGGTTTGGCAGTGGTGCCGCGCAAGCGGATATCTGCGCCCCATTCGCTATCCAGCCCGAGGCCGCGCACCGCGATCCGATCGGCTCCGGCGGCATCAATCAGGAACCGCCACGGCACCGCTGCCTGGCGCGGCGGGGCAATATCAGCCGCCAGATTGATCTCACGCGTACGGATTGCTGGCAACGCCGCGACTGCCGATGCGCGGCCTAGCTGCCACCGGGCGCTATCGATCATCAACCGTCCGGCAATCGTCCCGCCCACTCCGTCGGATAGGATCCGCATGGGCCCGGTAACCGCCGCCGCCATATCGTCGCGGGCAAGAACCTGAGCATTGCGGGCCGCGAGCCGCAAATCAATCGAGGGCGCACGGGTCCCAAGGTTGGTCAGATCAACCTTGCCGCTGCCCCCGATAGTTCCGCCATTGGCAACCCGGCCAGAAATGCTGGCGAGATCGAGCTGCGATCCAGCAAACCGCCCGCGCAGCTTGATCCCGACAATATCGCTCCCGATCAGGGCGCTTTGCAGCCGCAAATTGTCACTGAACAGCGATCCGCGAATTTGCGGGCTGGTCAGGCTTCCGCCAGCATCCGCCGCCAGACTAACCGGACCGGTTAAGTCAAACGCTTCCAGCGCCACCAGCCGCCACAGCACATCGGCTGGCCCGGCATAGCGCAGCTGGGCAAACAGGCGCCCCGCGCTGAGCCGCTGAGCCAGCGGGCCACTCGCTGGCAGGCCGGTAATCCGCCCCTGCATCCGGCCCCGCGTCTCGCCGCCCTCACGCACCACCGCGCGGGCTTCAAGCGCGGCTGTGCCAAGGTCTGCAACCAGCGCCAGATCGACTGGGCGCGAGGTTAGCACCAGCCCCGACCGGCTCAGTCCTTTGATCTGCAATTGCGCCTTACCTGTCGGCACCCGGCCCGGCGAATAGCGATAATCAACCAGCCCCGAGGCCGAGCCGCCCAGCCCCAGATCGGCGTAGACGATGTCCGCCAGCGACAACGGCATCTCTTGCAGGGCGAGCTGGATATCGCTGGTCCCGCCGCCAATCACGCCAGCGGCGATCACCCGCCCGCCGCCAAAATCAACCTGGGTCGGAGCAAGCCGCCAGCTTTTTCCCTGCGCCGTCAACACTGCGCGCCGCGGCATGGTAATCCGCCGCCCGGCAAAATCGCCATTGCCCAGCAAGGTCAATTGCCCCGGCGCGACATCGCCCTGAAGTTGCAGATTAAACCGGCTGCCACGGCGTCCGGCAAGTGAAGCGGTCACGCGCCCGCGTTCGTCTGCCAGACTTGCATTGGCCGCAAACCGCCCGATAAACAGCTTGCCTTGCGCGATCCCCGCGCCAGTGGCGGTGCCGGTAATCGTGCGTTTGCCCCCTATGATCTGACCGCTGGCGTTAATCTGCGCCGCCGCAATGCTCAACGGATTGTCGCCGCCGAAGCGCGCATTCCGGGCGGTAAGGGCAACCTCAAAGCCCTGGCCACCGCCACGCGGGGAAAGCTGAACCGTGCCGTCAATGCCGCCTCCGGTCAGCGCCAGCGTGCCATCCGCCCCGCCCTTGGCGAACAGCAGCGAGCCGGTGATCGAGGTTTTCCACACATCGAGCCGCTCCACCGCGATCCGGGTCGGTCCGCCCGGCCGCGAGAATAGCCCAAGCGTGCCGCTGAACGGCCCCAGCCCCGAGCCGCCCTGGGTTTCAATCCTGAAGCCTTGCGGAATCGGCGACAGCGCCACCCGCACATCCGTAAGGCTTGCGGCGGGCAGCGGATTGGCAAAAACCAGCACCGCGCGCGGGCCATCTCCGGCAAAGCTGGCATCGATCCGGAACGGGCCGTAATCACTATGACGCCCGCTGCCAGCGATGCTGGTCCGCCCATCGGGCATCAGCCGACCGTTCAAGGCCAGGCTCAGTTTGCTGGCGTTAAGCGTCGCGTGCTCGATCAGCAGCGGCTGGCGCTGCCCTAAGGTGAGCGCCCCGGCAAACCGCAGATTATTTCCGGCAAGGCTGGTCAGCGTGGCATTGTCAATCCGCACCAGCCGTCCGGCAAGCTGCGTTTTCAGCAGCCATGGCGAGGCTTTGCCGATCCGGAACTCGATCTGGGCAGTGGCATCCGCCACGCCCAGATCGCGCAAGGCAAAGCCGCGGATCACTAGCGGCCCGGCCAGCGCATATCCGCCCGCACCCAGATCGCCTCGTAACGTCAGCCTGGCATCAAGGCCCGGCACCGTGAGCTTCAGATTGTCCGAGGTGAGCCGATTGTCCTGTAGTGCCAAAGTGCCGCTGCCGCGCACCCCGACCAGACGAGGATCGATGCTGGCGTTGCCGGTCACGATCCGGCTGGCGCCAAGGCCAAGCGGCACAGTCCAGCGCAGGCCATCAAACCGCGCGGTGCCGCGCTGGACAAGCCCATCGAAATGCAGTTTGCCCAAGCCGAGCTGCCGGGCGGTCAGCGTATGCTCGATCGCAAGATCACGAAACCCGCCATCCAGCCGCGCGGCCAGCGCAGCCTCTTGCAGCTGCGCACCATCGCCCAGCAGCGCGGGATCTGTAGTTCGCGCGGTCAGGCGGAAATTGTCGAAATCATTGCCCGCCAGATCGACCTTGCCCGCCCCGTTGGCGCTAAGCCGACGTCCGGTGAGGGCGAAGTGGCCATCGATCACGCTGTTGGCCAAAGTCCCATCAGCATCGAGCGAAACGCGTTCACCCAGCGCGCGGGCTGCAAAGCTGGTCAGCAGGCCATCCGGATTCGCCTGACCCAGAATACCATATCGTCCGGCCCGATTGGTCAGCTGGAAGGCGGCGAGCTGCGTGCCGCCCTGTTCGGCGAGCAATGCGCCCTTCCAGTCGCGCCAGCTCCCCGCGCCGACGATCCGCGCGCGCAAATCCTGCTTGGCCCCAGCAAATCCAGCCAGCACGCCCCCGGCTGGCGCCGCATAATCGAACCGCAGGTCAAATTTGTCACGGGCGGGTGCCGCATCAAGCAACGCGAACAACCGGTCAGTCCCGCCCAGCCTGGCATCGGCGCGGATCAGGGCGCGGCCGGCCCGAATATCAACCCGTGCAATCAGATCGACACGCCGCGCTGCGCCCGCAATACCCTTGGCAATGGTCAGCCGGTCCAGCTCCAGCCGGTCAATCCTGATATCGAAATCGGGCAGGATCGGAGCGTCGGGATCTCCGGGATTGAGCTTTGGCCGGCGCAACAGCAGCCCGCGATGTGCCACCAGCTTGCGCACATCCAGCCCAGTGCGCAGCCAGCTTAGCGGCCGCCAGTCCAGCTCGGCCTCGGGCACCCGCAGGAACGGCCCAGCCGGATCGGACAAGGTGACATCATGCAGCACTGCCTCACCAAACAGCGAGCCTTCAATCCGCCCGACGTCCACACGCAGGCCCGAAACCGGCGCAAAATCGGCAATCCGATCCGCAATCAGCCGGTGTCCGATCGGACTGTTGAGGACAATCAGCCCCAATCCGCCGAGGCCGAGCACCACCAGCAGCAGCAAGGTAACTCGCCTTGGCCAACGGCGGCGGACGGGGGAAGGTGCCTGCTCGTCCATCAGAACGCCTGGCCCAGCGCGACATAGACACCGATCCGGCTTTCTCCCGGGCGGCGACCCAGCGGCGTGCCGACATCGATCCGGATCGGGCCAAACCCGGTCTGATAGCGGAAACCCAGCCCCGCCCCGAGGCGCAGGTCCCTAAGCCGCGGCGTCACACTTGCATCAACTGCGCCTGCATCGACAAATGGGACCAACGCCAGTGCGCCGCCCATCAGCCCGGTCTGAACCCGCGCCTCAAGGCTGAACTCGCTGAGCGAGCGCCCGCCGCTGGGACCGCCCAGCACGTCGCGCGGGCCGATCTGCTGGTAGCCAAAGCCGCGCACCGATCCGCCGCCGCCGGCATAGAACCGCCGCGACGGGGCGATATTTGCAAGAGACGTGCCCGGGATACTGCCCAAACGCGCCCGCGCCGCGACTACAACAGTGCCGCCAAGGGGCAGATAATAGCTGGCATCGGCCTGAAGGCGGGCATAGGTGGAAGACTTGCTGCCCTGAAATGAAACCTCCGGCGAGATCCGCAGTGCAGCCCGCAACCCCCGTTTGGGATCGAGCAGACTATCGCTACCGTCGAATGCCGCGCGCAGAGGCACTGCACCAACCTTGTAAGTCCGCCGCACGGTTGGCGCTCCGGCGACGGTAGCCTCCCGCTCGTCAGACAGCAGCGCCTCAAACCCGGCACCCCAGGTGAACGGCTTCTGGAAGATCAGGGTGGAGAACTTTTCGAAATTTCCGCTGAGCGCGATGGTCCGCGCGGCATAGGCAACGCGGTTCACATTGCTGGCATAGAGATCGAGGGTCAGCACCTGATCGCGGGCGCGGAAATTATTGCGGCGGAAAGTAACCCCAGCAAGCTGTTCCTTGGTTCCCGCCACCGCCCGAACCCTGAGCATACCTTCTGGCGGGAAGAAATTGCGATGCTCCCAGCTGGTCTCAACCCGGAAGCCATCGCCTGAATCATACCCAGCCCCCCCGGCGATCGTGCGCAAGGCTGCGCGGGACAGCGACACGTCAAGCGCCACCGTTCCAGGTTCGCCCGCCGCTGGTGCCATAGTCTCACGCGGTTTGACCGCGGCGCTGGAGACGAGGCCGGTGGCGAGAATGGCCCGGCGCAGATCATCGACTTCGCTGCGCTTGTAGATATCGCCGCGCTCAAACCGGGCGATCGATTCAAGATGTTTTCCCGAAAGGAAGCGGGGATCATCGCTGATCACTTCGCCAATCCGGTATTTGCCCCCCGGGGTCAGCGGCAGGGAGAGATCCCCCGCCTCGGTCTGGTGATCGACCACCAGATCAGGCTCGCCCATCCGGGCAAAAGCAAAGCCGGTTTCGCCCAGCGCCACATCAAGATCGGCGCGTTCTTGCACGATCACGTCGCTGTCAAGCGGATCGCCCGATTTGATTCTGAACGTTTCACGCAAAACCGGATAGTCCGGCCCGGTTGACGCCAGCTCGCCCAGCGCGATAGTTCCAAAGCGATAGCGCGCGCCTGGCTTGATGTCGAAACGAACCGAAACCGCACGCGCGACCGCTTCGCGGCCAGGTTCGATCCCGCCAACCGTCTGCATGACCTGTGTATCGTAATAACCATAAATCCGCATCAAGCGTTCAAGCAACAGCTTGTCGCTGCGCGCCCGAACCGCGATCTGGGCAATATTGTCACTCTCGCCGCCTGCCAGCAGCTCAAGCGCGGAAAGTGCGCGGAACCGCGATTCGAGCTGGAACCGCTCGGGGAAAGCCGCACTATCAGCCGGGAAAACCAGCGCCAGCCGGGGCGAGAGCCGGGTAACCGTGCCATCGGGCTGCGCGTCTATCGGCGGCGGTTGCTGCTCCAGCGCCAGCGCGAGGTCGGGATCGGGTTCCAGCGGGGCGATCTGGGGCACGGCAAAAGTCTCGTCCGGCCAGGGCAGGGAAAAGCCGGGAAGGTCTGCCAGCAAGGACGAAAGATCAAGCTCAGGCTCGGCTGTGGACTGTTCGGCGGGCACCGTGTCCTTGGCCCATTCAGCTGGATTGGCGACAGCAGCATCCGGGATCAGGGCCTGCAACTCATCGGCAGCATCACGGCTTTGGGCAAGCGCCGGCTGAGCGCCCGCAAACAGCGCAACCACCAGTGCGGCGCCGATTGCGCGTTCAATCCCAACTGCCCGCTTAATCAATGAAGCGGTATTGGTCCTGCATGCCAGGAACGCCATCCTTGGTGCTGCCGTCAAGCGGCAGGGCACCTTGGCGGCTGGCGGCGGAAGCATTGGCAATGAGGCGATCCTGTTCACCCTCGTCAAAGCGGGCCCAGCCACTGCGGCCAAGCCGTTCGAGCGGGCGGTAGCGCACCTTGTACTGCATCCGCACCGAACCTTCGACCCAATAGCCAAGATAGACATAAGGCAATTTCGCTTCGGCACAGCGGCGGATGTGATCGAGGATGATATAATTGCCAAGGCCGGACCGTGTTCCATGATCCGGATCGTAAAAGCTGTAAATCAGCGACAGCCCATCGCCTTGCCGATCAGTCAGGCAGGCGGCGACCAGGCGGCCCGGAACCCCGTCCAGCCTGGGCTCGCGGTATTCGACGAGATAGCTGTCGACCGGCGTATGTTCGACCATGTCGGCAAAATCGGTTTCATCCATCGTCGCCATGCCGCCGCCGGGATGACGGACGCCTAAGTAGCTCTGGAGCAATTCGAACTGTTCGCTGGTTGACCAGGGGCGGCACATGGTGGCGACCAGATCGGAATTGCGCTTGAGATTGCGCTTTTGCGTGGTCGAGGCCCGAAAATCCTCGGCCACCACCCGCACCGAAACGCAAGCATGGCAATCCACGCAGGATGGACGATAAGCCACAGTCTGGCTGCGGCGAAAGCCGATCCGGCCCAGCGCATCATTCAGCGCATCGGCGTGCGGACCCTTGAGTTCGGTAAACACCTTCCGCTCGCTCCGCCCCGGCAGGTAAGGACATGGCGCAGGGCTCGTTACAAAGAACCGGGGAAAGCGAACTGGTGCCGTCACTAGCGGGCAGTATCCTCTGGTCATCTTGGCTGCGGATCACAGTGCAAGAACTCGGTCTATGCCCCCGCCGGAGCAGTGTTGAAAGTCTTTTAACCACGAATCGGAGTTAACGAACGGTTATTTTGCACAGCTGCGATTCGGTTAACGCCGGGCCGTCGCCCCGCTGCCAGAGGATCAGACGCTAGCGATCCAGCTCCACCTGGCTGACCTGATAGCCATCCGCGCGCAGTGCCACCACCAGCGCATCCAGCTGGGCCTTGTCACGGGCTTCGCATTCGATGTCGGTAATCAGTCCCTTGGCCGGCAGATGGGTGAAGATCCGCTGGTGATAGATCTCGATGATGTTGACCTGATGGGCATCGAATTCGCGCATCACCTTGAACAAGGCTCCGGGCCGGTCTTGCAGGGTCAGTCGCAGCCGCGCCAGCCGGCCCGACCGGGCCAGATCGCGCAGCAGCACATTGGCGAGCAGCCTGGTATCGATATTGCCGCCGCACAGCACCACGCCAACCTTGCGGCCCTTGAACAGCTCAGGATAGCTCAGCATCGCGGCAAGACCTGCTGCGCCAGCGCCTTCCACCACGGTCTTTTCAATCTGGAGTAGCAGCGCAACCGCGCTTTCCAGCGCCGCTTCGCTGACCAGCACGATATCATCGAGCAGCCCGGCCAGCACTTTCGAGGTGAACTCACCCGGCTCGTTCACCGCAATACCCTCGGCCAGCGTATCGCCGCCGCAGGGCAGATAGGTTCCCTTGAGCCGGTTGTACATCGAGGGAAACAGCTCTGCCTCCACCCCGATCAAACCGATATCGGGCTTGATGGCACGGGCCGCTGTGCCCATCCCCGAAGCAAGCCCGCCCCCGCCGATCGGGATCACCAGCATGTCGAGCTCGGGTGCGTCTTCCAGCATTTCCAGCGCAACCGTGCCTTGGCCGGCGGCAACCTGCGGATCATCGAACGGGTGGATGAAGGTCAGCCCGCGCTCTGCCTCAAGCAAGCGGGCGTGGGCATATGCCTCGTCGAATGACTCGCCAAACAGCACCACCGTTCCGCCGACGCTTTCGGTCTGCATAATTTTCACGGTCGGCGTGGTTTTGGGCATCACGATGGTTACCGGTACCCCCAGCCGGGTGCCGTGGTAGCTGAGACCCTGGGCGTGATTGCCAGCCGAGGCCGCGATCACCCCGCGCCGATCTTCGGTCGCACCCTTCAGCAGCAGCGCATTGAGCGCGCCGCGCTCTTTATAGGCAGCAGTGAACTGGAGGTTTTCAAACTTGAGCCAGACCTCGGCCCCGGTCATCGCGCTCAGCGTCTGGCTGTAAAGCGTGGGCGTGCGCACGATCGCGCCTTCCAGCCGGGCTGCGGCGGCGCGGATATCGCCGATCGTCAGCGATGGATCGGGGCTGGTGGCGAGCTTGGGTGCAGGCTGAGTCATTGCGCCGGGCCGTAACGGAAAGGGCAGCGCCTGTGAACCGCCATTTGCTTTGCCGCAAAATCCGTTACAGACCGAGATCATGAGCACAGCGAAAAAAGTATCCTACATTGGCCTTGGCGTGATGGGCGGGGCAATGGCGCGGCACATCGCCCTGGCGGGTCATCAACTGACTATCTTCAACCGCACCCCGGCCCGCGCCGCCAGATGGCAGGAGGCCAATCCCGGCCTGGCCAGCCGGGTTGCGACCAGTCCGGCCGAAGCTGCCGAAGGCGCGGATGTGGTGCTGACCTGCGTTGGTACCGACGATGATCTGGCCGATGTGGTGCTGGGGCCGCTGGGCGTTTTTTCAACACTGGGAAAAGACGCGACCTTCATCGACCACACCACGGTTTCGGCGCGGATCGCACGCCAGATCGCGGTCGAGGCGCGCGACAAGGAAGTTCACTGTGTCGATGCGCCAGTCACCGGCGGGCAGGCCGGGGCGGAAAATGGCACGCTGGCGCTGATGTGCGGCGGCCGGCCCGAGGCGATCGAGGCAGCGCGCGGTGTAATGGAGGCCTATTCCAGCCGGATCGTCCATGTCGGCAAGGCGGGTGCCGGGCAGACCACCAAGATGGTCAACCAGATCACTTTTTCCGGGATCATCGCCAGCCTGGCCGAGGCGATGCGCTTTGCGCAGGCCGCACATCTCGATCTCGACAAGGTTTATGAGGCGATTTCGGGCGGCGCGGCGCAAAGCTGGCAAATGGACAATCGCTGGGCGACCATGGCCAGGGACGAGTTCGATTTCGGTTTCGCGGTGGACTGGATGCGCAAGGATCTGGGCCTTGCCATGGATGAAGGCCGCTCGCTTGCCGTATCCTTGCCAACCACCGCGCTGATCGATCAATTTTATGCCGATGTGCAGGCTTTGGGCGGAGGGCGCCAGGATACCAGCGCGATCATCCGCCGCCTGCCGAAACGAGGGAACAAGTGATGCGCCGACTATTATTCACCGCGCTACTAGCTACGGCCAGCCCGGCGCTGGCCGATACGCTGGTCGATAATGTCGATGGCGTAACCCTGAATGCCCAAGGCCGGGTTGAACATTTCAGCGGGTTGCTGATCGGCAATGATGGCCGGATCGAGCAAGTCTTTCAGCGGGGCGACAAGCGCCCAGCCAAGGTCGATTATCTGATCGATGGCAAAAACCGGGTGCTGATGCCCGGGCTGATCGATGCCCATGCCCATGTGCTGAGCATCGGCTTTGCCGCGCTGACGCTGGATCTGTCGGAAACGAAATCGCTGACTGAGGCGCTCGGCAGAATCAAGACTTACGCGACGGCCCATCAGGACCGCCCCTGGATCATCGGGCGCGGCTGGAACCAGGAACTGTGGGGCCTGGGCCGGTTCCCGACTGCCGCAGAACTGGACTCGGCGGTGAGCGATCGCCCGGTCTGGCTCAATCGGGTTGATGGCCATGCCGGCTGGGCCAACAGCCGCGCGCTGGCGCTGGCCGGGGTTACCGCGCAGACCAAAGCCCCCGCTGGCGGCCAGATTGAGCGGCTGGCTGCGGTCGGCAAGGCGCCGGGCAAGCCGGCGGGCGTGCTGATCGATACGGCCACCGCGCTGGTTGATAATGCCGTGCCCCCGCCCCGCCCCGAGGATCGTGACATGGCGCTGCGCAAGACGCAGGAGCTGCTGCTCGCACGCGGGGTTACGGCAGCGGCCGATATGGGCACTTCGATCGAGGACTGGCAGGCCTATCGCCGGGCCGGGGACACTGGGGCGCTGCGGATCCGGATCATGAGCTATGCCTCCGGGATTGAACAGATGATCCTGATCGGCGGGCCGGGGCCGACCCCGTGGCTGTATGACGACCGGCTGCGGCTGAACGGGGTGAAGCTGTATGCCGACGGCGCATTGGGATCACGCGGCGCGGCGCTTAAGGCTCCCTATGCGGATAGCCCGAAGAGCATGGGATTGCGGATTACCGGCGATACCCAGCTCAAGAACCTGATGAGCCGCGCTGCGCTCGATCATTTTCAGGTGGCGGTCCATGCAATCGGTGACGGCGCCAATGCCGCAGTGCTGAGTGCGATCGATGAGCTGGCAGTGACTTACACCGGTGATCGGCGCTGGCGGATCGAGCATGCCCAAATCGTCGATCCGGTGGATATTCCCCGGTTCGGCAAAAACGGTGTGATCGCCTCGATGCAGCCAATCCACCAGACTTCGGACCGGACCATGGCCGAGGCGCGGCTTGGGCCAGGGCGCCTCGCCGGGGCCTATGCGTGGAAATCGATCATGGCGGCGGGCGGGAAACTGGCTTTCGGTTCCGACGCGCCGGTTGAGCTACCCGACCCGTTCGCCGGAATGGCCGCGGCGACCACCCGACAGGGCGCCGACGGGCAGCCGTTCGGCGGCTGGCAGCCGCAGGAGAAGATCACGCGCGAAGCGGCGTTGGCGGCCTATACCTCGGGCGCTGCCTATGCCGGGTTTGCCGAAGGCCGGTTTGGCCGTCTGATCCCGGGCGAGCGCGCAGACTTCGTGCTGGTCGACCGCGACCCGCTGCTCGCCAGCCCGGCCGATTTGCGCGCGACCAAGGTGTTGCAGACCTGGGTCGGCGGGCAGCTGGTTTATGATGGAACGAAGGACGGTGGCCGCTAAGGCAGCGCCTCTGGCGGAACGGTTTGCGCCTCGCTGGCGTCCTGCGCTGCCTTGGCTTTCGCAGCACGGCGCTCGCCCAGCCGCATGATAATCAGCGAGCCTTCGAACAGGAACAGCATCGGGATCAGCAGCATCAGCTGCGAAACCACATCGGGCGGGGTAATGATCGCCGCGATCGCAGTGATCGCCACGATCACATAGCGCCGCGCGCCCGATAGCTGCTGGCGACTGACGATCCCGGCGCGGTTGAGCAGCAACAGCAGCACCGGCATCAGGAAACTGATCCCGAAGGCCAGGATGAACTGCATCACCAGCGCCAGGTAATCCCCAGTGCCGGGCAGGGCTTCCAGCTTGAGGCCACCCTTGTTGCCCTCAAAGGTCAGAAACCACCGGAACGCGGTGGGCATAACCACATAATAGGCCAGCGCCGCGCCGCTGGTGAACAGCACCGGGGTCGCGATCAGGAAGGGCAGGAATGCCCGTTTTTCCTTGGCATAGAGCCCCGGCGCGACGAACGCCCACAGCTGATTGGCGATCACCGGAAAGCTGACGAAAAAGGCTGCGAACAGCGCAACCTTGAGCTCGACGAAAAAAGCTTCGTAGAGTTTGGTATAGACCAGCCGTCCTTGTCCGGGGGGGAAAGCTGCGGTCAACGGACGAACCAGGAAGCCGAAGATGTCGTCGGCGAAATAGAGGCAGACGCAAAACGCCAGTCCCAGCGCCATGATACTGCGCAACAACCGCGTGCGCAGTTCGATCAGATGATCGAGCAGCGGAGCCTGGGTTTCATCGATATCGCGCAGGTTAAGGGCCATGCTCAGTGCGGCAGCTGCGGGGCGGGTGCAGGCGGTTCCGGTTCGGCAGCAGCAGTGCCCGGATCAGGGCCAACAAGCGCTCCGGCTTCGGCAGAAGCCGCCGGGTGCGCCTCAATGATTGCGGCATTCTGGGCGGCCCACTTCTTCTCCATCTCGTCCATCTCGGCCTCGCGGATCATATTCTCAATCCCTGAGCGGAAATGACCCGAGATGCGGCGGATCTTGCCGATCCACTTGCCCGCCGTGCGCAAGGCCAGCGGCAGATCCTTGGGACCGATAACGACAATCGCCACGATCACAGTCAGGAGCAGTTCGGACGCGCCGACATCAAACATGGCAGTGTGGAAACATGGCAGTGTGGCCTCAGCGGGCGCTTACTGGGGGGGCGATTTGGTGATGTCGATCACGGTCTCGCTGGCGGCCACCGGCGGCTGCGCAGGGATCTGCGCGGGCGGCGGGGTTACCGGGCGATCGGTGGTTTCTTCAGCCATGCCTTGCTTGAAGCTTTTGATGCCCTTGCCGAAATCGCCCATCATCTCGGAAATCCGGCCACGACCGAACAGCACCAGCACCACCAGCGCAAGGATAAGCAGGTGCGGAAGTGACAGACCCATGAGAATACTCCTGAACACGCGTGGGGCAAAGCGGACCAGCCGCCTGCGGTGAACCCCTATATAGCCAATGTAGGCCATCCTCGCCGCAATTGCGAGTCAGTCTGCAATTCCCCCCTCCTCTTCAGGGGAGGGGCCAGGGGTGGGGCCTCTCCTCCAGGTCAGACCCAGCGGTGAAGCCCCACCCCAACCCCTCCCCTGAAGAGGAGGGGCTTAGGGTCAGGACCTGTTAACCGCACCATCGAGGTTTGAAGCAAAATGGTCCAGCGCGAGGCGGATAGGTGCGGGAATAGTTATTCTATCACAAGCCTATCCAACGCTGCGATGGGCCATTTTGGTCAAATCCGCTTGGACGGCAAAATGGCTTCCATCTCGAACAGAAATACGCTTGCAAAGACGTCCAGTCTTAACGGCGCGCATTTCCGCCCGATATGTTCGCCATTTTGCCGCCTCGAAGATGCGGTTAACAGGTCCTGACCCTAGATCGGGTCACGCTATGCCGGAAAATCGGCTTGGCCCGCGCTGGCAGTGAGCGCCCCACAAGGAAATCGTCAGCGGCATTTTCTTCGCGACGTGCCCCAAAGGCCGTATGGAAGCTGATTATTAATGCTGGTATTGAAGATGAATAACAAGAAATTCCGTTTGTAGTGTAATGAGAACCTCGGAAAATAGCCTGATCCAATTTTATCCAGATTATCTTCAAATGAGGCAATAATTTGAGAGAAGGAGCGATGCTGTGAGAAACCTGATTATCAAATCATGGAACTTTCTGTTCAATCACGAAGTCAGCCCGCTCCGGCATATTCCAGATTTTCAAGTCAGGCATCTGGTCCTGCAACTCCTTGGCTGGATGTGGGCAATTGCTTTTTCAATCGCCATTGGCAGCTATACGGTGATGGCCTTCAGCCTGCTTGGCCATGCCGTTTTGATCGCCGCCGCAGCAATCACAGTTGCAACTTATACCGCCGCAGCAAAGCGGCCCGACCTGTTTGCAGGTTCAGCAAACCGGCCTTGATGGGCGGATGGTTGCGTGATAAATCGCGCGATTATGGGCGGTCTGGATTTTAGTTTGGCGTCCCGGCCTTGTGCTTTGTGCAGGAAAAGGGCGTAACCAGACCCAGACTTGGGCTGAAAGTTCTAGGTTTTTTCCAAAGCGACAATCCGGAATCGCCTCTATAAGCTGTGCCTGTGTTTTGAGTTTACATCGCGATGATGGGCATAGAAGTCTGAATCACCTGAGCGGCACCATTTGCTTGCAGGGGAGTTCCCCTACCCCCTTGCCCGCGAGGACCTATGCAGTTCCAGCACTTCGACATTAACGGTTTTCTGAGCGATTATTGGCAGAAGCAGCCGCTGTTGATCAAGAATCCATGGGTATCGTGGGAGAATCCGCTCGGGCCGGATGAACTGGCCGGGCTAGCCTGCGAAGAAGGTGTTGAAGCCCGTTTGATCAAGCAATCGCGCAAGACCCTCGAGGCCGAGAACGGACCTTTCCCGGAGGCTCGGTTTAATAATCTGGGCAAGCAACCCTGGACGCTGCTGGTCCAGGCGGTTGATCATCACGTGCGCCAAGTGGCTGCGCTGATCGAGCCGTTTCGCTTTATCCCGAATTGGCGGATCGATGATGTTATGGTCAGCTATGCCACGGACGGCGGAGGCGTCGGCCCGCATTTCGATCAGTATGATGTGTTCCTGATCCAGGGGCTGGGCCGGCGCCGCTGGCAAGTGGGCGCGCGCTGCGATGCGGCTACCGTGCTGCTGCCGCACGATGATCTGCGCCTGCTGGCCAATTTCGAAGCCGCTGACGAATGGATCCTCGGGCCGGGCGACATCCTCTATGTCCCTCCTCGCTTTGCCCATAATGGCGTTGCGGTGGGCGATGATTGCATGACCTATTCGGTCGGCTTCCGCGCACCTTCGCGCAGTGAATTGATCGGCAACTGGTGCGACGATCTGCTCGCAGAGCTGGACGACGATGATCGCTATGCCGATCCGGGCCTTGCCGCGCAGGCTAATCCGGGCGAGATTTCCGCCAGCGCACTGGCCCGTTTGCACGCGATGGTGACCGGGAAACTGGCCGACCGTGATGGGTTCGCCCGCTGGTTCGGGGCATACACCAGCACCCCCAAATATCCCGACATGGAATGGCAGCCGGACGAGCCGGTCGAGGCCCTGGAACTGCGTCAATATTTGGCTGACGGCGCAGCGATGATCCGTAACCCGGCCAGCCGCTTTTCTTTCATCAGGCCAGCAGCAAGCGCGGTGCTGCTGTTCGTCGATGGCGAGTGCATCGAATGTGCGGGCGAAGTTGCCGGGTTGGCCGAGCTGCTGTGCGCGGCGGATCGGATTGAAGTTGATCCGCAGCTGATGCAATCGCAAGCTGCGATGGGGTTGATCGCGAAATTGTTCAATCAGGGCAGCGTTGCTTTTGAGTCTGGGGACTGAAAGTGACGGACATCAGTCACGGTCCCGCCGAAAATCTGAAAATACCCCGCACTGTCTGGGCGCTTGGCCTGGTCAGCCTGTTCATGGATATCTCGTCCGAATCGATCCACGCGCTGTTGCCGCTGTTTCTGACAGCCACGTTGGGCGTAAGCGTCGCCATGGTTGGCTTGATTGACGGCATTGCCGAGGCAACGGCGTCGATCAGCAAGGTGTTTTCTGGCTATATCTCGGACCGCATCGGCCGCAGAAAGCCGCTGATCTTGCTCGGCTATGGCTTGGGCGCGATTACCAAGCCGCTGTTCGCGCTGGCCGGCTCGGCACCTGTTGTGCTGGGCGCGCGATTTGCCGACCGGATCGGCAAGGGTCTGCGCGGGGCGCCGCGCGATGCGCTGGTGGCCGATGTCACGCCTGCGGCCATTCGCGGGCGCGCGTTCGGTCTGCGCCAGACCCTCGATACGATCGGTGCCTTCATCGGTCCATTGCTCGCCATCGGTTTGATGGCAGCCTTTGCCAACGACATCCGGCTGGTGTTCTGGGTCGCCGTCATTCCCGCAGGCCTCGCGGTCATCTGCGTGATTTTCGGTGTCGAAGACCCGGGTGACAGCGAGCCTTCCAAGCCGTCCCGGCCCCCAATCGTGCTGGCAGACATCAAGCAGTTCAAAGGCCCGTTCTGGGCCGTGGTTGTACTCGGGGTCATATTCACACTCGCCCGGTTCAGCGAAGCATTCCTTGTCCTCAAGGCATCGGCAGAGGGCTTGCCCCTGACATTTGCACCGGTTGTGCTGGTCGTCATGAATGTCGTCTACGCGTTAGGGGCCTTTCCTGCGGGCATTGCATCCGACCGGCATTCAGCCCGCGTCCTCCTGGGATGGGGATTGGTCTGCCTTATCATGGCCGATCTGATCTTGGCCTGGATTCCGGGATTGGCTGCATCTTTCGCGGGAATCGCGCTGTGGGGCCTCCACATGGCGTTGACTCAGGGACTGATGGCCAAGCTGATTGCCGATCACGCGCCGGTGAGCATGCGCGGGTCGGCGTTTGGCCTGTTCAATCTGGCGACGGGCATCACCATGCTGGTTGCCAGCGTTGTGGCCGGATTGCTGTGGGATCAGTTCGGGATGGGCGCAACTTTCGCTGCCGGAGCGGCATTTGCGAGCGGCGCGCTGGTCTTGCTGTTGGTTGCCCCCAAACCCTCGCGAAGCTGAAGCTATCGCGCTGCGCCCTCGCGCCATTCCCCCGGTGCCACCCCCTCAAGCGTCCATTCTCCGACAGACCATCGCACCAGCCGCAAGGTCGGCAGGCCCACTGCTGCGGTCATACGGCGCACTTGCCGGTTGCGGCCTTCACGGATGGTCAGTTTGAGCCAGCGGTCAGGGATGCTCTGGCGGACGCGGATTGGCGGATCCCGGGGCCACAGGGTGGGGGCGGGGATATGCTCCACCTCGGCGGGCAGGGTCAGGCCATCCTTCAGGCGGATACCCCGGCGCAGCGCGGCAAGACTGGCCTCGTCCGGATCGCCTTCAATCTGGACCAGATAGGTCTTGGGTAGCTTGAATTTGGGATCGGCGATCCGCGCCTGCAGCTGGCCGTCATCGGTCAGCAGCATCAGGCCCTCGCTATCGCGGTCGAGCCTTCCGGCCGGATAAACTTCCGGTACGTCGATGTAATCCGACAGTGTCGCGCGCGCTGTCTCGTCCCCGCTATCGGTGAATTGCGAGAGCACCCCATAGGGTTTGTTGAACAGGATCAGCCGCGTCATGGTCCAGCTTAACGCCCTTCGGGGGTAAAAGTAGCCACCAGATCGAACCGGTCGCCGCGGAAGGCCTGGCTGACGTAAGTTACCGGCGCGCCCGCCCGCCAGGTCCAGCGCTCGACCAGCAGGCAGGGGGTACCGCGCGGGAGCGCCAAATGGCCGGCGATTTCCAGGTTGGCGCCGATCGCGCTGATCTTGTGGCGCGCCTGCGTCCACGGCACCGATTGCAGCAGCCAGGCGCTGGGCGATTCTGTAGTAAAATCAGCATCGCGCGCCCGAGGCACGGCGGTCAGGCTGATAAGCCGGTCTTCATGGGCGAACGGACCGTCGGCGCCGTGATGGATCCCGGTTACGTGGCGCAGCGGGGTGGCGGGGGCGAAATCGCCGTTGGTGCCATCATCGCTGCGGATTGCGGACGACAGCAGTTCGAACCGGTAGCTGCCGGTCCGCTCGGCAATCGCCTTGCCGATATCGGGAATGTCGAGCACGGCAGAGTGCACATGGGGGTAGGCCACAAAAGTTCCGGCCTTGCGCCGCCGCTCGATCAGGCCGGAGCGAACCAGGCCGGTCAGCGCCTTGCCGACGGTCGCCCTTGCGCAGCCATATTCGCTCACCAGCTCATGCTCGAACGGGATGCGATAGCCCGGCTGCCATTGCCCCGAAGCGATCCGCTCTTCGATATCGGCTCTGATCCGTGCGGCGATGCTCATGCAGCGATGATCCGCTCGATGACCTTCAGATAGCGGGCAGTGATCGGCTCGGCGTGGTTGTGCCGCCTACCCGACACGACCATGCGCCCGCGCTTCCACACGGTGTCGATGCAATTCCCGCGCGCTGCGAAGACCCAATTATCGAGCAACTGATCGCCGCTGCGGCCTTGCAGTGCTGGGTGATTGACGTTGAGCGTCACAAAGTCCGCCGGATTGCCGATCGCCAGCCCTTGGGTGATCCCCATTGCTTGTGCGCCGCCTGCAACCGTTGCCTCAAACAGCCGCCGCGCGGTGGAAGGATGCGCTTCGCTGGCCAGCACATTGCGGGCCTGATGGGCCAGGCGCTGACTATATTCCAGCGCGCGCAATTCCTGCGCCGGGTCGATCAATATGTTGGAATCGGTCCCCGTGGCGATCCGGCCCCCGGCGCTGAGGAAGCGCAGGGCAGGGAAGATGCCGTCGCCAAGGTTAGCCTCGGTGATCGGGCAGAGGCCCGCAACCGCTCCGCTTGTCGCCAGCGCATCGGTTTCCTTGTCGGTCAGATGGGTGGCGTGGATCAGGCACCAGCGCTCATCGAGGGCGGCGTGACCCAGCAGCCATTCGACCGGGCGCTGGCCCGACCAGGCAAAGCTGTCCTGCACTTCCTTTTGCTGCTCGGCGGCATGGATGTGGATCGGGCCTGCGGGGTGCATGGTAATCAGCGCGGCCAGTTCCGGCGGCGTCACCGCGCGCAGGCTGTGGGGGGCGATACCAAGCCGGTCACCTGCGGAAACTAGCGGGTGGCAGGCTTCCAGCAGGCTGGCGAAGCTGTCGATGGACTGGATGAAGCGGCGCTGGCCGGGGTTCGGGGCCTGTCCGCCGAAATTGCTGTGGGCGTAGAACACTGGCAGCAGGGTGATCCCGATCCCGGTGGCGCGGGCAGCGGCGGCCACGCGGGCGGCCATTTCTGCCGGGTTTGCATAAGCGCGCCCTTGCGCGTCATTGTGGAGGTAGTGGAACTCTCCCACGTGGACGTAACCACTCTCGAGCATTTCGGCATAGGCCATCGCCGCGATGGCTTCGACATCATCGGGGGTCAGCCGATCGAGGAAGCGGTACATCACCTCGCGCCAGCTCCAGAAATTGTCGTCGCCCCCTGAGCCGCGATGCTCGGCCAGGCCCGCCATGCCGCGCTGGAAAGCGTGGCTGTGGACATTGGCGAGTCCGGGAATGGCGATGGCGTGGCGTTCATCATGGGGGCGAGGTGCCGCGCCCGGCTCGATCGCAGCAATCAGGCCATCCTTGACCGAAATCCGCACATCGCTGGCCCAGCCGGACGGGAGCAGGGCGGTGGCAAACCAGAAAGCTGACATCACGTATCCTCATGCGGCGCGATAATATGTCTAGACATAATAAAATTGATCTGCAACTCTTATGACCATGATTGCCGACTCCATCCTGCCCTGCGACCGGTTGTGGCACAATGCCCGGCTCGCCACGATGGCCCCAGCAGGCGCGGTGGAGGACGGCGTGATCGCCTGCCGGGAAGGGCGGATCGTCTATGCCGGAGCCAAGGCCGATGCGCCGGATTTTGCGGCGAATGACGTGATCGACTGCGCGGGCCGCTGGATCACTCCGGGCCTGATCGATTGCCACACGCATCTCGTGCACGCCGGAAACCGTGCGCATGAGTTTGAGCTGCGGCTGGCCGGGGCCAGCTACGAAGCGATCGCTCGCGCAGGCGGCGGGATCATCTCAACCATGCAGGCCACCCGCGCCGCGAGCGAGACGGCGCTGATTGAATCCGCCTTGCCGCGGCTCGATCAGTTGATCGCCGAGGGCGTCACCACGATCGAGATCAAATCGGGCTATGGGCTGACGCTGGATGATGAGCTCAAGATGCTTCGGGCCGCGCGCGCGCTGGGCACGGCCCGCGCAATAACGGTGCGCACCACGCTACTCGCCGCCCACGCCGTTCCGCCTGAGTATGCCGGCGATGCCGATGGTTATATCGACCTTATCTGCGCGGCGATCATCCCGGCGGCTGTGGGCCTCGCCGATGCGGTCGATGGTTTTTGCGAGGGGATCGGTTTTACTCCGGCGCAGATCAAGCGCGTGTTTGCGGCGGCCAAGGCCCACGACCTGCCGGTCAAGCTCCATGCCGAGCAGCTCTCGAACAGCCACGGCGCGGCGCTGGCGGCCAGTTTTGGTGCGCTGTCGGCGGATCATCTGGAACATCTGGGTGATACCGGGATTGCGGCGATGGCGGCTGCCGGAACGGTAGCGGTGCTGCTGCCGGGGGCGTATTATTTCACCCGCGAAACCCTGCCGCCGCCGGTCGAAAAGCTCCGCGCCGCCGGGGTGCCGATTGCGCTGGCGACCGATTGCAACCCCGGCACCTCGCCGCTTACCTCGCTGCTGCTGGCGATGAATATGGGCGCGACGCTGTTTCGCCTGACGGTCGAGGAATGCCTGGCCGGGGTCACGTGCGAAGCAGCGCGCGCGCTGGGGCTGCTGGATCAAACCGGCACGCTTGAGGCGGGCAAAGCCTGTGACCTGGCGATCTGGGATATCGAACGCCCGGCCGAGCTGGTCTACCGGATCGGTGCCAACCCGCTCCACGCCCGCATCAGGAGGGGACAATGAGCTTGATTATCCACGCAGGCGCGGTGCCGCTGGCCGATTGGCGGCGGATTTACCGGGGCGAGACGCCGCTGCTCGATCCCGCAGCCCACACCCAGATCGCTGCGAGCGCAGCAGCAGTGGCGCGGATTCTTGCCCGGAACGAGCCGGTTTACGGGATCAATACCGGCTTCGGCAAACTCGCCAGCGTGAAGATCAGCGATGATGATCTGCTCACCCTTCAGCGCAATATCGTGCTGAGCCATGCTGCCGGGGTCGGGGAAGCCATGCCCGTTCCCATCGCGCGGCTGATGATGGCGCTCAAGCTGGCCAGCCTCGCGCAGGGGGCCTCGGGGGTTCAATTGGCGACGGTTGCGCTGCTTGGGGCGATGCTCGAACAGGGTTTGACCCCGGTGATCCCGGCGCAAGGCTCGGTCGGCGCATCGGGCGATCTGGCTCCGCTGGCACATATGGCGGCGGCGATGATCGGGACGGGCGAAATCTGGCTGGGTGAAGTGCGGATGCCCTCAGCTGAAGCTTTGGCAGCGGCTGGACTCACCCCGCTCACGCTTGGCCCCAAGGAAGGGCTGGCGCTGCTCAACGGCACGCAGTTCTCCTGCGCCTATGCGCTGGCCGGACTGTTCGAGGCTGAGCTGCTGTTTGGCTCCGCCTTGCTGACCGGCGCGCTTTCGACCGAGGCGGCCAAAGGCTCCGATGCACCGTTCGATCCGCGTATCCATGCGCTGCGCGGCCACCGCGGTCAGATCGAGACGGCGGCGGCGCTGCGCGAACTCATGGCAGGATCGGCGATCCGCGCCTCGCATCTGACCGGCGATGTCCGGGTGCAGGATCCCTACTGCCTGCGCTGCCAGCCGCAGGTGATGGGCGCGGTACTTGATCTGCTGCGCCAGGCGGCTACCACCCTGGGGATCGAGGCCAATGGCGTCTCCGACAATCCGCTGATCTTCGCCGATACCGACGAGGCGCTGTCGGGCGGCAATTTCCATGCTGAGCCGGTGGCTTTTGCGGCCGATATGATCGCGCTGGCGCTGTGCGAGATCGGCTCGATCGCCGAGCGGCGGATCGCGATGCTGGTTGATCCGGCGCTGTCCGGGCTTCCGGCGTTCCTTACCCCGCTGCCGGGGCTCCATTCGGGCTTCATGATCCCGCAGGTGACGGCGGCGGCGCTGGTTTCGGAAAACAAGAGCCGCGCCTATCCCGCCAGCGTCGATTCGATCCCGACCTCGGCCAATCAGGAGGACCATGTCTCGATGGCCGCCCACGGCGCGCGGCGATTGCTGCCGATGGCGGACAATCTTGGCAATGTGCTGGGGATTGAATATCTCGCAGCAGTCCAGGGTTGTGATTTCCACGCGTCGTTGCGATCCAGCGCAGTGCTGGAATCGGCGCGGAGCCTGCTGCGAGCGCAGGTCCCCAAGCTGGCCGAGGATCGCTATTTCCACCCCGATATGATCGCGGCGACTGGCCTGATCCGCTCGGGCGCATTGGCCGCACTGGCTGGCCTGCCGGGCGTCGCATGACCGGCTGGCTCCATGTGACTGAAGGCACTGCGCCGCTGATCCTCAGCGTGCCCCATGCCGGAACCGATATTCCCGGCGAGATCACCGGTTTGCTGTCGCTGGCCCGTCACGATGCCGATCACCATGTCGGTCAGCTTTACGCCTTTGCCCGCGAAATGGGCGCGACCATCATCGAAACCGCCATTTCGCGCAGCGTGATCGACGTCAATCGCGATCCCTCGGGCGCGTCGCTTTATCCGGGGCAGGCGACCACTGCCCTGTGTCCGGTTGAAACCTTTGCCGGGGTGCCGCTGTATGAGCCGGGCCAGGAACCGACCGAAGCAGAGATCGTCCACCGCCGGACGCGTTACTTCGATCCCTATCACGTCGCGCTGAACGCTCAGATAGCCCGGTTGCGCGGCCTCCATCAGACGGTGGTGCTGTATGACGCTCACTCGATCCGCAGCCATCTCCCGCGCCTGTTCGAGGGCGAACTGCCGCTGTTCAATATCGGCAGCTTTGGCGGGGCGAGCTGCGCCCTGGCTTTGACTGAAGCGGTTGCCAAACACTGCGCGGGGGATTCGCATGTCATCAATGGCCGCTTCAAGGGTGGCTGGATCACGCGCCATTATGGCAATCCGGCTGGCGGCATTCATGCGATCCAGATGGAACTCGCCATGCGCGGCTATCTTGATGAGGACGCCGACTGGCCGCCCGCTTGGGATGTTGCCCGCGCCGCCAGCCTGCAAGTTACCTTAAGCCAAATACTCAATGCCTGCCTCAGTTTCGCGAAGGACCAGACATGACCCGCCTCGATAATTCCCGTGTGATCCGCAGCCCCCACGGCACAGATCTCACCGCCAAAAGCTGGCTGACCGAGGCCGCGCTGCGGATGTTGATGAACAACCTTGATCCTGATGTGGCGGAGAACCCCAAGGAACTGGTGGTTTACGGCGGGATTGGCCGGGCGGCGCGCAATTGGGAATGCTACGATCAGATCGTCGCCTCGCTCAAACGGCTGGAAGACGATCAGACCCTGCTGATCCAGTCGGGCAAACCAGTCGGGGTGTTCCAGACTCACAAGGATGCGCCACGGGTGCTGCTCGCTAACTCCAATCTCGTCCCCAAGTGGGCGACGTGGGAGCATTTTCACGAGCTCGATCGGGCTGGACTGATGATGTACGGCCAGATGACTGCCGGATCGTGGATTTACATCGGCAGCCAGGGCATCGTGCAGGGCACCTATGAGACGTTCGTCGAGATGGGCCGCCAGCATTATGGCGATAATCTTGCGGGCAAGTGGATCCTGACCGGCGGGCTGGGCGGGATGGGCGGGGCACAGCCGCTCGCCGCAACCATGGCCGGGGCGTCGTGTCTGGCGGTTGAGTGCCAGCCGAGCCGGATCGAGATGCGGTTGCGGACCGGCTATATCGATCGGCAGACCGATAGTCTGGACGAGGCGCTGGAGATCATGGCGGTCGCCAAAACGCCGATCTCGGTCGGACTGCTTGGCAACGCGGCGGACGTTTTTCCGGAGATTTATCGGCGCGGGGTTCGCCCCCATGCGGTGACCGATCAGACCTCGGCCCATGATCCGGTCAACGGCTATCTGCCGCAGGGCTGGACGCTCGATCAATGGCTGACCGCGCGCGAACGCGATCCGGCCAGCGTCGCCAAGGCCGCCAAAGCCTCGATGGCGGTCCATGTCCGCGCGATGCTCGATTTCGCCGCCGCCGGCGTTCCGACCTTCGATTATGGCAACAATATCCGCCAGGTCGCCAAGGATGAGGGCGTTGCGGGTGCGTTCGATTTCCCCGGCTTCGTGCCCGCCTATATCCGTCCACTGTTTTGCCGCGGGATCGGCCCGTTCCGCTGGGCGGCGCTGTCGGGCGATCCGGAGGATATCTACAAAACCGATGCCAAGGTGAAAGAGCTGATCCCCGATGATCCGCACCTTCATAACTGGCTCGACATGGCGCGGGAGAGGATCAGCTTTCAGGGCCTGCCCGCGCGGATTTGCTGGGTCGGCCTTGGCCAGCGCCACCGGCTGGGGCTGGCGTTCAACGAAATGGTCCGATCGGGGGAGCTGAAAGCTCCGGTTGTGATCGGGCGGGATCATCTGGATTCCGGCTCGGTCGCAAGCCCCAATCGCGAGACCGAGGCGATGATGGACGGATCGGATGCGGTGTCCGATTGGCCGCTGCTCAACGCGCTGCTCAACACCGCCAGCGGCGCGACCTGGGTTTCGCTGCATCACGGCGGCGGGGTGGGCATGGGCTATTCGCAGCATTCGGGGATGGTGATTGTCGCCGATGGCACCGATGATGCCGCCCGGCGGCTGGAGCGGGTGCTGTGGAACGATCCCGCAACCGGCGTGATGCGCCATGCCGATGCGGGTTATCAGATTGCGCAGGATTGTGCCCGCGAACAAGGGCTGGACTTGCCGGGGATTCTGTAACACCGGGCGATGCATGACCAGACGGACCTGCCCCGCATCGCTATTGGTAATCGCAATCACGCTAGCTGCATCGCCTGTGCTGGCGGCAGAAGATGCGCCATCGGGTGAGATCCTCGTCACCGGGCAGGGCCTGGCCGATCCGCCGGGCAGCCCGGCCTATGATGTCCAGACGATCAGTGCCGAGCGGCTGAATTCGAGCGCCTCGGGCCGGATCGAGGAGGCGCTGTCCTCGATCGCGGGCTTCCAGCAATTTCGCCGCTCCGACAGCCGCTCAGCCAATCCTTCGGCCCAAGGGGTGACGCTGCGCGCGCTGGGCGGCAATGCCACCTCGCGCGCGCTGGTGCTGCTGGACGGGGTGCCGATGGCCGATCCGTTCTTCGGCTATATCCCCTTCTCGGCGATTGCGGCGGAGCGGCTTGCCTCTGCCAAGGTCACGCGTGGCGGCGGGGCGGGGGCGTTTGGCGCGGGCGCGGTGGCCGGGACGATCGAGCTGACCAGTGCCGATGCGATCGCGCTGGGCCTCTTTTCCGGCACCCTCATCGGCAATGATCGCGGCGAGACCGAGCTTTCGGCCACTTTGGCTCCCAGGCTTGGCGCAGGCTTCGCCGTGGTCAGCGGCAGGTGGGATCGGGGGCAAGGGTTCTGGACCACGCCTGCCGCCCAGCGCAGGCCCGCCAGCGCAAGGGCCGCCTATGAAAGCTGGTCAGCCAGTGTGCGCGGAGTTGCCCCGCTTACTCCCGATGTCGAACTGCAATTTCGCGCACTGGCCTATAACGACGCCCGCACCTTGCGCTTCAAGGGCGCGGACTCCACCAGCAGCGGGCAGGACGCCAGTCTACGGCTGGTCGGCCGGGGCCGCTGGCAGTTCGATGCACTGGCTTATGTGCAGGCGCGCGATTTCTCGAACATCGTGATCAGTGCAACCAGCTTCCGCAAAACGCTCGACCAGCGCCGCACGCCCTCGACCGGGATCGGCGGCAAGCTCGAATTGCGCCCGCCGGTGGGCGGCAAGCATGTCCTGCGGCTTGGCACCGATTGGCGGATCGCCAGCGGCGGTCTGCAGGAAGAGGCTTATAGCGCCGTCACTGGCCTTGCTACCGCGCGGCGCCGGGCGGGCGGCAGGAACAGCGATGCCGGCCTGTTCATCGAGGACGATTTGAGCCTTGGCGCGCTGGTGCTGACCGCCGGAGCGCGGGCCGATCGCTGGACCATCCGCGATGGCAATTTCCGCGAGGCCAATGCGGCGGGCGTCACCACGATTGACCGGCAATTCGCGGAGCGCTCAGGCTGGAACACTTCTTTGCGCGGCGGGGCAGTGCTGGCACTGGGCGGAGGGCTTTCGCTCAGGGGTTCAGCCTATAGCGGATTGCGCCTGCCGACTCTCAACGAGCTTTACCGCCCCTTTGTGGTTTTTCCGGTCACAACAAGGGCCAATGCGGCGCTGACCAATGAACGGCTGCGCGGGTTCGAAGTCGGGATCGATTTTGCCCCGAACGATACGGTTCATCTCTCACTCACTGCCTTTGACAACAAGGTCAAAGGCGCGATTGCCAATGTGACGATTGCGACCAATTTGCGCGAGCGGCGCAATGTCGATGCAGTGCGCGCGCGGGGGCTGGAACTGGGCGCAGGATTGCACTTTGGCAGCGTCACCCTCGATGGCTCGCTCGCCTGGGCCGACGCCCTTGTCGAGGCCAGCGGGGCATCGTTGGCGCTGGATGGCAAGCGTCCGGCACAAACCCCCAAGCTGGCCGCCAGCGCCACGCTGGGCTGGCAGCCGCGAGCAGGCTGGCAGTTTTCCGCGACGCTGCGCCACACCGGGGCGCAGTTCGAGGATGATTTGCAGACCGATCTCCTCGCGCCCGCAACCACGCTCGATGCCTTTGCGCAGGTGCCACTGGGCGGACCCTTTGCGCTGGTCTTGCGGGGCGAGAATCTGACCGATGAAAAGGTCGTCACGCGCAATCAGGGTGGCTCGATCGATCTTGGCAACCCTCGCACGCTATGGGCTGGATTGCGGATTTCCCTCTAGCCATGATTGGACTATACCACCAGCAAATGGATACGGAGAGAGTCTCATGGCAACCCAGCTGAAGCGTAACCTCGATTGCAGTGAAGCCGAATGGCAGGCGCGGCAGGAACTGGCGGCGTGTTACCGGATTTTCGATATGCTCGGCTGGTCGGAATCGATCTACAACCACATCTCTGTGCGGGTGCCGGATGAGGATAATGCCTTTCTGATCAACCCCTTCGGGCTACTCTATTCCGAGGTGTGCGCTTCCAACCTGGTCAAGATCGACATCGATGGCAATACGCTGGATGGCAATCCCTATCCGGTCAACAAGGCCGGGTTCACTCAGCATGGCCTGTTCCACCGCCACCTCGATTGGGCCCATGCGATCTGCCACACCCATACCACCGCGACGATGGCGGTGTGCAGTCTTGAGGGCGGGCTTCAGCCGACCAATTTCTATGCCTGCAACTTCATCGGCAAGCTGGCCTACCACGATTTTGAGGGCATCACCGTCCGCGCGGAAGAGGGTGAGCGGCTGCTCAAAAACCTTGGTGACAAGCGGATCCTGATGCTGCGCAATCATGGCCCGGTGGTGATGGGCCGGACCCTGCCTGAAATGCTGATAATGAACTGGAGCCTGCAACGTGCCTGCGAGATTCAGCTAGCCTCGATGGCGATGGGCAAGACCATCATGGTCTCGGATGAGGTTGTAGCGGTTCACCAGCGCGATCTGGTCGAAGGACAGGTTCCCGGCAAGGGTCCGGGCGAGGCCGATTTTGCTGCTTTCGTCCGCAAGATCGACAAGATCGACCGGAGCTGGCGCGACTGATCCCGATGCCGCGTCTGATTGTAAATGACCGTCCGGTCGAATTCCACATGGATCCGCAAACTCCGCTGCTGTGGGCTCTGCGCGATGCGGCCAATCTGACCGGCACCAAATATGGCTGCGGCAACGGCGATTGCGGTGCCTGTATGGTGCTGATCGATGGCGCAGCGCTGCGCGCGTGCCTGATCTCGCTGACCGAGGCCGAAGGGCGAAGCGTGACCACGATTGAGGGCCTCTCGCCGGATCGTTCGCACCCGGTTCAACAGGCATTGGTTGCCGAACAAGCGATCCAGTGCGGCTTTTGCACGCCGGGCATTGCGATCAGTGCAGCGGCGCTGCTCGCCCGCAATGCCGATCCAACCGAGGATGAGATCAAGGCCGCAGTGCCCAATCTGTGCCGCTGCGGGGTCTATCCGCGCCTGATTCGCGCAGTCCAGCGGGCCGGTCGGGTGATGCGGCGGCTGGAGACAATCAGCGCCGCACCGGCCCCCGGCATTTCCCCCCAGGACGCCGCCCGCGCGGTTCCAGCGCTGAATGCAAAGCAGGGGGAAGTCGAGCCAGCGCGCTAGAACTTCACCCGCGCTGTGATCCGCGCATTGATCGGCTCGCCGGTCGAGATGTTGTTGTCGGTATGGGCGGTGGGATAATAGCGCGTATCGGTGAGGTTCTCGACATTGAGCTGGACCGCGAAACGACCCGACACATCGTAAAACACCGCCGCATCAACCCGGGAGAAGGCGGGTAGCCGTACGGCATTGCTGATCGTCGCAAACTGGCTCGCCTGATGGACCAGTCCCAGTCCCAACCCAAGCTTGGGGGTCACGTCATAGCGCGTCCAGGCGGAGAACTGGTCACGCGGCAGCTTGTCGAGCTTGCGGCCGGCGGGGATCGTGGCGGAGCCGCTGGCGATCGGGCTGCGGATTTCGCCTTCTTGATGGGCATAGCCCAGGGTGACTTGCCATTCGGGCAGGATCTTGCCCGAAAGCGCCGCCTCGAACCCGCGCACCCGGCTTTTGCCGCTCAGCAGGAACAAGCCGCTGATTGCCGGATCGGCCACGCGGCTGTTGGATCGGTCAATCTGGAATAGCGCGCTGGTGAACGACAATGATTCAGTCAGATCCCATTTGACGCCCGCTTCAAGATTGCGGAATTCTTCGGGGGCCAGCGACGCGGTGTTGGCCGCCAGCACAGTGAACTGATCGCCTGCCTGCGGCAGGAAGCTTTTGGCATAGCTCGCATAGAGCGAAATATTGGCCTGCGGCTTGATAATCAGGCCCAGTCGTGGCGACCATTTGCCGTCCGTCCGCGCCGCAGCAAAGCCATTGACCAGATTGACCGAGCTGATCCGGAAATCATCATAGCGCACCCCGGCCACGATCTGGACATGCTCGCCCAGCTCGATCTGGTCTTGAACATAGGCGGACAGCGCGCGGACATGCGAGGTGCTGTTGTTGACCGGCGCGGTGAAACTTATCGCGGGAAGTGTGATCCGCCGCGCCAGTAGCACCGTCGTGCTGGCGGTGGGGCTGCCAATCAGCGCTGCAAAACGCGCATCCGAGCGGATGTTGGCAGTGTCCTGATCGGCCGCCTCAAACCCCAGCAACAGCGTGTGGCGCAGCGATCCAGTGGCCCCCTTCCACACCAGATTGCCCTGCCCGATCAGGTTGCTGCGCTGGATGCCGTTGTTGTAGCCAGTCAGCGTAACGGTCGTCGCGGTTGCTCCGCTGGGCAGGGCATTGCCGTAGAACTTGTCATAGGTTGCGTAGGCTCCGGTGAAGTTGGCCGAAAGGCTGTCAGACAATTGATGCTCGATCCGAGCGCGGGCAATATGGGCGGTGACTTCGCTCCGGTTGATGGCCGGATCACCGAAAAAGGTCTGGTCAAAGCCCCGGATTGGCACCCCGCCTAGCGAGGGAACACCGCGATCCGTAACGCGGCGGTCTTCGGCATATTCATAGGTCAGCACCAGCGTTGTTGCCTCGCCCAGCTTCAGCCCTGCAGTCGGCGCGATGCCGATGAAATGGCCATCATAGACATCGCGGTGGTTGGCCAGAGCCTCGTAGGTGGCGTTGAGGCGCAGCGCTGCCTGCGTTCCCAGCGGCTGGTTGACGTCGCCCGAAAGCGACCAGGTGCCAAAGCTGTCAACGCCGCCGGCCAAGGATGTGCGCGCCCGTTCGAAATCTGGCGTCTTGGACACCCGATTGATCACGCCGCCGCCGCCCCGGCCGAACAGCAGGGCATTGGAACCCTTCAGCACCTCGACCCGTTCGGTATTATAGAGCGGGCGATAATACTGCGCATCGTCGCGCAGGCCATCGAGGGTGAAATCGGCAGTGGTCGATTGGCCGCGCAGCACGATCTGGTCGCGGTGCCCTTCGCCCTGGCCCAGCGTGACGCCGGGGACATAGCGCAGCGCGTCATTCAATTGCTCAGCCCCCTGATCGTCCAGTTGTGCGCGGCTGAGCGTGGTTATGCTTTGCGGAGTGTCGATCAGCGGAGTCCCGGTCTTGGTCGCATCGGCATCGTCGGCCTTGTAGCTATCGTGCTGACCGGTGACGATGATCGACGGTGCTTCGGCCATCTCGTCGGCCCAGGCCAGGCCAGGGCAGGCAAGCCCGATCCCGGCGGAAAGAGCGATTAGTGAGGTCATGTTGCTGGTCACTGGGAAGCGAATCACTGGCAATCCTTATTGATAATCATTTGCATTAGATGACGCGCTGATATTGAGAATCGTTCGCAGTTGCAAGTTACAAATTGCCCGGAAAAGTATTTTCCGATAGTCTCAGCAGCGAATAGGAGGGGCAGGCATGAAAGCGACAATCTGGCACAACCCGGACTGCGGCACTTCGCGCAAGACACTGGCGATCCTTGAGGAAACGCCCGGGATCGCGCTGACCGTGGTCGAATATCTGCGCGACCCGCCGTCTGCTCAAAAGCTGGCGCAGCTATACCGCGACTCTGGTATTACCCCGGCACAGGGGCTGCGACTGCGCGGTACCGATGCGGAAGCGCGGAGGTTACCGGTGGCCGACGCGGCGACAATCCTGACCGCGATGGTGGCCGACCCCAAATTGATCGAACGGCCATTGGTGGAGACGGACAAGGGCGTGCGCCTGTGCCGCCCGCAGGATGTGGTCCGCGAAATACTCTAAGTGTTTAGTCCCGGCATTTGATGGTGTAATATTCAGCCATCAATGGAAGGACGCACTATGGGACAGATTCTACACGGGAGCGCCCGCACGACAGCGGCAGTCCGTCGAGCGATACAACATAGTCAAGAGAGC